>DASWIE010000117.1:0-10943 GCA_036397815.1 Candidatus Limnocylindria bacterium
ACCTGACCCGCGTGCACGAGATGGTGACCGGCTACGACGAGCTGCTCACCACGATGCTGCAGGCGAGCCTGGCCCAGCTGTCCGTGGCTCAGAACGAGGACATGCGGCGGATCACGTCATGGGCCGCGATCATCGCCGTGCCCACGGCCGTCACGGGCATCTACGGCATGAACTTCGACCACATGCCCGAGCTGCACTGGCCGTTCGGCTACCCGCTTGCGCTGGCGCTGATGGCCCTCACCAGCTTCACGCTGTACGCCATCTTCAGGCGCCGCGGCTGGCTGTGAGCCCGCTGCGCTGAGAGGGCCTAGCGCTTGGCCTTGGCCGGCAGACCCTCGGTGTAGGCGAGCGACCGCCCGAGCCAGACCTGGAGTGCGCCGGCGTCGGCCAGGACCGCGCCCGGAAGCACGAGATACTCGCGCATCGGCCGGCCGGGCATCGGCGCGAAGGGTGTGCCGCCGGCGGCGGCCAGCTCTGCCCGGGCCCCATCGGACAGGCGGATGATCCAGCGGTCCTGGTGCAGCCCGGTGAACATGTGCCCGTTGCTGGCGAAGGCGGCCGGGTAGCCAAACATCTTCCGCACGCTCGCTCCGGGAATCCCGGCCATCGTCTCTTCGAAACGCGCAATCAGCTCCGGCGGTGACTTGCTCCAGCCGGCCGCGTGCGGGCTCGCCATCGGTCTCGTCGCCTCCTGATCCTCGGAACTGAACGCGCCGGGTCCTGGCAGGGTAGCAGCAGTGTCGCCCGGTTGGTCCGCATCGCGCCGACCGGTACGGCGGGCGACTCCGATGCCCCACCTGCACCCGGGTGGGGCATCGTGATGCGTCGACGCGCGAAAGCGTACCTGGCGAGTGGAATGGCCCAACTGGTGTGCGATATGGCCACGATGTGCCGCGCAAAGGCGCCCCAGGGCCCCGTCTCCCAGGCAGATGGTTCACCACCTGATCGTTCGGCGACGAATCGGCCGCGTCGTCTCCGTTACGCCCACCAGCTGAGCACCGGGCCACGGAGGGTGCCGCGCGGCTGGGGATCGCATGTTGATAACGGCTCAACGTTCCTGAAATCTCGGGGATAAGTGGGGTTGTCGTCGCGGAGCCGCGAACCCTATCCTTTGGTCGTCCCGAAGGGGCGGCGATACCGGTTCATGAGATTGCATCAACCGTTCCGGTACCGGGTCAGCGGTCTCGCACCGCTGTCCCGGGTGCAGTTCCTTCGGGCATTCCTTTGCCTGTCGAACTGCCCGGGAGCGAGACCGGATGGCTGAGAACGACCGATGGACCGTCAACCTCGATCCGCCGGTCCTGCTCCCCGGGCGGACGGCCAGGGTCGCGCTCACCTACACCCCTGAGCGCGACCACGACTCCCGCGGCGTGAGCGCCCTCCTCCGCTGCGAAGAGCGCTACCGCTACTCGCGCACCGAGACACGCACCGGGGCGAGCGGTGCGATGACCACCCATCGCGTGACGAGAACGGGCCAGGACGAGCTTGCTCGGCTGGAGGCCACGCTGGCCGGTCCGAGCCGCTTCGTCCGTGGCCAGCCGGAGACCTGGCAGTTCGAGCTGGAGGTGCCGGCGCTCGGCCCGGCCACCTTCGAAGGAGACGTCCTGCGCTGCGACTGGACGCTGGAGGCGAAGGTCGACATCCCGATGGGCGCCGACGAACGCCTCACCCAGTCCGTTCGGGTTGCCCAGCCGATGGCGCTGCTGCGGGCCGGGGTGGTGGCCACCGGGCAGTACGGGCTCTACGAGGAGGCGCCCGCCAACGTCGACCACTACCCGGCCCAGATCCGGCTGGAGCCGACGCCGATCTGCCTGACAGAGCCATTCAGCGGAAGCTTCACCGTCGAGACGGCCGAGCCCATCGAGGTGCAGGAGGTGCGGCTCGAGCTGCGCGTGAAGGCGGAGGTCACGGTGCGCGGCGGGCACGAGGAGGAGATTCTGGTGGGCGTCGGCCGGCTGGACGTGGAGGCGGGCCGCTTCGGCGGCGAGTTCGGCACCCATCGGTTTCATGCGGATGCGCATGCCGCCTGGCTGCCGTCGATCGACCTGCCCCATGGCCGTGGCCGCGGAAGCTTCCACGTCATCCTGGCCCGGGCCTGGTCCCCGGACATCCACTACGTGCGCGAGATCGCGCTCGCGACCACGTCCCAGCTCTAGGCCGGGCTCTGGGGCTGGCGCCGGCCCGGCGCCCGTTCGACGCGCGCCTCTTCCACCGCTGCAGCGTCGTCCAGGCGGTAGACCGGGCTGAATCCCTCCTCGGCCAACGTGTCCAACGATGACATCAGGAGGCGGTGGTGGCGGCGGATATCGGCCGGTGGCAGGCGGCGATCGGCCCTGGCTGCGTTCCGTTCCAGGCAGACGTCGACCGGCAGCGCGAAGGTGATCGCGGTCGCGGGCCGATTGCGGTGTCGCGCGATCGCCAGCAGCCCGGCACGCGCCCAGCGCTCGACGTTGGTCGCGTCGACCACCGTCAGCCGGCGTCGGGCGAGGCGGAGCCCCAGGGTGGTGTGGAGCAGCTCGAAGGCGGCCTCGGTGGCCGATTGGTCATTGGGGTCATCCGCCACCATGGCCCGCATCGCGTCGGATGACAGGATCTCGGTCGGAGCGAAGTGGTGGGCCGCGAAGGTGCTCTTTCCCGAGCCGCTCGGCCCCACCAGCACCACCATCGCGTCCACCGGAACCTGGATCGTCATACCCACGAGACGGCGGGCCCGATGGGCACCAGCAGCTCAGGACCCTCGTTGCGGACGTTGTTGACCGACGGCGAGACTGGATGCATGTGCAGCTCCTCGGCGGGCAGCGGCCGGAGCATGGGCCGCAGCTCGAGGACCGAGGTCTCGGCGTCCAGCCATGCGTCCCAGTCGGCCGGCTCGAGGACGACCGGCATGCGGTCGTGGATCGGCGCGACCAGCTCGTTCGGCGCTCCGGTCAGGATGGTGCAGGTGTAGACGCGCTCGGCGGTATCAGGGTTGCGCCAGACGGCCCACAGGCCGGCCAGCGCCAGGGGCTGGCCGTCGGCGCGACGGATGGCGAACGGATGCGAACGCCGCACGCGGCCGGTCGTCGTGTCACGCTCCCGCCGCCACTCGTAGAAGGCATCGGCCGGGACGATGCAGCGGCGGTGGCGGAAGGACGTGCGGTAGGCGGGCGACGTCTCCGCGGTCTCGGCGCGGGCGTTGATCAGCCTGGCCGCCTCGCGGCGATCGGCGGCGAAGAACGGGACGAGGCCCCAGCGGAAGGCGTCCACGACGCGCTCGCCGCGCTGCTCGACGACGGCGGCCACCTCGTCGGTGGGAGCCACGTTGAACCGTCCGCCGGGGATGTCGACGGCGGGCCGCGCGTGGAAGATGCGCGCCAGCTCCTCCGCGGAGCGCGGCTGCGCGAAGCGCCCGCACATCTGCTATCGGTTCGTCAGCCGCGACGGGCTGAGCTCAGCGCTCCGAGGCTGCGCACTCCGGGCACATCGAGACCGGGGGGATCGGCGGCTGTGGCGAGCCCGTCGCGCGTGGCAGGGTCTTGCCACAGACGGTCATCTCTGGGTCGCGCTGCACGTGCACCTTGGAGAACTGCCGGTCAGGCAGACGCCAGGTCACGTAGCGCCGGTCGTTGACTTGCGTAGCCATCTCGCTCCTGGTGTGGCCGCGGGTGACCGCGGGCCGGGGATCGGCGGGGCTGATTATTATGCCTCAAAACGGCCCAAAGCGCCAGCACCCTTAGACGAGCGCAGCCGGGCGCGACGCGGCATCATTGGGGCCAATGGCACGCATCGGCATCCTCACTGGCGGCGGCGACGTCCCGGGACTGAACTCGGTCATCAAGAGCGTCGTGTACCGGGCCAGCGAGCTCGGCTGGGAGGCGCTCGGGATCCGGCGCGGCTGGCAGGGGCTCACGCACCTGCGCCCGGGCAACGAGCTGGACCCGGACTTCGTCCGGCCGCTGGATCGGCGAACGACCCGGGCGATCGATCGCACGGGCGGCACGGTCCTGCACACGTCGCGGACGAACCCCGCCCGCATGGCCGCCAGCGCGCTGCCCGAAGGCCTGGATTCCGCCAGGCGTGACAGCCTGGAGACCGATGAGGGTCGCTTCGACCTCACGCCGCTGGTGCTCGAGAACATCGAGCGGCTCGGCCTCACTCACCTGGTGCCGATTGGGGGCGACGACACCCTGAGCTACGCGGCACGGCTGGGGAGCGAGGGGGTGCCGCTGGTCGCCATCCCCAAGACGATGGACAACGACGTGGCAGGCACCGAGTACTGCATCGGTTTCTCGACCGCCGTCACCCGGGCCAAGGAGCTGATCAACCGCCAGCGCACGACCCTGGGCAGCCACGAGCGGATCGGCGTCTTCCGTATCTTCGGCCGCAATGCCGGCCACAGCGCCTGGTACGCCGCCTATGTGACGAGCAGCCGCTGCGTCATCCCGGAGGCTCCGTTCCAGCTGGAGCACCTGGCCGACGTGCTGATCGAGGACCGCCGGCTCAATCCGAGCGGCTATGCCCTGGTGGTGGCCTCCGAGGGGGCGGTCTGGACCGGCGCCAGCCTCGAGGAGTTCGGCGAGCCCGATGCCTACGGCCACCGACGGAAGGCAGACGTGGGTTTCGTGCTGGCCGAGGAGCTCCACCGGCTGACCGGCGTCGAGACGGTGCATTCCGACCTGACGTACGACCTGCGGAGCGGGGATCCCGATGCGCTCGACCAGATGGTGGCGACAACCTTTGCCAACGTGGCGGTCGAGCTGCTGGCGGAGGGGGTGACCGGTCGCATGGTCGCCATCCAGGACGGCAAGTACAGCCACGCCCCGCTGCCCGACGCCGCGCTCAGCACGCGCCAGCTGGACGTCGCCACCATGTACAACGCCGAGCGCTTCCGGCCGCGCTACGACGCGCGGCTGGGGATGCCCCTCCTGCTCGGGCGCTCGATCACGAGCTGAGCTCCTCGAGCCGATAGCCCGTCGGCAGGTGGGCGCGGAGCGCCTCGACCGCCGCATCCAGCTCGCCTTCGGGTGGCGCGCTGAGGACCAGGGTCCGTTGGCGCTCGCCGGCGTATGGCGCCGGGGCCGGCGCCTCGGCGGGCGCCTCGGGTTGCGCCAGCTCGGGCTCGGCGCCGGCGCGCAACGCCATGTCGCGACGCAGGGTCACGCCGTGGTAGATCGCCACCGCGGCCGCGACGAGGAGCGCGCCGATCGGGGTCGACAGCTCAGAGACGGCGCTCCCCGACAGGCTCGCACCAAGGAGCTCGCCGAAAAGCCGATACAGGACCAGTGCGAGGCTCCCCAGGCTGGAGAGGATGGCTGCGGCCACCACGATCAGCAGATAGCTGCGCCGCACCGTGGAGCCGGCTTCGCCCACGGGGTCCGCCGCGTGCCGCCGCTGGAGCTTGGCCCAGTTCCAGGCCCAGGCGACGAAGCCGAGCACCGACCATGGCAGATACTGCGCCAGCTCCAGCCGCCACCCATCCCCGATTGTCCGGTTGCCGCCCAGCGCCGCGTCGACCAGGAGGCCGAGCAGCCAGCCCGCACCGACGGCGCCGAATCCGAGCCCGATGAGCCCGACCACGCCGAAGTCGAGGCGGTCGACCGTGGCAGCGCGATCGGGATTGTCGGCCTCGACGGACTCTGCCCTGACCCAGCGGACGTGCAGCCACCATGCGATCGCCCACGGCACCGCCGACAGGATCGAGACGATCACCGCCCGCAGAAGATCGCCGCCCTCGGCGGCGCCGCCGAGCGCGCCGGCAGCGCCAAGCAGTGGCACCAGGACCGCGCTCGCGGCTCGCGAGACGAACCAGATCACCGCGAAGGCGCTGATCCCGATCACCGCGACGAAGTAGGCGAGGCGGAGGTTGGCCGGCCGCTCGCTGGCCCCTCGCCACCCGGCGTCCGCCACCAGGCGGCCCGCGTACCACCAGTGCCCGAGCCAGACGCCGCCCCAGACGAGGACTGCCGCCAGGTGGCCAGCGAGCTGGACGGCTCGGTAGCCGGGCTCGACGAAGTCGGGCGGCGGTCCGATCAGTGCCTCCGCGGCAAAGGCGACCAGGCTGCCGAGGCTGAGCAGCATGATCCCCAGGCCGATGAGCGACGCGCCATAGAGATAGACGCGCGGAAGCCAGGCCGCGGCGCCGGCCAGCGGCCCAGCACGCATGTCGCGGCGACGGATGGACGCGTGGTAGAACCAGGCGGCGCCGGTCACCGCGAGCACCGCGATCGAGCTGGCCGGATCGGAGGCGAAGAACTCGGGAGCCGGGCCGCCCAGCACGGTGCGGATGAGGTCCCCGATGAGCGCGAGTGCGGCGATGGCGCCGAATCCGAGCAGCACGCCAAGCACGAACGAGAAATAGAGGGCGCGGACGATCGAGGCTCGCTCGGCGTCGGCGTGCGGACTTGCGGGTCGCATGCCACGTTCGACCAGGAGCCAATGGACGGCCCAGACGGGCAGCCCAACGCCGACGAGCGCGGCGGCAATGCTCAGCCGCTCCCGGTCGCCCGACCCGCCGCCTGCCAACGCTCCATGTCCCACCCCGATCGCCGCGAGCGTCACTTCGAGAAGCAGGCTCAGCCCAACGGCGAGCATGCCGAGAGTGATCCCGGACAGCAGGTACAGGTAGAGGCGCCGAATGGTCTGCATCTTCAGGCTCCTAGGACTTTGGCTCGGGGAATTCCATTGGATCGAGCCAGATCAGCGGATCCGCCAGCTTCCAGGCGCCCCCTTCGCGGACCATGCGCACCGCCCGCGGGGATCGATACGAGTTGGTGTTCAATCCGTCTCCGTAGTACTCCTCCACGGTCAGCTGCACGGTGACCCGTTCGCCGCTGCCATCGACCCCGTCGATGAACACGCTGCGTGACGGCCCGCTCTCGGGATACTGGTAGAGGAGGTAATCGCTGACGGCGCGTTCGTAGCTCTCGAAGGTGTTCTCCGCCCGGACCTCGGCCGAGAAGAGTGCCCATGTCGCCTCGGCGTCCCCCTCCTTCCAGGCGTCCAGGTAGGCCTGCAGCGCCGCCTCCGGGGATCCCGCGGCGAACTCCTGTCGCTGCCGGCCGCCGGCGAGCAGGACGACGACGACGGAGACCAGGACCAGGGCGATGATGCCGCCGGCAATGAACGCGAGCGTCCGTGTGTTCGACATGGCTGCACCCTAGGCCATGCGCCCTGCGGCCGGACTGCGGTCCGGCGCCGCATCGCCGAAAATGCGGCGTCCGGATCGTCCCGGCGGCACCGGGACGGATGTCCCTTGACCCAGCGTCCGCGGCGCGCAACTATATCGGAAGGCGATATAGCGACGATCGATGCATCGTCGTCCAGAAAGGGCGTTGCCGTGGGTGAGGGACCGAGCCAGGCGAGCGAGCTGGGACGCTTCGCCGAGCCGGCGATGCTGGTGCTCGTCAGCCTCTCCGACGGCCCGAAGCACGGCTACGCGATCATGACCGATGTCGAGGCGTTCGGCGGCGCGAGCCTGGGCCCGGGCACGCTTTACGCGGTGCTCGCGCGTCTGGAGGCGGGTGGCCTTATCGAACCGCTCGAGAGCGACGAACGGCGTCGGCCATACCGGCTCACCGCCGCCGGAGCCGCGGCGCTCGCCGGCCAGCTGGCCGAGATGGGCCGCTTCCTGCGCATCGGCCGGATGCGGCTGCGCGGGGCGACCGAGGGCCCGGACCGATGAAGGCGCCGCGGCTGCATCGGTTCCTGGTGGGCTGGTATCCCGCTCCATGGCGCGAGCGGTACGGAACCGAGTTTCTGGCGCTGCTGGAGGAGCGGCCACCGGGGCTGCGCCAGGCCCTGGACATCGTCAGCGCCGCGCTCGACGCGCGCATCCATCCGCAGCTGCGGCCTGGTCCGCTGCTTGCCGCGAGCCCTCCCGTCGCCCCGGAGGTTCGGCTGCCGGGCGTTCCACCGCGATCCTATGGCGTGGTCCCGTCGCCGTCGGCGGGAGCCATGAGCCGCCGCGCTTTCATGCGACGCATGGTCGGCGCCGGGGCGGCGCTCCTCTCACTGGAATTCCTCGGCGGCACGCTCGCGTTCCTGTGGCCGCAGTTCCGGAGCGGCCTCGGCGCCAAGTTCCGGCTGGGACGGCTGGCCGACATCGTGGTCCAGCAGCCGTCATTCGCCAATGGATGGCCGTTCAGCTACACGCCGGCGCGTGCCTTCCTGGTGAATGTGCCGGCGGCCAAGGAGCTGGCGCTGGGCCGTGACGCCTCGATCCCCGACCCGAGCGCCGACCAGCTGCTGGCCCTGTGGCGCAAGTGCCCGCACCTCGGCTGCCAGGTGCCGTCACTCTGCGAGGAGCTCAAGCGCTTCACCTGCCGCTGTCACGGCAGCACCTACAACATCATCGGCGAGAAGCTCAAGGAGGGGCCGGCCGAGCGCGGGATGGACCGCTTCGCGTTGGAGATCGACGAGGACGGGATGGTGGTGATCGACACCGCGGTGATCGTCGCCGGCGCCCCCAACCTCGGTCAGGAATACCTGACCTTCATGGACCCGTTCCCCTACGACATCAAATGCGAGTAGGCGTGGCGCCGTGTAGCACGCAGAGACCTATGACGCACGTGTTTCCGTCCGAATGGAG
This sequence comes from Candidatus Limnocylindria bacterium, assembly GCA_036397815.1. Classification (GTDB taxonomy): domain Bacteria; phylum Chloroflexota; class Limnocylindria; order QHBO01; family QHBO01; genus DASQFY01. The sequence continues at coordinate 8,567 of DASWIE010000117.1, forward strand.
CGCCGGCAGTACTCTGCGTGCCTAGCTGTGCACTCATCACGGCCAAACCGCGTCATAGCAGTACGGAGCGTGCTGGCGACGGGCACGGGGACGATCCAGCACTAGACCACGTTCAGCTCGCGGATCGGCTCCTGGCGCTGCACCCGCTCGTAGCCGAGGGGTGACAGGTCGAGGGTCTCGTAGCGCCCGGTCGCGATCCACTCGGCCAGACCGCGCCCCACGGCGGGTGCCTGCTGCAGCCCGTGGCCCGAGAACCCGTTCGCGAAGAGGAAGTTCTCGACCTCCGGATGGGGCCCGATGATGGCGTTGTGATCCAGCGTGTTCACCTCGTAGTGGCCGGCCCAGGCGTCGAGCAGGCGGATCGACTCGAAGGCGGGGACACGTCGGGCCAGATCCGGCCAGACGAATTCGTCAAAGCGGCTGCGGTCGACGTCAAGGTCGAGCGCATCCGGATCCGGCTCGCCCTCCCGCGGTGAATAGCCGCTGATCCAGGCCGGCCCCTCCGGCCGGAAGTAGACTCCCGTCGGCGAAATCGTCAGCGGCGCCGGCCCGAGCTGGGTGCGGCAGTCGAAGTGGTACACGAAGCGCTTGCGCGGGTGGACCGGCAGCTCCAGGCCGGCCATCGCCGCCACCTGCGCCGCGCGCGGCCCCGCGGCGTTCACCACCCAGTCAGCCTCCAGCGTCCCGCCGCCAGCGAGATGCACGCCACGCAGGCGCCCGTCCTCGCGCTCCAGGCCGACCACCTCGCCCGGCACGTACTCCACCCCCAGCGAACGGGCCTTGCGGGCAAAGGCCTGGAGCAGCGCGTAGGCATCGAACCAGCCCTCATCGGACAGGCCCAGCGAGGCTCCCGCCAGGTCGTCGACCTGCATCCACGGGAAGCGCGCCCGCAGCTCCATCGGGCTCAGAAGGACGACCGGGACGTCGAGCCCACGCTGGACCGCGTGGTTGTGCTCGAGGGTGGCCATCCCGGCCGCCGTCGCCAGGAAGAGGTAGCCGCCCTCGACGAAGTCGACCTCGGGGGCGGGCTCGCCCGCGATCCCCAGCCACTCCTCGGGGTGCTTCAGCAGCCCAACCCCGAAGCGGCTGATCTCGATGTTCAGCGGCGTGCTGAATTGCAGCCGGATCGAAGCAGCCGAGAGGGAGGTCGACGAGGTGCGATAGGAGAGGTCGCGCTCCACCACCACGATCCGCCCACGCCAGTCCGGGCGCAGCGCGAGGAAGGTCGCCACCGCGCTGCCGACGATGGCGCCGCCGACGATGACGACGTCGGCGCGGCTCGGGCTCTGCATGGGCCGATGCTAGCGCTGATCCCCGCCCCGAGACGGCCTTTGCGAGGTGCCTTCACGCCGTAGACTCGTCGCACCATGGCAACGGTGAAGCCGGTCATCCTGACCGTCGACGACGACGTCCTCGTCCTGCGCGCGGTCGAGCGTGACCTGCGCGCGCGCTACGGGAAGGACTTTCGCGTCGTGGCCGCGAGCTCCGGTGACGAGGCGCTGGAGGCCGTCCGCCAGCTGACGGTACGGGGCAGCTCGATCGGTCTCTTCATGGTCGACCAGCGCATGCCCAAGATGACCGGGATCGAGTTCCTGGCCCAGGCGATCGAGCTGCAGCCGGACGCCAAGCGGGTGCTGCTGACCGCGTATGCCGACACGGACGTGGCGATCCAGGCCATCAACGAGATCCAGCTGGACCACTACATCCTCAAGCCCTGGGACCCGCCGGAGGAGCACCTCTATCCGATCACCGACGACCTGCTGGAGGATTGGAGCGCCAACTTCCGGCCCCCGTTCGAGGGCCTGCGGCTGCTCGCCGGCCGCTGGGCACCACGAGGCCATGAGATCCGCGACTACCTGACCCGCAACCAGGTGCCCTATGCCTGGCTCGACCCCGAAGCCGACGAGGAGGGCCGCCGGCTGGCGGCGTCACTGACCGATGCGGAGGCTGACGAGCCCCTCGATCCGGCGATCCCGATCGTGCTCTTCCCGGACGGAACCTCGCTGCGCGACCCGACCACCCGCCAGATCGCGGAGAAGGTCGGCCTCCAGACGCGCGCCGCGCTGCCCTTCTACGACCTGGTGATCGTGGGCGGCGGGCCGGCCGGCCTGGCGGCCGCCGTGTACGGGGCGAGCGAGGGGCTGAAGACACTCTTGATCGAGCGAGAGGCTCCCGGCGGTCAGGCCGGAACGACCAGCCGAATCGAGAACTACCTCGGCTTCCCGGCGGGCCTGACCGGCGGAGATCTTGCGCGCCGCGCGCTCGCCCAGGCGCGCCGGCTCGGCGCCGAGATCCTCTCGCCGCAGGAGGTGAGCGGGATCCGTCGCGAGGACCCGTATCGAGTCGTGGCGCTGGCCGAGGGCTCCGAGATCAGCTG
>DASWIE010000118.1:0-2538 GCA_036397815.1 Candidatus Limnocylindria bacterium
CAAGAAGGAGCCCTTCCTTGGCCACCGGTTATCCGGCAGCGCAACGGGCGGCCATCCAGGACGCTCCGCTGCCCGGATACGCGCCCAAGTTGGCCGTTAGTTCCGGTGGAGAGCAACTCCGGACTGGTGGCGTGCGGCTGGCTGCAGCCTGACGGCGACGTTCAGGAGGCGTTCGAGCTTGGTCCGTAGCGGCACGGTCGATCTGGCGGTCCGCGTTCAGGCTGGCGCAGGACGGTCGGAGATCGTGGGCGAGCGCGATGGTCGCCTTGTCGTCCGCGTCGCGGCCAAGCCGATCGATGGCAAGGCGAACGCAGCCCTGTGCGCGCTCATCGCCGAGCGTGCCGGCGTCGCGAAGGTGGCGGTGAGCGTGGTCCGTGGCGTCGCCGCCCGCGACAAGGTCGTGCGTGTCGAGGGCGTGACCGGGCCTGCGCTGCGCGCGATGCTCGGCCTGGACGGATGAGCGATCTCGCCACGCCGAGGCGCTCCACCGCATGGGCGACCGACCCCTCAGGGTCAGAGGGAACTTTGCCATTCCTTGCTGTGGATCGCAGGAACAGATCACAGACTCGGCGGAAATCGCTGCAAGCTCGTGGTTACCGGCTGACGGCAAGTTCCGATAGGCCGCCGGTTCCGCGGCGGCGACTTCCCACCCTGTGAGCCAGATAGCCACTCAGCAGCGGATCCGCCCGCCGGACGGGAGATCCGGCCGGCGAAACTCGCCAAACGGCCATATCCCGTGGCCGGACGTCCCCCCTCGTGGGAGGATCGGACAGTCAGTCGCCAAATGACCCGCCCCATGGGAATCTCGCCGAACCCCCGACGGCGTCGCCCGCCCCGCCAGGCGGATGCCGGTAGGATGGCTCCGTGTCCAGCTGGTTAGACAGGCTCCTCGAGGAGCTGCAGCGCCGCCAGGAAGAGGCGGACGCTCAGCGAGAGGGGCGCCCGATCCCGCCACGCGAGCCGTCCGCCCGCGAGCGCAACGTGACGCCGATCGACGACGGGCGACGGCGCGCGCGCCGTACGAATGGCGGTGGGGATGGCGACGGCGGCAGGGGTGGGGACGGCGGCGGCGGCCCGGTGTTCCGCCCGGTGGCCGGCGGCATGCCGTGGCGCCGGTGGGTCGGCATCACGGTCGCCGTCGTGGCCCTCTTCGTGGTGCTCGGGCTGCTGGGTGGCGCCGTCGGCTTCATCACCGACCTCATGTGGTACGACGCCCTCGGCCGCCGCGACGTGCTCTTCACCCGGCTCTGGGCGCAGCTCTCGCTCTTCGGCATCGGGTTCGTGGCGATGCTCGTCCCGGCGTTGCTGAGCGCGTGGCTCGCGCGGCGGATCGCGCCGCAGGCGCCCGTGCGTCAGCTCGGCAGCATCGAGCTGCCCGACGCCTCCCGCCTGATCGCCGTGGCGGTGACGGTGGTCGCCGTGCTCCTGGCGCTCGGATCCGCCGCGGCGTGGAGCGGCAACTGGGAGACGGTGCTCCTCTACCTCAACGGTGGGGACTGGGGCGTCCAGGATCCAACGCTCGGCCGCGACATCGGCTTCTACGTCTTTGACCTGCCGTTCCTCCACTTCCTCCAGGGCTGGGCCTTCACCACCCTCATCGTCGTGGCGCTGCTGACCGCCGGCACGTACGCCGCGCGTGCGCTGCGCTGGCAGTTCCGGCTCACGGCGCCGGTCCGGGCGCACCTGTCGGTCATCGGCGCGCTGGTGCTGGTGGTCATCGCCGCCGGATACCAGCTCGACATCGCCGACCTCGCCTACTCGACGCGTGGCATCGGCGGATCGGTGCAGGCCGCGACCTACACCGACATGAACGCCCAGCTGCCCGCCTACGCGATCCTGACGGTCGTCGCGCTGGCCGCCGCCGGAATCCTGGTCCTCAACACCTGGTTCCGCACGCTGTGGCTGCTCGCCGCCGCCGGCGCCGGGTGGTTCCTGCTCTCGATCCTCGTCGGCGGCCTCTACCCGGCCTTCGTCCAGCGCGTGCAGGTCGAGCCCAACGAGCTCGCCGTCGAGCGCCCGTATCTCCGCAATCACCTCGAGGCAACCCGGGCCGGGTTCGACCTCGACGGCGCCGAGGAGCGCCGGTTCACCGGCGAGCAGGAGCTGACCCGTGCGGTGTTCGCGCAGGACGAGGCGACGGTCGACAACCTGCGCCTGTGGGACTACCGGCCCCTCCTCACGACCTTCGGTCAGCAGCAGATCCTGCGGCAGTACTACACCTTCCGCGACGTCGACATCGACCGCTACGAGATCGCCGGCGAGCAGCGCCAGATCATGCTCAGCGCTCGCGAGCTGGACATCGACCGGCTTGCCGACCAGGCCCGGACGTGGACGAACGAGCGCCTCGTCTTCACCCATGGATACGGCATCACCGCGGTGCCCGTCGACGCCGTCACGCCACAGGGCCAGCCCGACTACCTCGTCAGCGGCATCAACCGCGAGCCGCAGCTCCCCGTCACCCAGCCGCGCATCTACTTCGGCGAGGAGACCGACACGTGGGTGATCACCGGCACGGACACCGAGGAGTTCGACTACCCC
>DASWIE010000119.1:0-5519 GCA_036397815.1 Candidatus Limnocylindria bacterium
GCGACCAGATGCCTGGGGACGGCCAAGGGCGAGCGCCGTCATCGCCGGCCGATGATACCGGCATCCGTTCCCCAGGCGCGAATCACAGCAGCGTTAGGGGCATCGGACCGGTCGGTCCTGGTTGCGCTGAGCACGAATCGAGGCCGATAACCCCCGAATCCGGGCAGCGCAGCCGCGTAAGGATGTCCTCATGCGCGTCTGGTGGCTCAAGCGCAGCTCGCGAGTCATAACGCGAACCACCAGCGCAAATGGGAGGTTGGGGCACCGGCAGGCGGGACGCGGTTGACCGTGATGCCGAATTGCGGGATCATGAGCGCGGAATACCGACTTATCCAGTCAGGATTCACGCAGCTCAACTGGCACCTCCCCCCGCGAATCGAGGAATGATGGCCCTTCCGAACCCCGCGCTCAGCCAGGTCCCCACCGGCTACAAGTACGGCTGGCACGATGCCGAGAAGCCGCTGCACATCTTCAAGAAGGGGCTCAACGCCGAGATCGTGGCCGAGATCAGCCGGATCAAGGGCGAGCCCAAGTGGATGACCGATATGCGCCTGAAGGCGTATCGGCACTTCGAGGCGCGCCCGATGCCGACCTGGGGCGGCGACATGAGCGGGATCGACTTCCAGGACATCTTCTACTACGTCACCGGGACCGATAAGGCCGTCCAGTCGTGGGACGACGTGCCCGATTACATCCGCCGCACCTACGACCGGCTGGGGATCCCCGAGGCGGAGAAGAAGTACCTCGCCGGGGTCGGTGGCCAGTACGACTCCGAGGTCGTCTACCACAACATCCGTGAGGACCTGGAGAAGCAGGGCGTCATCTTCCTGGGCACCGATCAGGCCCTGAAGGAGCACGAGGAGATCTTCCGCGAGTACTTCGGGACGATCATTCCGGCCAACGACAACAAGCTGGCCGCACTGAACACCGCGGTCTGGTCCGGCGGGTCGTTCATATACGTGCCGCCGGGGGTCCACGTCGAGCTGCCGCTGCAGGCCTACTTCCGGATCAACACCGAGAACATGGGCCAGTTCGAGCGGACGCTGATCATCGCCGACGAGGGGTCGAGCGTGCACTACGTCGAGGGCTGCACCGCCCCGACCTACAGCACCGCCAGCCTGCACAGCGCCGTCGTTGAGATCATCGTCAAGAAGGGCGCGCGCGTCCGCTACACGACCATCCAGAACTGGAGCCACAACGTCTACAACCTCGTCACCAAGCGGGCGGTGGCGTACGAGGACGCGGTCATGGAGTGGGTCGACGGCAACCTCGGCTCCCACCTGACGATGAAGTACCCGAGCATCTACCTGCTTGGTGAGCGCGCCCACGGCGAGGTGCTCAGCATCGCCTTCGCCGGCGACGGTCAGCACCAGGACGCGGGCGGCAAGGTGATCCACGCCGCCCCCAACACGACGAGCCTGATCACCTCCAAGTCGATCAGCAAGGGGACCGGGCGGACCAGCTATCGCGGCCTGGTGAAGGTCTACCCCGGCTGCGCGAAGTCGAAGTCGACGGTGCGCTGTGACGCGCTGATCCTCTCCGACGAGGCGCGCTCGGACACATACCCGTACATGGAGATCGACGAGGAGGACGTCACCATCGGTCACGAGGCGACGGTCTCCAAGGTCGGCTCCGAGCAGCTCTTCTACCTGATGAGCCGCGGCCTGTCCGAGGCCGAGGCGAGCGCCATGATCGTGAACGGGTTCATCGAGCCGATCGTCAAGGAGCTCCCGATGGAGTACGCGGTCGAGATGAACCGGCTCATCCAGCTCCAGATGGAAGGCGCGGTCGGCTAGACCGATGAGCGTCCAGGCTCCGGCGGCCGCCATCGACGCGGCCGCCATTGCTGCGATCTCCGAGCGTCTCGGCGAGCCCGACTGGCTGCGCGATCGGCGTGCCGCCTGGTGGGCGCGCGCCGAGGCGACGCCCTGGCCGACCGGCCTGGAGGAGGAGTGGCGCCGGACGTCGCTGACGGAGCTGCCGCGGGACGCCGCCCTGGCGCTCCACCCGCCCAGCCTTCGCTTCGCGCTCGACCCCGACCTGGCGGCAGCCGGCGTCGTGTTCAGCGACCTCCGCGAAGCCGTCCGCGAGCACCCGGAGCTGGTGCAGCGCCACCTCGGTGAGACCACCACCCTCACCTCCCACGCTCATTTCTGGGCGCTGGCCCAGGCGGCATGGACCGGGGGCACGTTTCTGTACGTGCCCGCCGGAGTGACCGTAGATCGACCGCTCATCGCGCACCTGTCGCAGCCGGCGGGCGCGACGGCCTACCTCCCTCTCAGCCTGGTCGTCGCCGAGCGCGGGAGCAGCGTCACCCTGCTGGAGGAGATCTCCTCCCCGGATGGGGAGGCATCCTGGTTCGGCGGCATCGCCGACGTTCGCATCGGCCCCGAGGCGCGGGTGCGCTACGCCAACCTGCAGCTGCTCGGGGACGGCGCCTGGCATATCGGCGCCCAGCGGGTCGAGGTCGCGCAGGACGCCGAGGTGACGACGCTCAACGCGGAGATCGGCTCATCGGTCACCAAGCTCGGGCTCGACCTGCGCATGGTCGGCACCGGCGGCACCTCCCGTTTGCTCGGCCTGCTGGCGGCGGGCGACAAGCAGCACATCGACATCAACAGCGTCCAGGACCTGGCGGCCAGCCACACCACCTCGGACCTGCTCTACCTGTCCGCCCTCTACGACGAGGCGCGGGCCGCCTTCTACGGGGTCACCAAGGTGCGCTCCGAGGCGAAGGGGACGAGCAGCTACCAGGAGTGCCGCAACCTGCTGCTGTCGCCGAATGCCGGCGCCGAGCCGATCCCGGTACTCGAGATCGAGACGAACGACATCGTCCGCTGCGGGCACGGCGCCACCGCGGGGGCGATCGACCCGATCCAGCGCTTCTACGCGCAGTCCCGCGGCCTCTCCGCCGATGAGGCAGAGATCATGATCGTGCGCGGCTTCTTCGAGCAGGTGGTGGCCCAGATTCACTCCGAGCCGATCCGCGAGCGGGTGCTCGACGCCCTCGCGGGGCGGATCGGCAGCGACGCGGAGGCGGCGGCGTGACTATGGCGCCCTCCGGCTTCGCGACCGGCCTGCGGGCCAGCGACGTGAGTCCCGGCACGGTGCGAGTCGTGGAGCTCGACGGCCGTTCGCTGTGCGTGGGCCTGACCGAGGACGGCGAGTGGGGCGCCATCGACAACGTCTGCACCCACGACGGTGGTGTGCTGGGCGAAGGCGAGCTTGACGGCGACCTGGTCGAGTGCCCGCGTCACGGCGGCCGCTTCGACCTGTTCAGCGGCCGGGTGCGAGCACTGCCGCCGGTAGTCCCGGTCAAGGCGTACCGGGTCACGCTGGACGGCGACGAAGTGGTGGTGGAGCTGCCGTGAAGCTGTCAACCCGCGCCGAGTACGGCATTCGCATCCTGGTGGCGCTGGCCCGCTCCGACGAGGACGGCCCGCTGCCGCTCGCCGCGGTGGCGCGCACCGAGAAGCTGCCGCACGCCTACCTTGAGCAGCTCGTCCGCGTCCTGCGCCGCGCCGGCCTGGTGACCGCGACCCGCGGGCAGGCCGGCGGCTATCGACTGGCCCGGCCCGCCGAGCAGATCAGCCTGGTCGAGGCGGTGCGGGCGCTCGATGGACCGATCCTGGTGATGCCGTGCGCCGGCCCGGACGACCTGGAGTCCTGCGATCGGCCGCAGGACTGCAGCGTGCACGACGTCTTCCTGCGGTTGCACGAGTCGCTGGAGGGAGCCCTGGGCGGCACCAACCTGGCCGAGGTCGCGATCGCGGCCGGCGGCCCGCCCTATCCGGGCGCCGTGCGTCGACGGCACGCCGCCGAATACGCGAAGGCGGCCGCATCGGCCCCGACGCAGCACTGAATCGATAGCCGTCAAGGAGCAGTTCGACACGCGTATGACCGATCAGCTGGAGATCCGCGACCTCGAGGTCAGCATCGCTCGCAAGAAGATCCTCAAGGGCCTGTCGCTGACCGTGCGGCAGGGAGAGGTGCACGCCCTGATGGGCCCCAACGGATCGGGCAAGACGAGCCTGGCCTACACGCTGATGGGCCACCCCGACTACGTGGTCGACGCCGGGACGATCACCTGGCGCGGGGTGAGCCTGCTGAAGATGGCGCCGGACAAGCGCGGGCGGATGGGCCTCTTCCTCGCCTTCCAGTACCCCAGCGCCATCCCCGGGGTGACGGTCGCCAGCTTCCTGCGCAACACCTACAACGCCATCCATCACCCCAAGCAGGCGGCTGCCGACGAGTCCGGCGGCTCGATGCCGAAGTACACCGGCATCCCGCTCGCCAAGTTCCGCAAGCTGATGGAGGAGAAGATGGACCTCCTCCACATGGACCGCTCGATGGCGGCGCGCTACGTGAACGACGGCTTCTCCGGCGGCGAGAAGAAGCGGCTGGAGATGCTCCAGATGGCGATCCTCGCCCCCCAGATGGCGATCCTGGACGAGACCGATTCGGGCCTCGACATCGACGCGCTGAAGAACGTGGCCGAGGGGATCAACGCCACCCTCTCACCCGAGATGGGAGTGCTGATGATCACCCACTACCAGCGCATGCTGAACTACGTCAAGCCGCAGTTCGTGCACGTCCTGCTCGACGGGCGGGTCGTCATGTCCGGCGGCGAGGAGCTCAGCCATCAGCTCGAGGCGAACGGCTATGACTGGGTTCGGCAGCAAGTTGGCCTGCCGGCCGGGGTCGGCGACGAGGCCTCCGAGGCACCCGAGCCCGTGGCAGAGCACGCGTAGACTTAGACCGATGGCCATCCAGGCAGAGCCCACCACCACGACCCGCGGAGCCTTCTCGGGCGCTGCGCTGCGGGCGGACTTCCCGGTCTTCGACGCGCCGACGCGCAGCGGCAAGCGGCTGGTCTACCTGGACGCCGCCGCCAGCGCGCCGAAGCCTCGCGCGGTGATCGACTCGCTGACCGACACCTACAGCCATCACTACGCGAACGTGCATCGCGGCATCTACGAGCTGTCGGAGGACGCCACCGAGCGCTTCGAGGGCGCGCGGCGCTCGCTGGCCGCCTTTATCGGGGCGCCGTCGAAGTCGGAGATCGTCTTCGTCCGCAACGCCACCGAGGCGATCAACCTGGTTGCCTACAGCTGGGGACGCACCAACCTGCGCGCCGGCGATCGGATCGTGACCACCCAGCTGGAGCACCACGCCAACATCGTGCCGTGGCAGCAGCTGACCACGGAGGTCGGCGCCACGCTCGATTACGTGGCGATCACCGACGACGGGCGGCTCGACATGGACGACCTGCGCACCAAGCTGGCGCAGGGGCCGAAGCTGCTGGCGGTGGCGCAGGTCAGTAACGCGCTCGGCACCATCAACCCGGTCGCCGACATCGTGAAGCTGGCGCACGAGGCCGGCGCGCTGGTGCTGGTCGACGCCGCCCAGTCGGCGCCGCACATGCCCATCGACGTGGTCGCGCTCGACTGCGACTTCCTGGCCATATCCGGCCACAAGATGCTGGGCCCGTCGGGGATCGGCGCGCTGTGGGGCCGCCG
>DASWIE010000120.1:0-30596 GCA_036397815.1 Candidatus Limnocylindria bacterium
GCTCTTCCTTCAACACCACGATCAGAGTGCTGGAAGGGCTGTTGGCCCACGAAGGCGCAACCGGCGGCTCGGCGGAGTCCATCGCGGCTCGCCGCCGGGGTGAGGAGTACCTCCTCGAACGGAAATTGCTGCGGCGTAAGAGCACCGGCGCCGTCGTCTACCCTGCCTGGCTGCAATTCTCGTTTCCGACCCGCTGGCACTACGACGTGCTGCGTGCTCTGGAGTACTTCCAGGCGGCTGGGGATCCGCCGGACCCGCGCATGGACGAAGGGATTGATCTGCTTCAATCCAAACAGCAGTCTGACGGCACGTGGCTTCTCGAGAACACCTATCCCGGCGCGGTCCACTTCGCGCTCGAGGACGGCGATGGTCGGCCCAGCCGGTGGAACACGCTGCGCGCGCTGCGGGTCCTCCGTTGGTACGAGCAACGATGCTCACGGCCGGACAGAGCAACGGGCGATTTCCCGCGGAAAATCACGAGCACCCTTTGAGGAGGTAAACCATGGCCATGGCGCCGGAGCCCTACGCGGCCCGTCTCAACATCGACTACCCCGACAAGCTGGATCGACTCACCACCTTCTTCCGGCTGATCTGGATCATCCCGATCCTCATCATCCTCAGCCTGCTCACCGCAAGCGGGAACGAGACGGTGATCACCGAGACCGGCGAACAGGTTGTGAACACCGGCGGGGGGATCTCAGGCGGACTCTGGTTCGCCACGATATTGATGATCGTGTTTCGGCTGCGGTACCCGCGCTGGTGGTTCGACTTCGCCCGAGAGCTGACACGCTTCGGGTGGCGGGTCGTTTCCTATCTCGCCCTGCTCACCGATCGGTATCCGTCGACGGTCGAGGAGCAGGCAGTGCATCTCGAGATCGACTATCCGGATGTCGAGCGAGACCTCAATCGCTGGCTGCCGCTGGTGAAGTGGCTGCTGGCGATCCCGCACTACGTCGTGCTCATCGTGCTGTGGCTCGCCGCGATCGTCGCGGTGGTGCTCGCCTGGTTCGCCATCCTCTTCACCGGACGCTATCCCCGGTCGCTCTTCGACTTCGTGGTCGGGGTCGGCCGCTGGAGCCTGCGCGTCGGCGCGTACGCATTTCTGCTGGTCACCGACCGATACCCGCCATTCAGCCTCCGATAACCGACAGCCAGCCACTGTGAATGGAGGTCGGGCGGCGGAGGGCGCCCGGCGAGGTGCCGCCCGGTCTGCGTCTGGTCCACAATCGCGCGCATGACACTTATCGTCACCACCTTCCTCGCCATCCTCACCCTGATCGCGGCGCTGGGCGTGGTCGCGATCGTCGTTCTCGGCGCCCTTGGTCAGCTCGCGCGAGTGCGCGGGCTGTTGGGCCCGGCGGCGCTGTGGCCGGCCTTCGGCGTGGCGCTGACGGCCACCGCCGGCAGCCTGTACCTGTCCGAGGTGGCCGGGTTCGTCCCGTGCACGCTGTGCTGGTATCAGCGCATCGCGATGTACCCGCTGGTGGTGATCCTCGGCATCGCCGCCTGGCGCGGGGACGCTGGCATCCGGCGCTACGTCGTCCCGGTCGCGGCCATCGGTGCGGTCATCTCCGCGTACCATGTCGCGCTGCAGCGCCTGCCAGGCCTGCCCTCCGGCGCGTGCTCGCTCGACGCGCCGTGCACAGCCATCTATGTCGAGCGCTTCGGCTTCGTGACCATCCCGCTCATGGCGCTCGTCGCCTTCCTCGCCATCCTCACCCTGCTGCTTGGCCTCGTGCCGAGCGGCGACGACATCCAGATCCAGGAGCCTCCGCTGACATGACTCGAGCCGACCGCTCGCGGCGCAGCCCGCGCCGAACCCCGCCCACCCCGCGACGCTCGTCGACGCCGCTCGTCCTCGGCGGCGTCGTGGCCGTGGTGGTCATCGCCGCCGTGGCGGCGGTGGTCATCGCCGGCCTTGCCCCGGCCGGCGTCGCTGAGCCGGCGGGGCAGGTGACGATCAGCGGCGAGCCGCTACCGGCGCTCGTCGACCCCGCCGCGGATCCCGCCGTCGGGCAACAGCTGCCGACCCTGTCCGGCATCGGCCTGGATGGGCAGCCGATCGCGGTTGGACCCGACGGTGGCCCGATGGCGATCGTGGTCCTTGCCCACTGGTGCGCGCACTGCCAGGCCGAGCTGCCGGGGCTGGTCCAGTTGATCGCGCAGGGCGGCGTGCCGGAGGGCGTGACCGTCGTCGGCGTGTCGACCGCGATCGACGCGCTGCGGCCCAACTACCCGCCGTCGGCGTGGTTCGAGCGCGAGGGCTGGGCGCAGCCGACGCTGATCGACGACGCCAGCTCCACTGCGCTCCATGCGCTGGGGCTCAGCAGCTTCCCCGGGTTCGTGTTCGTCGATGCCCAGGGTGCCGTGGCATTACGGCTCACCGGCGAGATCGGCACGGACCGATTCGGGCAGCTCCTTGCGTCGCTCGCGTCTTGATTGTCTGCGAGACCGCCGCACGGGCGACCCAGGGCTCACGGGTGTAATCGGTCGGGCACGTCGCTCGCCGCGATCAACAGGAGCGACCCGAGGTGGCCTCCACCTTTCTCCGTGCGGCCTTGATGTCATCTCGGCTTCCGTTTCCTGGTGTCGACCCCCTCGGGTCTTGAGTGCATTCTGTCGACTCGGCGGCGACCGCTCCAGGGCCGTTCGGTCCTTCTCGTAGGGTCATCCGTCACCTCCGCCGACGGTGGCCGGGAGGGGCGTGCCGACTTTCTCAGCCCGCCCCGCGGCGGGCGCCCACCACCGCCTGCCAAACGGCCCTCCGGATTCCGTCTGTCCGGCACTACCCCTGGCACTGGCCCCCGGAGGACGCTGAGCCAGCGACCGATGGGAGGCGCGCTTTTTGACGCGCGCGAACCCCACCGGCGCGAGACTAGGAGGCGAATCAGATGACCATCATGAGGCGCCGTTATGGATTCCCCGAGGTGCCGACCTTCCGGACGGCGTTCGATCGATTCTTCGACGAGCCGTTCGTGCGCCCGGCGGAGTGGCTGACCCTGGGAGTCGACGGCATCCACATGCCGCTGATCGACGCGTACGCCACCAAGGAGGCGTTCGTCGTCAAGGTGGCCCTGCCTGGCGTGCTGCCGAAGACGGTGGAGACGACCATCGAGGGCGACACCCTGATCATCCGCGGGACCTACGAGGCCTACCTCGAGAAGGAGGAGATCAGCTTCCTGTTCCATGAGCTGCCGCGCGGCGAGTTCCGGCGCAGCCTGGTGCTGCCGGCTGGCCTCAAGACCGAGGCAGTCGACGCGACCTTCGAGCTTGGCCTGCTCACCCTCGTCATCCCGAAGGTGGAGGAGATCAAGCCGCGGCACATCACCGTCAAGGCGCGCTGATCGCCGCTGGACGACCGCCATCCTCGCCACATCGGCCAACGCGACCGATCGGCGGGGGTGGCGTTCGCATATATGGCCCCCGATTGTGGGCCGTTCGGCCCTGTTGACGCTGACGGGTTCGCCCTTTGATGGGGCCTGAGAGGTACGCAGAGGAAAGACCGATGACTGCCACGCAGTACGAGCTGAGCGCCGGCGACCTGATGACGATCGACCCCGTGCTGGTCGCCGTCGATGCCCCTCTCGAGGAGGCAGAGCGGCTGATCCTCGACTATGGAGTCAGTGGACTGCCGGTGGTCGACCAGGGCGGCGCGCTGGTGGGGGTCGTCAGCCAGACGGACTTCATGCACCTCGCCAACCCCGACGTGCGGAGCCTGATCCACCACAAGGCCAGCGGCATCCGGGTCGGCGAGGTCATGAGCCGGCCACCAGTGACGGTGCTGCTCACCACGCCGCTCGTGGAGGCGGCGCGCAGGATGGTGGTCGAGCGCGTGCACCGGGTCGTGGTCGTCGACGACGATCAGCGGCCGCTCGGTGTGCTCGCGGCGATGGACTTCGTCACGCTCTTCGCCGAGGGGCCCACTCGATAGCCGTGACCGAGCGGCCGAGTCCGAATGCAGGCGTCAGCCAGCAGGATGTCGCCCGCTATCGGGCCAACCTGCAGGGCGAGATCGACGGCACGGCACTCTACCGCGCGATGTCTGCGGCCGAGGCGGACCCTGCCCTGCGCGAGCTCTACCGGCGTCTCGCCGATACCGAGCAGCGTCATGGCTCGCTCTGGCGCCAGCGGCTGGAGGCAGCCGGGTTTCCCGCGTCAAACCTCGGACCGTCGTGGCGGGCGCGGATCCTGATGCTCATCGCTCGCCGCTTCGGCGCGGACGCGCTCGTGACCACGATCGCAGAGCAGGAGTCCGCGAACCAGTCGATGTACGACGCCCAGCCGGACGCCTCCCCGCAGATGCCGGCCGACGAGCGTTCGCACGCGCGCCTGTTCCGCGAGTTGGCCGGCGGGCATGGCCTGGAAGGCCCCGCGCTGGCGCGGATCGAGGGTCGTCATCGGGCCGCGGGCGGCAACGCCCTGCGGGCGGCGGTCCTGGGAGCGAACGACGGCCTGGTGTCGAACCTGGCCCTGGCGATGGGCGTCGCCGGCGCCTCGGGTGGAGGCTCCGCGGTCCTGGTGGCCGGTCTGGCCGGCCTTCTCGCCGGTGCACTGTCGATGGCCATCGGCGAGTGGTTATCGGTCCAGAGCGCGCGGGAGCTGTATGCCCACCAGATCGCTGTCGAGCGCGAGGAGCTGGCCGCGGTGCCGGATGAGGAGGAAGAGGAGCTCGCCCTGATATACGAGGCGAAGGGCCTCACCCCGGCGCAGGCGCGCGACACGGCACGCTCGATCATCGGCAGCGACGCGAACCGCGCGCTCGACACGCTGGCCCGCGAGGAGCTGGGCATCGATCCGGAGTCGCTCGGCGGTTCGGCCTGGACCGCCGCGGCGACGTCGTTCTGCCTGTTCGCGCTGGGTGCCATCGTGCCGGTGGCGCCGTTCTTCATGGCGAGCGGGGCCCCGGCCGTCATCGCCTCGATCGCCCTGAGCGCGGCTGCCCTGCTGGCGGTAGGTGTCGGGATCACCGTCGTGACCGGCGCCAACGCGCTGCGCTCCGGCGCCCGGCAGGTCGCTTTCGGACTCCTCGCTGCGGCGGTCACCTTCGGCCTGGGCAGCCTCGTCGGGCAAGCTATGGGCTGAGAGGGGGGCGGCCACCACGCGCCGTCACGAATCCTTCCTGTCTGCCTTGCCCCGATTGGCTGGCTTCGGCTAATGCCGTCCGCTCGCTGGTGAACGGTCGGGGCGCTACATCGATAGCCGCTCCGGCGTCCAGCCGGCGACGAGCGCCGCCCAGAGGATGACGGCATCGATGATGATGCCCAGCATGAGCCACAGGCGGAAGAAGAGCAGCAGCAGCGCGACCGAGGCGACCCCGCCGACGGAAACGGCGGCTGGCCAGACGGACGTGGGGAGCAGCCCCACCGTGGCAATGGCGCCAAGGGCGAATCCGGCGACCGTGGCCGCAATGAGCGCCAAGCCGAGGATGCGGAGGAGCCTTGGCTGCAGTCGGAGCGGGGACAGGAGCCACGAGTGGCCCAAGTCGAACGCCCACTCCGGCGCACCCGGCGTGTCGGGTGGTCGGCGCGACAGGAAACTGGCGTGGATCAGGCCGTGCGCCAGCAGGAAGGCGGCGAGCAACAGGCGAAGAAACATCGAGCACCTCCTATGCGTTCGCGTGAGCATGCCGGCATACCTGACTGCCGAGGCATTCGGCCCCCGATGAGGTCCTCGCCCTGGCCGCTGTGCTCGGCGAATCGGCGCGTGCCGATCAGCGCGTGACCGCCTGCCCCAGCTCCTTGCCCCACCGCCGAGCGCGGTCCAGCTCGCCCTCCCGTAGCGGACCGTACTTGTCCTTGACGACGAACTTCTGGGCCTTGGCGATCGGCCGGTAGCCGGCACGCTCCAGCCGGCCCTCGATGTCACCGGTGGCCCCTCGCGGCGACCACCAGATCCGCGTCTCGAAGGCCGCCGATCGGCCATCGCCGTGCGGCAGGGTCTCGAGCCACGAGCGCAGCGACGGATGCGAGAGGTCGGGCGGCGTCGGAGCGTTCGCCTCATCGCGCCCGATGCTCTGGCGGATTCGCTCGCTGGGCAGACTGAAAGCGAGTACCGGCGCGCCGGCCACAACCAGGTCCGCATCGGCGATCGTTTTCGGCGTGGCGGCGTCGGTCGTCAGGGCCTGCGCCTCTGGCCCGATGCCCTCGGCGATGGCCTGGGCGATGGCCGCGGTGTTGCCCCATAGCGATTCGTAAACCACGACTGCCTTCATCAGAACCTGCCTTCCTTTCTCATCGCCATCCGGTCGGCATCCTCGTGTGCTGAGCCGGCGTCATCTCTCTGCCTTGATCATCCGCCCTCGGGCGCGAATCGGCGAGTGCTGTCGTGCCCATAGACCGCGTGCCGGATGGACCGAATCGGCGCACCACGAGCGCTTCAGATCGCGTGGTTGGCGATCGCCAGGGCGGCGCCCGTCCAGCGAACGAGTCGCTCCAGCTGTCCTGGCGAGAGGCGGTCACAGGCCCAGCCCCAGTGGAGCGAGACGGGGTCGCCGGGCCGCGCACCGCCCAGCAGGCCGGAGGCGTTCCACCACCCGGTCACCGTCTCCGGCTGCGCCGGCCCGATGCGCAGCGCGCCGTCGACGAGCTCGACCCGGGGGGCGTTGACCACCAGCCGGTCGCCGTGGGCGGAGATGAGCGTGCCCCATCGGATGCGGCAGGCGTCCATCGTGTCGAGGATCGGCCCGGCGCCGCCTCGCATGAGACCGGCGCGCGGGAAGATCTCGAGCACGTGGAAGGCGTGGATCGGTCGTGAGCCGCCCGCCACGGCCCCCTCCAACCAGCGCCACTCGCTCGCCGTCATGCGGTCGCGGAAGCGGCGGCCCACGTCGCGGTGCAACGCGCGCGGTCGGACGCGGGCGGTCAGCTCGCTCCCGAGCCAATAAGCGTCCACGACCCGCGGATCGAGCGGATCGGGCAGGCCGTTCTCGTCGGCGATCAGCCGCAGGTACGGATAGGCGCCCTCGAAGCCGCGCGCCAGCTCGCGCAGCTCGCCGTCGGCGCCGGCGATCGCCCCGTCGTGCAGCGCCGGCGCATCAGCCGGCCCGCACAGCCCCAGCCGGTTGGGCGGATATGCGTAGCGCGCGAAGAGGACAGGCCCGGGCACCGCAACCGTCTGCTGCGGCGCGGCTGGGGTAGGTGTGAGGGAGCCCATCGGTCCGCGACCTAGCTGCGTGCCGGCTGGGGGACCGGCGTCGGGCGCCGGCCACGGATGGCGATGGCGGCCACCACCACCGCGGCGACGAGGCCGATCCCGTAGCCGGCCGCCGTGCTCGGCGTCGGGACCTGGCCGGCTGCCACGAGCTGGAGCCCGGCGGTGATCGGTGCACCAATGGTGAGCACCGCCGTGACCGCGCTGGCCGGCGCGCGCTGGAGCGCCGCGTACCAACTGGCGACATAGGCCGTGAGCAGCAGGCCGGTGAGCAGTACCCATCCCACCTGATCGAGGCGCAGGCTGCCGATCGCCGCCGAGCCGCCGGTCGCGCCCAGGAAGCCAATCAGCACGACGAGGCCGATTCCCATCCGCGCCGCGGCAGCGACCGGCGACGGCACGCCACCGAGCACCCGCTTGGCGACGATCACCTCCAGCGCCCAGAAGGCGGTGGCGGCGGCGATCATCATCTCGCCGATCCCCCAGCCCACGCCGGTCGGCGACTGGACGAGGAGCTGGCTGACGAGCAGCACGCCGAGGGCGCCGATCTGCAGGCCACCCAGCCGCTCGCGCAGGAAGACGACCGCCAGCAGCGCGACCCACACGAAGAGCGTCTTGTGGATGACCGCCGCCGCCGGAGCGGTGGCCTGCGCCAGGCCGCTGAAGAAGAGTACGAACGGGAGGCTGCCGCCGATAACGCCCAGCGCCAGCAGCCCCGGCGCGGCGCGCCACTGGGGGCGCCACGGCCCACGTACGGCGACCATCGCGATTCCCAGCAGGAGCACCGCGGCGACCCCGTTCTTCAGCGTGGTGAAGAGCACCGGATCGCCAACGGCGCGGACGGCGCTGGCGTTGACGAAGACCGATATGCCGCTCACGACGGCGGTGATGCCGGCCAGTCCCAGGCCGACCCGTCCGGCGTTTTCTCTCGTGTCGAGTGAGCTGAACCAGCGTGTCATGTGGTCTCTCCTTGGGCTGATGGGGCGTCATCGGTCGTGGCCAGCCCAACGGCGGCCCTGATCTGCTCGGCGATGTCCGGCTTCACGATGCGGACCAGGGTCCCAGCCGACAGGAGCGCCCAGTCTCCGGGGCGCACCTCGGGGACTGGGAGGGTGGAGGCCCTGCGTCGCAGGTCGCCGACCTCGACCTCCGCCCAGTCGCCGTCGACGGTGATCACCCGAGCCGGCATCGTCAGACACATGCGCCGGTCCTCGATTCGTGGGCCAGGACGCGGATCCAGTGGTCGAGGCGCGCTGCGCAAGGCAGGACTGCCTCACGCACCGCCGGGCTCAGCGCCGCGCCGATCTCGTATCCGCCGCCGGCGACGCCGATGAACCGGCCCTCCTGCAGCTCGCCGCCGAGCCGTTCGGCGATCGCCAGCGTGATCGGCAGGGGCAGGGCGTGGGTCGAGGCAGGGATGATGCCGGAGCTCTGGCCGTCGAGGAGCGAGGCGAGCGGCAGGTCGATGACCTCGCCCGGCGCCGGGCCTTTCACGGCGTCGACCAGGATGAGCGGCCCGTCCGTGTCGAGGAGATCGTCAGGCATGATCTGGCCGACCTGCCGCACCTGGACTAGGGCCAGCGTGCTGGCCGGCAGGGCTTCGACGACGGTCGCGGCGACGGCGTCGTCGCCGCGCATCGGGTCGCCGCAGGCGAGCAGCGTCACGCGTCGCATGCCGCTCACCCGCCTGTGACCCGCAGGTCCAGGAAGTGGGTCGCGCAGCTGATGCACGGGTCGTAGCTCCGGATCAGCTGCTCGAGGCGATGCGTCGCCTCGGCGTGCGGCAGTGACAGCACGCTCGGCGCAAAGAGCGCCAGGTCGTGCTCGATCGCCGCTTGGTTCTGGCTGGTCGGCGGCACGATCTGCGCGTGGCGGACCAGGCCGTCGTCGCCGACCTCGTAGCGGTGGAAGAGGAGCCCGCGCGGCGCCTCGGTCGCCCAGGCCGCGATGCCAGGCCGCGTCTCCCAGGCCGCGAGCGCCTCGCGAGGCTCACGGTAGCCACCGATGATGTCCACCGCCTCGGCCAGAGCGTGCAGCAGCTCGACCGCACGGGCCACGATGCTGCGGAAGACGTTGGTGCGCAGCTCGTCGCCGAGGCCAGTGGCGCGCAGCGCCTCGGCGGCCAGGGGGTGAAGCGTGTCGCCGGCCAGCGAGACGCGCGCGGTGGGACCGAGCAGGTACGGCGAGCCGTCGCGGCTGATCGCCTGGAGGGCGTTCGACCACGGGACCTGGCGTTCCTCGAAGGCTGCCGGCCAGTCGCCGGGATCGAGGTCGAGACCGTCGCTCGAGGTGATCCGCCCGTCGTTCATGGGGTACTCGGTCGCGTGACGCAGGGCGACGAGCCGCGGCTCGCGGGCGTGGGGTGGCGGTGCGAGCTCCGCTGCCCAGCGGACCGTCTCCTGGGCCTCGGCGATCGCCTCGGGCAGCGCGCGCCGGATCTCCTCCAGCTCGGCGGCGCGCGGGGCGCGCGAGAAGCCGCCGACCCGCACGCTGATGGGGTGGATCGGCCTCCCGCCGAGGAGCGCCACGATCCGGTTCCCGAGCCGCTTGATACGCAGCCCGCGTTCGACGATGCCGGGATGATCGCCGGCCAGCTCCACGGCGCTCGGATAGCCCAGGAAGTCGGGCGCGTGGAGCAGGTAGACGTGCAGGGCGTGGCTCTCGATCCACTCCCCGCAGTAGAAGAGGCGCCGCAACTGTCGGATCTCGGGGTCGATCTCGACGCCGAAGAGGCCCTCGAAGGCGTGGACCGCCGACATCTGGTAGGCGACCGGGCAGATGCCGCAGATGCGGGCCACGATGTCGATCACCTCGTCCGGCGTCCGTCCCACCACCAGGCGCTCGAAGTAGCGCGGCGCCTCGAAGATCTCGAGGTGCGCCTGGGTGACCTGGCCATCGCGCACGGTGAGCGACAGGCGGCCCTCGCCCTCCACGCGGGTCAGCTGCCGAACATTGAAGTCGACGCCGCCGCTCTCATGCATCGGTCTGGTCCTTCGGTTGGGCTGCCTGCACCGCCCGGCCAGCAGGCTCCCGGAAGGGCTGGCTCCAGGCGTTGAAGCCGGCGAACAGGCGGTCCACTTCGATGAGCGGTCGACTCGCGCCCAGCCAGCCGTGCAGGCTGGGGACGTTCGCCTGCTCGCGCGGCCCGAAGCAGGCGTAGCAGGCGCGGCCGTAGGCTGGGCAGATGGCGCCGCAGCCGGTCTGGGTCAGCGGTCCCAGGCAGGGCATGTCACCCGCCACCAGGACGCAGACGGTGCCGCGGCGCTTGCACTCGAGGCAGACCGACTCGCCGGGGAGCTGCGGACGCCGCCCGATCCGCAGCGCGGTGAGCAGCTCGAGCAGCTGGCCGGGATCGATGGGGCAGCCGCGCAGCTCGGCATCGACCTGCACGTGCTCGGCCACCGGGGTGCTGGTGGCGAGTGAGCTGACGTAATCGGGCGTGGGATAGACAGCCGCCCGCCAGGCGGGCTCATCGGCCCAGTTGCGAAGGGCCTGGATGCCGCCGGCGGTGGCGCAGGCACCGATGGTCACCAGCAGGCGTGTCCTGGCGCGCAGGCGGACGATCTCCTCCCGCTGCTCGGGCGTGCTGACCGACCCCTCCACCAGCAGGACGTCGTACGGCCCCTCGGAGCGACGCGACGAGGCTTCGGGGAACTCGACCAGCTCGAAGCGCTCGGTGATCGGCAGCAGTTGGTCCTCCAGGTCGAGCAGCGTGAGCTGGCAGCCGTCGCAGGAGGCGAGCTTGACGACGCCGACGCGCGGGCGGCGCTGATCCACGTCGACGGGCATCAGATGCCCTCCCGTCCGAACAGGTCGCCCAGCTCCGAGACCGAGAACACCGGGCCATCGCGACAGATGAAGAACGGGCCCATCTGGCAATGGCCGCAGGTGCCGACGCCGCAGTCCATGTGACGCTCGAGCGAGACGAAGATGCGGCGCCGCGTGATGCCGGCCGTGCGCAGGGCGCTGACGGTGGCCTGCATCATCCGTTCCGGTCCGCACACGAAGGCGACCGCGGACCGGCCATGCCAGTCGCGGCGATCGAGCAGCTGCGTGACCACGCCCACCTGGCCCAGCCACTCCGGGCCGGCGCGGTCCACGATCTCCCCGACCTCGACGCCCGCCTGCCGCAAGGCATCCAGCTCGTGGACGTAGAGGCGGTCCGCCGGCGTCCGGGCGCCGTACGCGAGGAAGAGCTCGCGGAAGCGGTCCCTCTGGCGCAGGACGGCGTCGATCACCGGCCGCAACGGGGCAAGCCCGATGCCGCCGGCCACGATCACCACGTCCCTGCCCAGCGCCCGCTCGAGCGGCCAGCCACGGCCGAGGGGCCCGCGCAGGCCGAGCTGCGACCCAGGCCGGAGGGCGGTGACGGCCTCGGTTGCACGGCCGGCGGCGCGGATCGTGAGCCACAGGACCCCATCGGCCACGCGTGAGATGGAGATCGGCAGCGGGGAGAACCCGGGCTGCTCGACCATCACGAACTGGCCGGGCTGCGCCGCGAGCAGGGCGTCGTCGTGCGGCTCGATGCGCAGCGTTGAGGTGTCGACGGTCTCGGCGGAGACGGCCACCACCGTGGCGGTCGCGATTTCGGCCCGCTTCGCCGGAGCCCCGACCACGCTCGGCGGGAAGCTGACGAGCGGCAGCGGCACCAGGCCCTCGATCGCGACGGGCTGTGGCATTGGCTGGGGCTCGTAGGGCGGGGCGATGGCGGCCAGCTCTTCGCGGACGTCGATGCCGACCGGGCACCACGTGATGCACCGTCCGCAGCCGACGCACCCCGAGGTGCCGAACTGGTCGTGCCAGGTAGCGAACTTGTGGGTCAGCCACTGCCGGTAGCGGTCCTGGCGCCGCGGCCTGAAGTTGCCGCCCGCGACGCGGGCGAAGTCGCCGTTGAAGCACGAGTCCCAGCGGCGCTCGGTCTGCGTGACGGCGCCGTCCAGGTCGGAGATGGCGCCGACGCTGGTGCAGAAGCAGGTGGGGCAGACCATGGTGCAGTTCGCGCAGGCCAGGCAGCGGTCGGCCACCTCGATCCAGCGCGGGTGGTCGAGTCGGTCCATGAGCCGCGCGGGCAGCCCGTCGGCCGCCACCCCCTGGTCGGCCATGGCGTCCCGTGCCGATGCCACGCCATTTGCGGCGCTGGCCTCGTGCTCCGGTGTGGCCGGGTCCGCGCCAAGCTGCTCGAGCAGCCGCGCCCCCTCTTGGCTGCCGCCATCGACGAGGAAGCCGTCGTCGATCTCGGTCAGCACCAGGTCGTATCCCTCGGTCACCTCCGGGCCCGTCCCCATCGATGCGCAGAAGCAGGTGGCGCCGGCGCGCGTGCACTGCACCGCCACGACCAGCGCGTTGGCGCGCCGAGCCCGATAGTCGTCATCGACGAACGGGCCGCCGGCCAGGGCCCGGTCCTGCACGAGGAGCGCGGCGATCTCGCAGGCCCGGACACCCAGGAAGGCGAGCCGACGCGGCTCGGGCATGGCATGCTCGAACCCCACCTTCTGACCGTCACGCGTGGCGGTGCCGAGCGGGACGCGCGGCGGCTGCGTGTACCGCTTCCAGCCCTGCGGGCCAACGGTGAAGTCGAAGAGTCGCGGACTCTCTGTATGCGTGAGCCGATAGCGCCCGGGTGCCTGCTCGTCGGTCCAGCCGGCGGGAAGGTCAGCGACCGAGTGCAGCTCGTCGTAGACGATCGCGCCATCACGGACCATCGGCCCGATGACGGTGCGACCAACGTCCCGCAGCAGGTCGAGCAGACGATCGAGCTCCGCGCGCGGCAGGAAGGCGGGTCGCGTCGGAGCCACGGTCACCACGGCACGGGCTCCGCCTGCTGCGCGTAGAGGTCGAGGAGCTGGTGGCGCGTGCCACCCAGGCGGCGGGCCACGGCCTCCAACAGGCGCGGGTAGACGGTGGCCGCCAGCTCCGCGTCCTCGCGCAACGCCCGACGCAGCTCGCCGACGTCGAAGGCGACGAGCGTGGTGGGCTCCAGCGCCACGGCAGTCGAGGTTGATCGGTACGGCGGCACGAGGGCCGACCAGCCCACCACGTCGCCGGGCTCGATGGTCATGATCGTCACGGCGCCACGCTCGGGCACCAGCAGCCGGAGCGCGACCCGGCCCTCAGCGACGATGCCGAACGGATCGGTCGGATCCCCCTCGCGCAGGATGACTTCGCCGGCCGGGTACGGTCGCAGCGCGGCGAAATTCGCGAGCTGCGAGCGCGCATGGGGCGACAGCCCCGATCCGAACCACCCACCCGCCAGGGCGGTGATCAGCGCGTCGCGACCAGTCATGCCCTGACCGTAACGTCGGGCAGCCATGATCGGGAGTGCCATTCGGCAAGGCGTAGCAGGCCATCCGGACCTGCCGCGGTCAGTGGATCCCGGCCATCTCCTGGAGCAGCCGCCAGTTGGCGAGCCGGTCGTCCTGCGTGGCCTGAATCTCGGGCGTGGGCGCGCCATCGGCCGCGAAGTGCGGTGCGAAGCGGCCCTCGGTGCGCGCGAAGGCCAGGAAGTCGATCACCGTCCCATCCGGGAGGCTGGCCCAGTCCTCCTTTGGTGCCGGGTTGCCCTGGAGGCTGAGGCGTTCCGCCATCGTCGGCCCCCGCCGGGGGTCATAGGTGAAGATCGGGAAGGCGCGCGACTCGACCGCCAGCTTGGCCTGGCGGTTCGAGGCGTCGTCGGCGATGCCGTGCTCCGGCATGCAGGGCGTGTAGGCCACGACCACCGCCGGCCCGGGGTACTCGTTGGCCTCCATGACCGCGCGGTAGAAGTGGTTGATGTGGGCGGGGCTCGTCTGCGCCACGTAGGCCTCGCCATGGGCCATCAGGATCCTGCCCAGCTCCTTGCGCCGCTCCGGCCGTCCGTGGAGTGCCTTGCCGTAGGCTGACAGCTTCGTGACCTGACCCCCGAACGAGGCGGTCGAGGCCTGTCCGCCGGTGTTCGAGTAGACCTGCGTGTCGAGCACCAGCACGTTGATGTCGGCACCCGATGCCACCATGCGGCTCAGCGACTGGAAGCCGATGTCGTACATCGCGCCGTCACCACCGAACACCCACAGCTTGCGGTCGGGGTGGCCGGCCTGGTCCCAGCGGGCCCGGATGCCGAGCGCGTCGGCCGGCGCGTTCTCGAACAGCGAGTTGGTCCATGGCACGAGGTACGGGTTGTAGGGGTAGGTGCTGCCGAAGACGGTGTTGCAACCGGTGGCAGCCACGATCCCCATCGACTCCGGCCCATGGACCTGGCGAGTCGCTGCCAGCAACATGCGGATGGCGGTCGCCTCGCCGCAACCCGAACACGACCCGGCCCCGCCGACGTAGCCCGTCGCGTGCTCGCCGAGCATGAGGTCGGCCAGCGCCTTCTCGTTGCGGTAGGCATCGGGCGTGACCGGCAGCGCGCGGAAGAGCCTGAAGTCGCGCGCGTAGCGCTCGATCGTCGCTTCGCCGGACGGCTCCGCCGCCACCTTGTCGATCATGTGCAGCGCGTCGTAGCCGAGGGCGTGGCAGACCTCCACGCACTCCGCGCAACCCTTGCAGTGCACCGGATCTACGAAGATGCCGAAGAGGGCCGGCTCGTGGCCTTTCTTGCGCGGCACCTCGGCGTACTTTGTCGTCCATGCGAAGCGACTGCGCGCGGTGTCTGTGGCCAGCCCAGGATTATTCTCGGCGCCCGCAAAGCGCGCGATGGCCGGCTCGAGGACCGATTCCGGCTGGGCCACGCCCAGGATGGCGGTATCAGGGCAGGCGTTGACGCAGCTCATGCAGCCGACGCACGCCTCGCGGACGAACTCCGGAATGCGTGGCGCGAGCCCGGAGAAGTCGCGCGTGGCGGCGGTACCCGGTGGGATCACGCTGCGGGCCACGCCGGGGTCGGATGGCAGCTCGTGGTCGCCCCGTCCCGTGGCGTAGGCGCCGACCACCGCGGCATTGAAGTCATCGACGTAGGTGCCGACGTCGAAGATCGGCAGCGCGCTCGCCGCCAGGCGCGCCTCGTGGCCCTCCAGCGTCTCCGCGGCTGGCTTGGTGAGCGGAGCGTCGTCCCCGCCGGCCGCGCGAGCGGGTGGCGAGACGATACGTGCCGGAGGCTCGGCCGACGGGATCGCCGCGCGCCGGGTCATCGCCCCACCTCCTCGACCGCCGGGCCCACCTCGCTGACCATGGCCCGCACGATGTCGCTGGTCGACAGGATGCCGACCGGGGAGGCCCCATCGGGACCCACCACCACCAGCCGGTGCACGTGGTTGGCCTCCATCCGCTGGGCCGCATCGGCGACGGTCGCGTCGGCGGCCACCGTCAGGGCCGGCGAGCTCATGAGGTGCCGCACCTTGAGCCCGCGCCAGCCGGCCCACAGCTGCTCGGTGGTTCGAGCGCGCACCATGTCGGTCTGGCTGACGACGCCGACCAGGGCGCCGGCCTCGTCGACCACCGGCAGGCCGTGGATCCGATGCTGCTCCAGGAGCATGGCGGCGTGGTGGAGCGGCTCGTCGTCGCGGACGAGGATCGGGTCGTAGGTCATGAGCTC
Organism: Candidatus Limnocylindria bacterium; assembly: GCA_036397815.1. Lineage (GTDB taxonomy): Bacteria > Chloroflexota > Limnocylindria > QHBO01 > QHBO01 > DASQFY01. The sequence continues at coordinate 15,659 of DASWIE010000120.1, forward strand.
GCCGACGGTCAGGCCGGTGGCCCCGCGCTGCGCGTTCATCGTGCTGCCTCCACGAGCGCTCCCGGTGTCACCACCGGCTTTAGGCCGGCAGCGATGCCTTCGGTGACGTTGATGACCGTGTCATACCCGGCGCCGATAACCGCCAGGTTTGCGTCGACGACCGCCTTCCCGCGCTTGCCGAAGAAGCGGCCGAGTCGGTCTCCGACGGCCGTCATGAGGGCGGCCCGATCGAGGCCGGCGCGCGCCGCGAACGGCGCCACACGCAGGAAGACCCCGGCGAGCGCCACGCCCTGCATCCGGACCTCGAGATCCCGACGCGGCGCATGGGACCGCGCCAGGCCGGCGGTGTCGAGCGCCCAGACCGCGATCGAGCGCGCCAGGATCTCGGCCCGCGCGTCGACCGGCAGGGCGGCCCAGATCGCCTCGGGGTCGGTGAGCGGGGTCTGGAGGAAGATCGCGCCGCCATCGGCCAGGCCGCGCAGCGGCTGGCCGTGACGGAAGGCCGCGACGTCGTGGAGGGCGACGAGCTCGACCTGCTCCAGCTCGGCATGCTGGTGGATCGGCTCATCGGCGATGGTCAGGTAGTAGGTGGTGGGCAGGCCCTTCTTCTCCGAGCCGTAGCGCGGATAGGCCTGCACGTGGAGACCGAACAGCTCGCCGACCAGGGTCGCCACCAGCTTGTTGGTCGTCACCGAGCCGAAGCCGCCGATCGAGTGGCCGCGCAGGCTGAAGGCGCCCTGCGGCCGCAGCTCGACCGGCTGCCGCTCGAGTGCCAGCGGATGGCGGACGCCGAGGACAGCGTGGCGACGTCGACGCACCTCGTCGGCATCGGCGAGCCAGTCGAATACCGCAAGGAGGTCGCCCGCCGCCACGTCGCGCGAGCCAAGCCCGGCGGATGCGGACACGACCTTCGGGACGTGGCCGCCGTCGGCGGCGCGGTCGGCCAGCGCGGCCTTCAGCTCACGGGTGAGCGGGTTGTCGTGTGCAGCGGGCTCATCGGTGCGCTCCACGACCGCGACTGCTGTCGCCCGGCCGAGAGCCTCGGAGAGCTCCTCGGCGGGGAAGGGACGGAAGGCGGTCACGGCCACGGCTCCCACCCGGCGCCCCTGGTGCCGCAGATGATCGACCACGGCGACTGCCGTATCGGCGATGGTCCCCATCGCCACGAGCACATGCTCCGCGTCGTCGGTGCGATACGCGTCGATCAGCCCATGCGACCGCCCGGTCAAGCGCGCCCACTCGTCCATCGCCTCCCGCAGCTCGGTGGCGAGGACCTCGTAGAAGGCGCGCTGGCCGATACGGCCCTTCATGTACGAGTCCTGGTTCTGGACGACGCCGGTCATCAGCGCCTCGGCGGGCTCGAAGTAGTTCCGCAGCCGGTCGCGCGGATCCCCGACGAACTCGCGGAGCAGCTCGTCCTCGGGAAGGAGGGCATTCTCCAGGGTGTGCGTGGTGAGGAATCCGTCCTGCGCCACGAGAAACGGCGTCTCGCTGGCCTCGGCGGCACGGTGGGCGATGGCCGTCAGGTCAACCGCCTCCTGTGGATTCCTGGCGAACAGAATGCCCCAGCCGGTGTCGGCGACACCCATGACGTCGTCATGACCGGCGTGGATGTTGAGCCCCTGGCTGGTGAGCGCTCGCGCCCCGACGTGGAACACGGCGGGCAGCCGCTTGCCGGCGATGACGTAGAGGACTTCCTTCATGAGGATCAGGCCTTGCCCGGCGGTGAAGTTCGTGACCCGGCCGCCGGCGAGCGCGAACCCCTCTGCCGCCGACGCCGAAGAGTGCTCCGACTCCGGCTCGATGAAGGTCAACGGCGTGCCCCACAGGTTGGCCCGCCCGTCGGCCACGGCAGCCTGGTAGATGGCGGCCATCGTCGTCGAGGGCGTTATCGGGTAGGCGCAGGCACCTTCGCTGATGCGCACCTCGACATGGGCGATCGCCTCCGAGCCATCGACGATCGCGGGAATGCCCGGGAAGCGCACCGCGTTCGAGCTGCTCATGCACCGATGCTGGCGGGATTCGCGCCGAGCGACGAGGGGCCAGGAGACCGAAATGGGCGGGCCGTTTGGCACTCGTCGCCGCGAATGCTGCCGTTGAGCAGACGGCTACGCGTCCAGGTGATACCTGCGTTGCGCGTCGTATCTCAGCTCGTCGCGGAAGTCGGGATGGGCGATCGCGATCAGCGCGTGAGCGCGCTCCCGCACGCTGCGGCCGAAGAGCTCGGCGACGCCATACTCGGTGGCCACCGTTCGGACGTGCGCTCGGCTCGTCACGACGCCAGCACCCTCCGCAAGCACCCCGCAGATGCGCGACACGCTGCCACCGGCAGCCGTCGATGGGAGGGCGATAATCGCCCGGCCCTCCTCCGCCATCGCGGCGCCGCGCATGAAGTCCATCTGCCCGCCGACCCCGGAGTAGAAGCGGGTGCCGATCGAGTCGGCGGAAACCTGCCCGGTGAGGTCAATGGCGATCGCTGAGTTGATCGCCACCATCCGTCGGAAGCGGCGAATCACCGCAGTGTCGTTGGTGTAGTCGACTGGTCGCATCTCGACCAGCGGGTTGTCGTTGACGAACCGGTACAGCCGGCGACTCCCGATCATGAACGCCGAGACGATCTTGCCCCGATTGATCTCCTTGGCCGCCCCGGTGAGGGCGCCCGACTCGACGAGGTCGAGGATCACGTCCGTGAACATCTCGGTATGGGCGCCCAGGTCACGCTTGTCACGCAGGGCGAGCCCCACAGCCGCGGGGATGGAGCCGATCCCCATCTGAAGCGTGGCGCCATCGGGGACCAGTTCGGCGACGTACCCGCCGATGCGACCGGCGACCTCGTCGATCGGTGGATCGGCATGCTCGTACGGCGGAACATCGACCTCGACCGCCATGTCGATCTCGGAGACGTGGACGAAGCTGTCGCCGAGGGTGCGTGGCACCGCGGCATTGAGCTGGGCGATCACAGTGCGGGCCGAGCGGATGGCGGACAGGGTCGCGTCGATCGAGGTGCCGAGCGAGCAGAAGCCGTGCTCATCTGGCCGCGTGACGTTGATCAGCACCGCGTCGAGGGGCAGGACCCCGGTGCGGAACAGCTCGGGAACATCGGACAGGAAGACCGGCACGTAATCGGCACGACCCTCGTTGACAGCGTCGCGGGCATTCGCGCCGATGAACAGCGCTCGGTGCCGGAAGTGTCCCGCCATCTGTGGCGCGAGGTGCGGTCCCGGCCCCTCGGTGTGGAAGTGCACGATGCCGACCCCATCCAGCTCCGGTGCGCGGCGCACCAGGGCGTCCAGGAGCACGGAGGGCGTCGCCGCACCGCCGTGCACGAAGACCTGCTGGCCGGAGCTGACTCCCGCCACCGCGTCGTCTGCGCTCACGATCCGCATGGGTCGAGTCTACGCAGGGCGATACGGCGCGTATTCCGGTAGCCACGTGGCCGCGTCGATCGCAGCCTCGACCTCCTCATCGGCGATGTAGCGCCCAAACCCGGAGTCGCGTGCCTCGCGCACCACGGCGCAGGCGATCGATCGGGCCAGGACCGACAGGTCGCCGATGGGTGGGAACAGCATTCCGCCCGCCAATCGGTCCGCCGTAACCGATGCAGCCAGTGCTCGGGCGGCGGCGAGCAGCATCCCGTCAGTCACCTCACGTGCCTCGGCGACGATGGCGCCGAGGCCCAGGCCGGGGAAGATGAACGCGTTGTTGCCCTGTCCCACAGGGCGTGGCTGTCCGTCGACCATGACCGGCTCGAACGGGCTGCCGGTGGCCAGCAGCGCGCGGCCGTCGCTCCAGGCGAAGGCGTCGGTTGGCGTCACCTCGCAGGCGGTGGCTGGATTCGAGAGCGCCATCACGACCGGGCGATCCGTGACGCGGGCCAGGGCCCGAATGGCGGCTTCGTCGAAGCGACCCTGCACTGCGGTGATCCCGATCAGCACGTGCGGGCGCCAGAACTCGATCGCGTCCGCCAGCTCCATCCGTCCCTCGGCGGCGAGCAGCGCGGCAGGGACACCTCCGGCGTCGAGCGCGAATTCGGCCTTCTCGTCGGTCAGTTCGCGTCCGGTGTGGATCAGCCCCTCATGATCGACCATCGCAATCGCGGCGGGCGAGGCAGCGTCCGCATCTGCCGAGCCCTGTCGCAGCATCCGGGCGATCCCGATGCCCGCGGCACCGGCCCCGACAACGAGGTACCGGAGGCGAGCCGGCGGGAGATCCAGCAGCCGCGAGGCGGCCAGCACGCCGGCCAGCACCGTTGCGCCCGTGCCCTGGATGTCGTCGTTGAAGCTGGGCAGCCGGTGGCGGTAGCGGGCCAGGAGGTGGAGCGCGTTGGCGCCCTTGAAATCCTCCCACTGGAGAACCGCGCGTGGGAATGTGGCCTGCACGGCTTCCACGAAGCGCTCCACGAATTCCTGGTAGGCGGGGCCGCGCAGTCGCGGTGCTCGGTGGCCCACGTACAGCGGATCCCCAAGCAGGCCAGGGTGATCGGTCCCCACGTCGAGCGACACCGGGAGGATGGAGGCGGGGTGCAGGCCGGCCGCGGCGGCGTAGATCGCGAGCTTGCCGACCGGAATGCCCATGCCGCCGGCGCCCTGGTCGCCAAGCCCCAGGATCCGCTCGTTGTCGGTGGCGACGATGAGGCGGACCTCGCGCGAGGCTGCGTTGCTCAGGAGCAATGGCATCCGATCGAGGTCGGCCGGCGTGAGCCAGAGCCCGCGCGCCCGGCGGAAGATGTGGCTGAACTCCTGGCAGGCTCGACCGACCGTGGGCGTGTAGACCACCGGCATCAGCTCCTCGAGGTTGTCGCGCAGCAGACGATGAAAGAGCGTCTCGTTCCGATCCTGGAGCGCTGCCAGCCCGATGTAGCGCTCCAGGTCATCGGCCTTGCGCCGTACGTGCTCGAGCTCGAGTCGGACCTGCTCCTCGATCGTCAGCACCCGGGGTGGTAGCAGGCCATGCAATCCGAATGCGTTCCGCTCGTCATCGCTGAAGGCGGTGTCCTTGTTGAGGACCCTGTCGGCCAGCAGCGCGGAGCCGCGCAGAGCGACGCTCATCGGCTGTGGGTCCACCGACGGGGTCCTGGGCGGCAGCGGCTGAGGGCTGGGCCCGATCGAACTCATGTCGGCCAGCCTGTCTCCCTTGAGGGTCGCCGGCCAGTGCCATTCGGACAACCCCCGCCTGCCAATCGGCCCTCAATTCGGCTCAGGACATCCTCTCGACGGCCATCGCCACGGAGCCGCCTCCGCCGAGGCACAGCGTCGCCAGACCGTAGCGACCTTGGCGCCTCTCGAGCTCGTGGAGGAGCGTCGCCATGATCCGAGCTCCGCTCGCCCCGATCGGGTGACCCAGGGCGATGGCACCACCATTCACGTTGACCCGATCCCAATCAAAACCCAGCTCGCGACCATCGGCCAACGTCTGGGCGGCGAACGCCTCGTTGATCTCGATCAGGTCGAACGCCTCAATCGGGAGCTCGATCCGGTCGAGCAGGTGGCGGACACCTTCGACGGGAGCCAGAAAGAGCCATTTCGGCGCAACCTCCGCCTGTGCGTAGCCGATGATCCGCGCGAGCGGCTTCAGGCCCAGTCGCTCCACGGCGCGCTCCGAAGCGACGACCGTGGCGGCCGCGCCGTCCGTGATCCCGGGTGCGTTGCCGGCGGTGACCGTGCCTTCGGTCGCGTCTCCGCGATCCTCGCCCGCTGGGAGTGGGAAGACGGGCTTGAGCCGCGCGAGCGCCTCGGCACTCGAGTCCCGGCGAGGGCCCTCATCGATAATCACTACCGTCTCGCGGCCCTTGGCGTCGCGGACGGTGACCGGCGCCGTCTCGGCTTCGAACCGCCCGCCGTCGATCGCCGCGATCGCCTTCTGGTGGCTGGAGAGCGCGAACGCGTCCTGATCGGAACGGCTGACATGGTCGCTGATCGCAACCCGCTCCGCATGAGTGCCCATGTGACAGTCCTCGAACGCGCACCACAGACCGTCCTGAACTGCTGCGTCGATGAGCTGGCCGTTGCCGAGTCGATAGCCGAAGCGGGCAGCCGGCAGGAGGTACGGCGCACCATTCATCGATTCCATCCCGCCGGCGATGGCCAAGTCGGCATCCCCAGCCCGGATCTCGGCCGCCGCCAGCATGATCGCCTTGAGCCCCGAGCCGCAGACCCGATTGATCGTGGTCGCGCTGGTCGAGTCCGGGAGGCCGGCCCGCAGGGCGGCCTGTCGCGCGGGCGCCTGCCCGGCGCCCGCCTGCAGTACCTGGCCCATAAGGACCTCGTCGATCGGCGTTCCTTCGGGCAGCCCTGCCCGCTCGACGGCGGCGCGGATGGCGACACCACCCAGCTCGACCGCCGGCACCGAGGCCAGCGCGCCACCGAATTTGCCGATCGGGGTGCGCGCGGCGCTGACGATGTAGACGTGCCCGTTTCGGCCAGCAGGATCCGTGTCAGCCATCGTGATTCACCTCGCTTCTCGATTAGGTGTACAACCCGCCGTCGATCGCAACCACCTGGCCGGTGATGTAGCCACCGTGGGTAACGAGGAACAACACCACCCCGGCGATCTCTTCCGGCCGACCGAACCGTCCCATCGGAATCTTCTCGAGGATGCGAGCCCGGACCTCGTCCGGCATCGCCGCGATCATCTCGGTCTCGATGAAGCCCGGCGCGATTGCGTTGACGGTGACACCCTTGCGGGCAAGTTCCAGGGCCGCTGACTTGGTGAAGCCGATGATCCCAGCCTTGGCGGCCGCGTAGTTGGCCTGGCCGAAATTGCCGTGAACGCCGATCACGGAACTGATATTCACGATCCGACCATAGCCCGCCTCGACCATGTGGGGGACGACACGTGCAGTCAGGTGGAAGACGCTGCTGAGGTTCGTCTGAAGGACGGCATCCCACTCCTCGCGCGACATCTTGGCCACCGTCCGATCGCGTGTGATGCCCGCGTTGTTGACGAGCACGTCGATCCTGCCGAAGCGGTCGACGACGCTGGCAACCATCGGCTCGACCGCCTCGGGAACCCTGACGTCGCAGCCGATTGCAAACGACTGGCCGCCGAACCCGGCTATCTCGGCTGCGACCTCCTCAGCCGCCTCGACGTTGTGGGCGTAGCCAACCGCCACGGACGCCCCGTGGCGTCCGAGCTCGAGTGCGATCGCCCGGCCGATGCCGCGCGATGCGCCCGTCACAAGGCAGGCCTTGCCTTTCAGCTCAGCCATCGCTTCAGCCATCGCTGAGGCCTCCTCACTCGGGCCAGGCACGGCTCCCCCAGCCGGCGGCCCCCGCCGGTCCACGCGCTGGCCGCCGACCGTTCAACGTCCGCCCGGTTCGGTCGCCTTTTCGGCCGCCTTGACGGCAGCATGCCAACTCTCGAGCGTCGCGCGCTGCGTCTGCTTGACGAGCGCGGTGAACTGCTCAGCCGCCTGGCGATTACCCTTCACTCCCAGATCGAACAGCCCCAGGCCGGCGCCGATGGCGGCATTCTGCGCGTCAAACGCGGCCTTGAGCGTCGCCTCGCTCTGCGTCGACCAGGTGCCGAGCAGGTCGCGACCGAGCGTGTTGGACTCATCGAAGTATGAGCGAGCGGCCTCGATCGAGGCCTTCGCGTTTTCCGTGCTGCGGCGGGCGGCCTCGGCGGCCACCCGGGTGGCTTCCGCAACAGCGGCGGCTGCCGCCTCGCGCAGCTCGTTCGTGGTGGTGGACATCGCGGACTCCTTCGTCTATGATCGTGTCGCCTCTATGGGCGCACGCGTTCTAAGTGCATCATGCATTTAGTCCGCAGGATTGTCAAGCTCGAACCCGCGCAAGGTCGACCCGAGCCATGTCCGACCGTCAAACCAAAGGCGCCAGCAGCTCCAGAAGCCAGGAGCCGATGCCGGGCTGGCCACCACGCGACATCCTTGCGCCATTCATCCTTCTGGCCGTGTCCCTGCAGCGAGCGCACGGCTACATGATCGAGGATTCGCTACGAGCGCTCGGCCTCTTCGGGATCACGATGAGCACGTTGTATCGCACGCTCCGCCAGATGGAGAAGGACGGCTTCCTGGAGTCGACCTGGGAGCCCGGGCCGACCGGCCCCGCGCGGCGGGTGTACACGATCACCGACGCCGGCCACGCGTGGCTCGACTCGTCGGCCGCGATGCTCAACACCTATCGGGCTACCATCGACCGGTTCTTCGGTCTGTATGGCGGGCCCGGAGACCCGCCAACCCGATAAACCGGCTGACGATAAGGAGGCGCGCACATGAGCAAGACGGAGGAAGCGAGCCACTCCACCGACGCGTTCGAGATCTGGCGCCAGCTGTACGACGCCAACGAGCGGGCGTGGTCCGCCGCCCTCGAGCAGGCGATGGGCAGCCGCGAGTTCGGCGAATCGAGCGGGAAGCTGCTCGAAACCCTGCTCGCGGCCCAGAAATCAGTTCGCGAGAGCATGCGGACGTATCTCGAGACGATGAACGTGCCGACCCGCGAAGACATCGCCCGGCTCGGTGAGCTCGTAGTCGGGCTTGAGGAGAAGGTCGATCAACTCGGCGATCGGCTTGACGGCATCGAGGAGGCGCTTCGCGCAAAGCGCGCCAAGTCCGCCCAATGACGACTTCAACCCGGGCAACGTGGCCAGATGCCGAGAGCCTCTGGTCGTCGAACGACCGCGCACTCGAGATGGCGCGAGCCGTCCTCGGAGCGGCCGACGCTCCTGTCGGGCTGACCCCGAAGGAGCTGATCTGGCGCAAGAACAAGGCCCGCCTCTACCGTTACGCTCGCCCCGGGCCCGCCACCCATCGGACGCCGGTCTTCCTCATCCTGCCGCTCATCAATCGGGCGTACATCCTCGATCTGCGCCCGGGAGCGAGCTTCGTCGAGTTCCTGGTGGGCGAGGGATTCGATGTTTTTCTCATCGATTGGGGAACGCCGGGCGACGAGGATCGAGCGCTGGACATCACGACCCTCGTGACCCGCTACCTGCCGCGTGCCGTGACAGCGATTCGGAAGGCGACCGGCAAGGACCAGGTGACCGCTCTGGGCTACTGCATCGGGGGCGCTCTGGCGACCTGCTTCGCCGCCCTCCATCCGGAGGTGACCCGCAACCTGGTGCTGCTGACCGCGCCGCTCGATTTCGCGGACGCCGGTCAGTTCGGTCGGATGACGGCCCGCGGCATCTTCCCGGTTGACCGGCTCACCGAAACCTTCCCAACAGTGCCGGGACAGGTGCCGGACATCGGCTCGAAGCTGCTCAACCCGATCGCGAACTACATGGGCACCTATCAACGTCTCTGGCAGAAGCTCGGGGATCCCGACTTCGACGTTCAGGGCTGGCAGGCGATGTACCGCTGGGTCAACGACAGCGTCCCGTTCGCGGGCGCGGCATTCCGCCAGTGGATCGTCGAGTTCTACCAGGAGAACCGCCTGGCTCGGGACATGCTCGAGATGGACGGGCGGCCAGTCCGCCTGGCCAGTATCCGATGCCCGGTCCTCAATATCGCCGCCAGCCGGGATCAGATCGCGCCGCGCGCGACAACGGGCATCGTCACAAACCGGGTTGGTAGCCGGGACGCATCAGAGATCCTCATCGAGGGCGGCCATGTCGGGATCGTCGTAGGCCGAACGGCGAGCCAGAATCTCTGGCCACGGGTTGGCGCCTGGCTCAGCGAGCACGACTGAGAGAGCGGCTCAACTCGTGGCGCTGAGGGCGGACCTCGCCGGTCGATCGATCTGCCAGTTGGAAACGATCGGGGCGCGCCACCCGCTAGGTAATCCGGTACGGCCGCATCATCTCGTTGTCTTCGTGCTCGACGAGATGGCAATGCCAGACGTACAGTCCAGCGCGGTCATAGAGTGCTTTGACGCGCGTGACCTCTCCTGGGTAGGCGATGAACGTGTCCTTCAGGCCCGACTCCCACGTCTCCGGTCCGCGAGGTGCGCCGCCGAACGGCTCGCGGGCGAGCACCTCGAGCAGCACCTCGTGGATGTGGATCGGATGGGCGTCCTCGGTGAAGTTGTAGATCTCCCAGATCTCGACGGCTCCGAGCGCGACGTTCTCGGTGATCGGCGCATCCCACTCCAGGGGGTTGCCCGTGCCGTCGGGGTTGAGCGTGCCGAGCAGGGCGGCGATCGGCCCGTCGAAGCCAGGATGGGTGGACCCCAGCTCGTTGAGCGAGACCTGGCGGGTGAACGTCGGCGCGCCAGGCCTTGGCGGCGCGGGTAGCTGATCGGGGATCGCACTCGTGTCCGTCGTGGTCAGCGGTATGACGCTGAACCTCATGACCTGGCCGGTTGTGGCTGGGTTCGCGGTGTCGAAGTCCCCGGGAGGCTCCCCTCCGCCGAACGGCTCGTCGGGACCCTCGTTGATGAGGTAGAGCGCCGTCCCAATCGGGAGACCGCTGAAATCGACGATGACGTCGGCGCGCTCAGCCGGCGCGATGAGCAATCGGTCGAGCTCGATCGGCGCCGGCAGGAATCCACCCTCGGCTCCGATCTGCCGGAAGGGGAGCGCGGCCGACACCGGCCGTGCTGCCAGGGCGTCCGTCACCAGCTTCAGGATCAGGAATCGCCCGGTGCAGCCGTTGAGGATGCGGAACCGGTAGCGACGAGGCTCGACGGCGAGGGCAGGCCAGGTCTTTCCGTTCACGAGCATCGTGTTGCCGAAGAATTCCGGATTCCATATCGGCGACACGTCGCTGTCGGGAATGTACGGTCCGCCGAACTCGTCGAAGAAGGCACGGCTATCCGGGTAGAAGAGGGAGCCATCGGTCGTGAACGATCGGTCCTGGATGGCCAGTGGGATCTCGAAGTAGCGCGTGCCGGGCGGGTCGCCGAGCGCCGGCGCCGGCCCGGGAAGCAGGCCGGATTCGGTGTCGAAGGCGCCCCCGCGGAGCAGGTAGAAGCCAGCAGGGCCGGCGTACACGTTCAGGCGCGTCATGCCCAGGGTGTGGTCGTGATACCAGAGCGTTGACGCGGGCTGATCGTTGTCGTACTGGAACACGGCGTCGCCCGGCGTCCAGGCCTGGCCGTGGAGGGCCTGGAACTTGGTGCGGAAGGGCTGATAGTGGCTGCCGACCCTCGCGAAGGTGTGCGGGATGTTCCGCGCGCGAGGCAGGTACCAGGCCTCGGCGAAGCCGTCGCTCTCGTCGCTGGTGTGGCCGCCATGGAGGTGGGTGACGATCGGCACCGGGCCGGTGTACGGACCTGGCGTCGAGCCGAACGAGGGACGGCCGTCGCGCCCGTGCTGACCTCCCGGCGGGTTGGCCCAGTGGAGGGTCGGATCGACCGGTAGCAGATGTGGCAGGTAATTGCCCTGTCCATCCACGAGGCCGTTGATCCACTTCGTCCGGACCGGCTGGCCCACCTCTGCCTCGATGGTGAACGCCGGGTAGTTGAAGGTCCCCGGATGGGCGACGGACCCGTAGCTCCAGACGGTGGTGGCGGGCAGGCCCGCCGGCAGGATCTGCTGGCTGAACTGGCGGACGCCGATCTCGTAATAGCGGACCGGCTGGCCATTCTCGGACAGCACCGACGTCATCGGCATCGCAGGCGGGATGACCAGCGGGGTCCCGTACTTCGGGATCGCGGTCGGATCGAAGATGCCGCTCGCGGCTGCTGCTGAGGACGGCCATCGCCAGCGGACCGGCAGCGCGACCCCGACGCCAGCCAGGGCTCCTGCTTTGAGAAGCTGACGCCGGGTCAACATGGGATCCTCCTGCCGCAGTCCTGGCTTCGTTTACGAACCGCGGCAGCAGCGGAGACAGATTAACCGAGTGGCCCCTCTACCAACGAGGAATCTGGCGTAGCTCCGGCAGACTCGCGGGACGATGAGGGACCGCCCCCCGTGCCGGAGCGGTGGCGACCGCGGCCTCGATTGCGGCCGCGAGGCCCGACTGGCCCTGCGGTCCGGGGGCCGGCGTCACCTGATGCGGTCCATCGGTCTGTACCCAATCGAGCATCATGCCGCCCGATGTCAGGACGACCGGCTTGTCAGGGTAGAGGTCTCGGAGGTCATCGATGAGCGCGCTCCTGCCGTCGCCGGAGGCCCAGATGTCATAGACGAGGACGTCGGCCCAGTCGACCTGCCAGCAGCCATCGCCACACATGACCGGACAGGGGTTGCCGCCGATCGGTCCGGCGCACTGCTGCACCTCGTACCCCGCGCGTCGCAGCTCGTCGACCTGGATGTCGGCAACGTCGACGTCGTGGTGGACCACGAGCACCCGTGTCATCGTGGTTGCCTCCTTTTCTCCCTAGGTGGCCCAATCCAATGCGCCGTCGGCATCCACCGGGGCGGCTTCGTGTTCCGGCGAGCATCAGCCCACCGCTGAGGCCAGGACAGAGTCGAACGGCACGTTGTTGGGGGCCGAAGGGTGTGAGGCCGGCGCGCACACCGGCGAGGTTGTGACTTCTGTCACGCGCGAATGGGCCGGCCGGCACTCATCAGCGCGTGCGCATATGTCGATAGTCGGGCCATGGACGAGATCACAATCCTCCAGGCCGAGGTCCTCAAGACGCTCGCCAGCCCGCGACGTATCGAGATCCTCCATGCGCTGGCCACGGGACCGATGAAGGTCGGGCGTCTCGCAAGGTCCCTTGGCGCCAGCCAGCCGAACGTGTCGCAGCACCTTGCCGTGCTGCGGGGCGCGGGCATTGTCGAGGCCGAACGCGAAGGTCGCGAGGTTCGCTACCGTCTCGCCGACCCCGACGTGATGATCGCCTGCGGCCTCATGCGAGCAGTACTCGAACGACGCCTCACACGACTGGGCGAACTCGCGACGGGCGGGACCGCGACAACCGGCCCGGCCACGCCTGCGGCGGCGCTAACGCCCACCTACCTCTCCAACCGCGAAGCTCCGAGGTGACCGTGCGATGGATGAGCCACTGAACCTGGTCCTGTTCTCCGGCACCGACGACAAGCTCCAGGCGGCGGCCGTGCTGACCGCCGGTGCCGCGGCGCTCGGCAAGCCGGTGAACGTCTTTCTCCAGTACTGGGCCCTCGACGCCTTCCGGGCCGACCGGATCGCCGACGAGCATGGCCTCGCTCCCGAGGCCGGCGAGGACGGCCGGCTGGCCGTCGAGGCGCTCCGGGCCGCAGGTCAGGCCAGCTGGGCCGAGACCCTTCGCCAGGCCAAGGAGCTTGGCGGCGTCGACATCCAGGCCTGCTCGCTGTCCATGGACCTGCTCCACCTCGACCCAACCGACCTCGACCCACTCGTCGACGGCGTAGAGGGCGTGACCGCCTTCTACCTCAATGCCGGCGAAGGCCAGGTTGTCTTCATCTAGCCACCACAGGAGACCAATCCGATGACGCTTCAGATCTTCCAACAGGTTGACGCTCGCGGCCTTTCATGCCCGATGCCGATCGTCAAGACGGCGCAGGCGATCAAGGCCATTCCCTCAGGGAGCCTCATCGAGGTTCTCGCAACCGATCCCGGGTCCGTGAAGGACTTCGCGGCATGGTCGCGGACGACCGGCAACGAACTCGTCGAGCAGTCAGTCGACGACGGCGTGTACCGCTTCGTCCTGCGCCGAAAGTGAGGTAACAGTCATGACACAGACCATCGCGCGGCCGGCCGAGACCGCCGCAGTCCCGCTACCAGAGCCAGAGGTCGCCCCTCAGACCGATGGGGCCATCAAGACGAAGGAGCTGGTCATCGTCAACTGGTCCGGCGACCTCGACAAGGTCTGGCCGGTCCTCATCCTGTCGTCCACCGCCGCGGCCAGTGGCCTGCGCTGCCGGGTCTTCGTCACGTTCTGGGGCCTGCTGCCGTTCGTGAAGGACCAGAAGCGGATCGTGGGCGAGAACTGGATGCAGAAGATGCTGACCCTGATGCAGCGTCCCGGCATCGACCACCTGAAGCTCAGCAAGATGAACTTCCTGGGGATGGGGCCCTGGATGATGGGCGTCCTCCGCAAGAAGTACAACATCGCCAGCCCGCGGGAGCTCCTCGAGGCTGCCACCGCCATGGGCGTGGAGTTCATTCCCTGCCAGATGACGATGGATATGTTCGGGCTCAAGCGCGAGGACCTCATCGACGAGATGGGCGAGCCCGCCGGCGCGGCGACGGCGATCGAGATCATGACCGGGGCCGACGCCTCGCTGTTCATCTAGGAAGGATGTCTCGCCATGACTGACACGTTCATCGCCCCGGCCGCCACGCTGACCGTGGACGCACGGGGCAGCTTCTGCCCCGGACCCCTGATGGAGCTCATACGCGCGATCCGCGAGAGCGCGCCGGGCCAGGTCATCGCCGTCTACAGCTCCGACTCGGGCAGCAAGCTCGATATCCCGAAGTGGGTCGAGAAGGCGAACCACCGGCTGCTTGGTATCGAGACCCGCGACGGCTACGACGAGATCGTGGTCGAGAAGACCCACTGAGGAGGCCCGACCATGAAGCGCATTCTCATTCTCGGCGGAGGCGTCGGGGGAACGCTGACCGCCAATCTGCTCATCAGGAAGCTGCGCCGCCAGATCAAGGCCGGCGAGGTGACGATCACGGTCGTCGACCAGACCGGCCAACACACCTACCAGCCCGGATTCATGTATATCGCCATGGGCGGCGAGCGGGCCGAGGGCCTCCAGCGCCCCGAGCGGGGACTGCTCGACCCACGGATCGCGCTGGTGGTGGGGGAGGTCCAGAAGATTGACGAGAAGCGACGCCTTGTCCACCTCGCCGACGGCGAGCGACTCGCCTACGACTACCTGGTCCTGGCCACCGGGTCACGCATCGTGCCTGAGGCGATCGAGCACTTCGACACCGAGGCCCAGCACTTCTACACGGCCGAGGCGGCGCTCGAGCTCCGCGAGGCGCTCGACGCCTTCACCGGCGGTCGGATCGTGATCGGCATCGCCGGCATGCCGTACAAGTGCCCGCCGGCGCCGCTCGAGGTCGCATTCCTCATCGAGGCGGAGCTCCGCCAGCGCGGCCTGCGCGAGCGGTCCGAGCTGCACTTCTGCTCGCCGATCG
>DASWIE010000121.1:0-3543 GCA_036397815.1 Candidatus Limnocylindria bacterium
ACGCGGCCCATGCGATCGATCTCGGTCACGACCACCATCAGCTCGTCGCCGATGGCGACCACGTCCTCGACGCGGGCGACCCGGTAGTCGGCGAGCTGGCTGATGTGCACCAGCCCCTCCTTGCCGGGCATGATCTCCACGAACGCCCCGAAGTTCATGATGCGCGTCACCTTGCCGAGGTACTCCTTGCCGACCTCGACGTCCTTGGTCAGGCCCTCGATCCAGGCGATCGCCTTCTGCGCCGCCTCGACCGAGGTGGCCGCGATCTGGATGGTGCCGTCGTCCTCGACGTTGATCTGGGTCCCGGTCTCGGCCGTGATCTGGCGGATCACCTTGCCGCCGGCGCCGATCACGTCGCGGATCTTGTCGACCGGGATCTTGATGGTGGTGATGCGCGGCGCGTACGGACTCAGCTCGCTGCGGCTGGCGCTGATGACCGCCGTCATCCTGTCCAGGATGAAGAGGCGGGCCACCCTGGCCTGCTCCAGCGCGTCGCGCAGGATCTCGCTGGTGATGCCGGCCACCTTGATGTCCATCTGGAGGGCGGTCACGCCCTCGGCGGTGCCGGCCACCTTGAAGTCCATGTCACCGAACGCGTCCTCCTTGCCGGTGATGTCGGTCAGGACCGCGTAGCGACCGGTCGCCTTGTCTGTGATGAGGCCCATCGCGGCGCCTCCCACCGGGGCCTTGATCGGGACGCCGGCGTCCATGAGCGCCAGGGTGCTGCCGCAGGTGCTGGCCATGCTGGTCGAGCCGTTGCTGCTCACCACCTCGGACACGACTCGGATGACGTACGGGAACTCGTCGACGCTGGGCAGCACCGGCAGCAGGGCGCGCTCGGCGAGCGCGCCGTGGCCGATCTCGCGCCGGCCCGGGCCGCGCATCGGGCGCGACTCGCCGACCGAATAGGGCGGGAAGTTGTAGTGGTGCAGGTAGCGCTTCTCCGTCTCCGGGGAGATGGTGTCGAGCCGCTGCACGTCGCTCGAGGGGCCCAGCGTGGCGATGCTGACCGCCTGCGTCTGGCCGCGGGTGAAGATCGCCGAGCCGTGGGTACGCGGCAGGACGCCGACCTCCACGCTGATCGGCCGGATGGTGCCGGTGTCGCGCCCATCGATGCGGACGTTCTCCGATAGCACCAGCTCGCGGCTGGTTGCTTTGGTGAGCACGTCCATCAGCGCGCTGCCGATACCGTGGCGCCTGCGGATGTCCTCCAGCCGATCGCCCTGCTCGGCGCGGTTGTAGGCCTCGCGCGCCCGACGGATCTCGTCGGCGATGTCGCCGCGGATGGCGTCCAGCCGCTCGGCCAGCCCATCGGTCAGGCTGATGAACAGGTCGGCGGTCGCCTCGGCGTCGGGCATGGCTCGGTGCGCGGCGCCGTGGTCGCGCCCGAAGACGAAGCGGACCAGGTCCGCCAGCTTGTAGCTGCCGGCATCGGGGTAGAGCTGGTAGGCCAGCTCCAGCGTGTCGTACACCGCCTTCGGCTGCCAGCCGGCGTCGTGGGGCAGGTGGCGCTGCACGAACGGAAGGTCGAAGCCCACGTTGTGGGCCACGAGCGGCGTCTCGCCCACCCAATCCGCGAAGCGCGACAGCACCTCCGCGGCGGTCGGCGCGCTCGCCACGTCGTCGTCACTGATTCCGTGGATCTGGTGCCCAACGATCGAGCTGCCCGGGTTCACCAGCGACTCGAAGCGGTCGACCACCTCGCCACCACGCACGCGCAGCGCGGCGATGTCGACGATGTAGCCGTTCTCCGGCTTCATGCTGGTGGTCTCGAGGTCGAAGACGACGAACTCGTTGGCGCCCTGCCTGAGCGCGTCGCCGAGCTTCGCCACCGAATCGGCCTTGGGGCCCAGGAACGGAACCTTCTTCGGCTTGCCGGCGGTCGCGACCAGCTTCTCCTGCAGGTCGATGCTGTGCTGCAGCTCGGCCTGGCCGTAGGCGATCGCATCGGCCATCACCGACTCGGGCAGGATCTTGGCGCCGGCCTCGACCATCATCACCGCGTCGCGCGTGCCGGCCACCACCAGGTCCATCTCGCTCTCGTCGAGCTGGCTGTTGGTCGGGTTGGTCACGAACTGGCCGTCGATGCGCCCGACGCGCACCGCGCCGACCGGACCCAGGAACGGGATGCTGCTGACGGAGAGCGCCGCCGACGCGCCGTTGATGGCCAGGATGTCGGGGTCGTTCTCCTGGTCGGTGGAGAGCACGGTCAGCACGATCTGGACGTCGTTCTTGTAACCCTTCGGGAAGAGCGGACGGATCGGCCGGTCGGTGAGGCGCATGGCCAGGATGGCCGCCTCCGACGGGCGCGACTCGCGCTTGATGAATCCGCCCGGGATCTTTCCCGCCGCGTACATCCGCTCCTCGTAGTCGACGGTGAGCGGGAAGAAGTCGATCCCCTCTCGCGGCTCCGCGGAGACCGCGGTCGCAAGCAGGACGGTCTCGCCGTAGCGGACGAGCACCGCGCCATCGGCCTGTTCGGCGAGCTTGCCCGCCTCGAGCGAGAAGGACTTGCCGCCGATTTCGGCCTCTACCTTGATTGCCACTGATTCCTCCAGTTTGTTTGGGTCGATCCGCGACCGGCGCTCGGCCCGCGCTGCCCTCTCGTGCGGGGGCGGACGGCGACCTCACGGACGCGCGCGTTCATGTGGTTGGGGCGCGATTTCGCGCCTGGGTGGGCCCTGATGGGCCGGATATGCACGACCCAGGGCCGTTGCTGGCGCCTGGGTCCGGCTGGGTCTGATTAGCGGCGCAGTCCCAGACGACCGATCACCGCGCGATACCGGTCCACGTCATTGCGGACCAGGTACGCGAGCAGTCGCCGCCGCTGGCCGACCAGCTTGAGCAGGCCGCGGCGGGAGTGATTGTCGTTCTGGTAGGTGCGCAAGTGCTCTGTGAGCGACTTGATCCGCTCGGTGAGAAGCGCGATCTGCACCTCGGGCGACCCGGTGTCGCCGTCATGGGTTGCGTAGTCGTCGACGATCGCGCTCTTCGCATCCTTGGCGAGCGGCACGTATTCCTCCATTTTTCCTTTCCGTAACCGGTGGATGATACCAGACCGATGGGCTCCCCGCCCTCGGCCGGCCCTCCTCAGCCGATCCCCAGGTAGCTCCGAGCGGCCGCGTCGTCGAGCTTCATCTGCGTCACCAGGGCTGCCGCGTCTTCGAAGCGACGCTCCTCGCGCAGGCGCTCGAGGAGGTCGACCTGCAGGCGAGCGCCGTACAGGTCGCCGTCGAAGTCGAGCAGGTGCACCTCCACCAGGACCCTGCCGTCGTCATGGAACGTGGGGCGCACGCCCACGCTCACCAGCGCCGGGTGGCCAGGTCCCACACCCCGCTCCGGCACCGCCACCTGGCCGACGTAGATGCCCAGCGCCGGCATGGCCGGAGCGTAGTCGAAGGCCAGGTTGGCGGTCGGGAAGCCGAGCGATCGGCCGCGGAGATCGCCGACCACCACGGTTCCCTCGAGCCGGGGCGGATAGCCGAGGGTGCGCGCCAGGTCGACCTCGCCGGCCGCGATGGCCAGGCGGATGCGGGTCGACGA
>DASWIE010000122.1:0-5947 GCA_036397815.1 Candidatus Limnocylindria bacterium
CGGCCGATGCTGATGATCGGGATCGGCATCTTCCTGGCCGGCTCGCTCCTGTCTGCGCTCTCCCAGGAGATGTGGCAGCTCATCCTGTTCCGCGGCATCCAGGGCGTGGGCGCGGGCGCCCTCTTCCCGATCAGCCTGGCCGTGATCGGCGACATCTTCAGCCCGCGTGAGCGCGGCCGCTACCAGGGCTTCTTCGGCGCCGTCTTCGCGATCGCCATGCTGGTCGGCCCATTCATCGGAGGCTTCCTGACTGACAACGTGGGCTGGCACTGGATCTTCCTGGTCAACCTGCCGGTCGGGGCGGTGGCGCTAGCGGTCATCTGGCGCCTGCTTCCCAGGATCAGCCATCCGGAGCGGGTGATCTCGATCGACTACCTGGGCGCCGCAGCATTCACGGCAGCGATCGTCCCGATCATGCTGGGCCTCACCAACAAGCAGGGCGGCGAATGGACCGATCCGGCGGTCGGCGGCCTCCTGCTCCTCGGCGCTGCCATGCTCGGCGCCTTCATCTGGATCGAGACCTGGGCTCGCGATCCCATCCTTCACCTGGGGCTCTTCCGCAACCGGGCATTCGCCGCCTCGGTCGCCGCCACCTCGATGATCAGCTTCGGGTTCTTCGGCGGCATCGTCTTCATTCCGCTCTGGTTCCAGGCGGTCCTCGGCTCGTCGGCGACCGAGTCCGGCTACCAGATCCTGCCGATGATGGCGGGGCTGATGATCGGCTCCATCGGCAGCGGCCAGATCGTGAGCCGTACCGGACGCTACAAGTGGCTGATGGTGGCCGGCATGCTGACCGCGGGTCTTGGGATCCTGCTGCTGACGCAGCTCGGCGCAGATACGCCGATCACCACGGTGTGGCTCTGGCTGGCGATCATGGGCCTGGGCATCGGCCCGTCGATGGCCGTCTTCACCATCGTGGTCCAGAATGCCGTGCCCTTCCGCGAGATGGGCGTGGCGACCAGCGCCCTGACCTTCTTCCGTCAGATCGGCGGCTCGATCGGCCTGGCGATCGCCGGCACCGTGTTCGGCTCCACATTGCTGGCCGAGATCCCGCGGCAGCTGTCGAGTGCGGGCCTGCCGGCACAGGTCGTCGGCCAGCTCGGCTCGTCGCAGGCCTTCTCGCAACGGGAGGTGACCAGCGTCGGCGTGAACCTTGGTGCGCAGATCCTCGCCCAGGTGCCCGCCCCGCTACGGGCGACCGTCGAGCCATTGATTCCGGGGATCGTGCAGGGCATCCACGAGGCGATCTCGCTGGCGATCGGCAGCGCCCTCTGGTTCGGCGTCGCGGCAGCCATCGTGGCTGCCGTGCTGACCGTGCTGGTGCTGCCCGAGCTGCCGCTGCGGGCCCAGGCCGGCGAGGCGCAGAAGCGTAGCGAGGCGGACGGGCCTGCTCCGATGGCCGCCTTCGACTGACGGCGGCGCCAGGCTACGGCGCCAGGCTACGGCATCGGTATCATCGGTCCATGGCCGACTACGACTCGACCACCGCCCTGGTGGTGGTCGACGTCCAGAACGACTTCGCCGATCCGGACGGAAGCCTCTCTGTCAAACGCGCCGGCCGGATCCTGCCGCGGGTCAACGCGCAGGTCGAGCGAGCCATCGCGGCCGGGGCCCTGGTGGCCTACACCCAGGACTGGCATCCGGGGTCCACGCCGCACTTCGCCAAGGACGGCGGCATCTGGCCGGTGCACTGCGTGGCGGGCAGCTGGGGGGCGGAGCTGCATCGGGACCTGATCGTGAAGGGACCGGTTGTTCGTAAGGGGAGCAATGGCGAGGACGGCTACTCCGGCTTCACGATGCGCGACCCGACCAGCGGCGAGGAGCGGCCGACGGAGCTGGAGGACCTGCTGCGCGAGCAGGGCGTGGCACGGGTCGTCGTCTGTGGCCTGGCGACCGACTATTGCGTCAATGCCACCGCGCTCGACGCACAGCGGCTCGGCTTCGAGACAGAGGTCCTGACCAGCGCGATCGCGGCCGTCGACCTGCATCCAGGCGACGGCGATCGGGCACTGGGCGAGATGGCGGCCGCCGGAGTCCGCGTGTCGAGCGGCTGATCCCCTTCGCGCCTCTCAGCGACGGCGGATGCTCCAGCCGGCGAGGGCAATTCCGGCGACCACCATGCCGGAGCCGATGAAGATCCAGGTGCGGTCGCTGGTCATGTAGCTGGGGGGTGCGAAGGGCAGGTTGAGCCCCTGCGCGACGAAGACGGCGCCGGTCAGCGCACCGATCGCCCCGAGCACGATTCCGGCGGTCCGCATGGTGGGTATGAGCATACCGATCGGCGCGGGTTGGACGGGACCATCGGGCTCTCTTGCGTCCAAACAGGTTGTGGGTATACTCGCGCGCAGTCGGGCCCAGAGAGCGGCGCCAGCAGCCTTCCACTCCCCTCCCACCACGTCCATCGTCGGCTCACGGGGTAGCGGCAAGACCCGTGGCCGGCGTCGATTCGAGGCGAAGGAAATCCCCCGACGTGGTAACTATCGCAGGAGGGTCCTCCGTGGCCTACACCGATCAGGTGCTCACCTGTGCGGATTGCGGGATCGACTTCGTCTTCTCCGCATCCGAGCAGGAATTCTTCGCGCAGAAGGGATTCACCTCTGCGCCCAAGCGCTGTCCCTCCTGCCGGGCACAGCGTCGCGCCAGTGGCGGCGGCAGCAGCTACGGCGGCGGCAGCAGCTACGGCAACGGCGGTGGGTACAGCGGCGGTGGCGGCTACAGTCGCGGCCCGCGCGAGATGTTCGACACGGTCTGCGCACGATGCGGCAAGGACACCCAGGTCCCCTTCCGCCCGACCGGCGCGCGGCCGGTCTACTGCAGCGACTGCTTCCGGCTGGTTCGCGGCTAGGCCCCGCATCGGTCCTGCGCGGTCGTGAATGCCCGGGAGTAGCACTGGGAGTGCTGTAACCGACTGGTTTCGGGCGGAATGCGTCACGGGCAGTACTGACCGTTCATAACGAAGCACATATGCGCAAGAACTCCGTTGCTAGTAGCACCGGCAGTGCTGTGTGCTCTGCGGCCGCATCGGTCACCAAAGGGTGCGCGAGGGAGCTTCCGAGGGCCACCCGCCGATGGTGGCGGGGCGGCGTTGTTGCCCCGCGCTTCAAGCGCGGAATGCCGCGACGGGGCGATCGTTTCCCACTGAATTCCGCAAATGATCGCGCGGTGAGCATTACGGACTTCGGAGGCGCGATTCCCGCGGCGGCCGGTCACCGGCCACGCTCAGGATGAGCCCCTTGGGCGGCCGAAACAGCCCTGCGACCTCGCTAACGCTCATGTGACGCGCATTTGCGAAGACCTTGGCGGACTTCGGCCCGCCGTTGCGACTGAAGGCGCGCGAGCTCCCATGACGGCCGCCCGTATGATGGTCGCGTGCACCACGGTTGGCAGAGAACCTGCGGGGCCTGGATGACGAGATGAACGATCACGACCTGTGGCGTGAGCTCGGCCAGCAGCTGCGCGTCGACTCGATCCGTTCCAGCTCGGCGGCCGGTTCCGGCCACCCCACCTCGTCGATGTCGGCGGCCGACCTGATGGCCGTCCTGATGGCGAGGTACCTGCACTACGACTTCGGCGCTCCGGACGACCCGCGCAACGACCATCTCATCTTCAGCAAGGGCCACGCGTCGCCGTTGCTCTACTCCATCTACAAGGCGGCCGGCGCGATCTCCGACGAGGAGATGCTCACCTTCCGCAAGCTGGGCAGCCGGATCGAAGGGCACCCGACCCCCGTTCTGCCCTGGGTCGACGTGGCGACCGGGTCGCTGGGCCAGGGATTGCCCATCTCGGTGGGGGTCGCCTACGCCGGCAAGTACCTTGACCGGCTCCCGTACCGCGTCTGGTGCCTGTGCGGCGACTCGGAGATGGCCGAAGGCTCGATGTGGGAGGCGTTCGAATCGGCCGCCTTCCACGGGCTCGACAACCTGACCGCCATCCTCGACGTCAACCGGCTCGGGCAGACCGGCGAGACGATGCATGGCTGGGACCTGGACGCGTACGCCAAACGAGCGCGGGCATTCGGCTGGCACGCGATCGAGCTGGACGGTCACGACGTGGCGTCGATCGACCGTGCGCTCACGGAAGCCATCGCCACGACCGATCGCCCGACGGTGCTGATCGCCAGGACCGAGAAGGGGCACGGCGTGGCGGCGGTGGCCGACAAGAACGGCTTCCATGGCAAGCCGCTGGCCGATCCCGAAGCGGCGATCGAGGAGCTCGGCGGCGAACGCGACCTCCTGATCAAGGTACCGCGGCCGGAGGGACCGGCCAAGCCGCACACCTTCGAGGCGAGTGGCGACCTCCAGCTGCCGGCCTACGAGCCGGGGACCAGGGAGGCGACCCGCAAGGCCTTTGGCGACGCGCTGGTGGCGCTCGGCAACGCCCGCGGCGACGTGGTCGCCCTCGACGGTGAGGTCGGCAACTCGACCTACTCCGAGGAATTCGCCACGGCGCACCCCGACCGGTTCATCCAGAACTACATCGCCGAGCAGCAGATGCTCGCCATGGCGGTTGGGCTGCAGGTCCGTGGCTGGCGCCCGTTCGCGGGGACCTTCGCTGCCTTCCTGGCACGCGCCTACGACTTCGTGCGCATGGCCGCGGTGAGCCGGGCCGACATCGTGCTGGTCGGCTCGCACGCCGGGGTCAGCATCGGCGAGGACGGCCCGTCGCAGATGGCGCTGGAGGACATCGCATCGCTGCGAGCCGTCCACGGCAGCACGGTTCTCTATCCCTCCGACCCGAACCAGGCCGCCGCCCTGCTGGCGCAGGTCGTCGACCGTCCAGGCGTCGTCTTCATGCGCACGACCCGCGAGAAGACGCCGGTCATCTATGCGCCGGGCGAGCCGTTCGAGATCGGGGGCAGCCGCGTCGTGCGCCAGACCGATGCCGACCAGGTGACCCTGGTCGGGGCGGGGATCACCCTGCACGAGGCGATGGCCGCGGCCGACCTGCTGACGGCCGATGAGATCAACGCCCGGGTGATCGACCTGTACTCCATCAAGCCGATCGACGCCGAGACGCTGCTGGCCGCCGCCAGCGAGACCGGCGCGATCGTCACCGTGGAGGATCACTTCCCCGAGGGCGGGCTGGGCGACGCGGTGCTCGACGTCTTCGCCGCCTCGAGTGAGCGGCCGCCGATCGTCAAGCTCGCCGTCCGGATCATGCCCGGCTCCGCCACCCCCGCCGAGCAGCTGGCGGCGGCGGGTATCGACGCCGCCCACATCGCGGACGCCGCGCGTGAGCTCGCCCGCCAGCGAGCCGGCGCCAAGGCCTGAGGAGGCGACAACGACATGAACGCGCTTCAGCGGCTGCACGCCGAGCAGGACCAGAGCCCCTGGATCGACTTCATCGACCGCGACCTGCTGGCCTCCGGCAGGCTCGCCGGCCTGGTGGGCGATGGGATCCGCGGCCTGACAAGCAATCCGACCATCTTCGCCAAGGCGGTCGCCAGCGGCCAGTACGATGAGCTGATCCGCGACCAGCTGGAGGCCGGCCACGGCAACGGCCAGATCTACGAGGCGATCGCGGTCGGCGATGTGGGCGATGCGGCGGACGTGCTGCGCACGGTGTACGACTCGGCGGACGGGGCGGATGGCTTCGTCTCGATCGAGGTGGAGCCAGCCCTGGCCGATGACAGCCAGGCGACGCTGGAGCGGGCTCGCGAGCTGTGGGCCAAGGTCATTCGCCCGAACGTCTTCGTCAAGATCCCGGCCACGGAGGCGGGCCTGCCCGCCATCGAGGAGGCCATCGGCGAGGGGATCAACATCAACGTCACGCTGATGTTCAGCGTGGACGTGTACCGGAACGTGGCACGCGCGTACATCGCCGGCCTGCGCCGGCGCCTGGAGCGTGGCGAGGACGTGAGCCGGGTGGCATCGGTCGCCAGCTTCTTCGTCAGCCGGGTCGACACCAAGGTCGACAAGGCGCTCGAGGCCATCGGCACGCCCGAGGC
>DASWIE010000123.1:0-12643 GCA_036397815.1 Candidatus Limnocylindria bacterium
TTGTTGCTGGCGTAGATGGCCGACTCGGCAAGCGTCACGCCCAGCGCGACCGCGGCCCGCCGCCCCGGCCGCTGGCGCAGGCCCTCCAAGATCAAGAGCAGAATTGCCGCGCCGACTGAGGCGAAGATCACCGTGTGCAGCCCCTTGATGGCGGTCAGCACCGCCGGTCGCCAGCCGATGGGCACCCGTCGCGCCACCGGGACGGTCAGCAGCTGGCTCCAGATGGGATTGCGAGCGTCGCGCATCAACCGGCGGGACCCGGCGCGGTGTCTGTGCCCGCGATGGCCTGTGCCAACTCCTCGCCCCAGCGCCGAGCGCGGTCGAGCTCCCCCTCGCGCAGAGGCCCGTACTTGTCCTTCACGACGAACTTCTGGGGCCTGGCGATGGTCCGGTAGCCCGCCCGCGTCAGGCGGCCCTCGATATCGCCCGTCGCGCCGCGGGGCGACCACCAGATCCTGGTCTCGAAGGCCGCCGCGTGGCCGCGACCGCGCGGCAGCGAGTCGAGCCACGAGCGCATTGACGGATGCGCGAGATCGGGCGGCGTGGGAGCATCATCTTCGCCTCGCGCCACGCTGTTGCGCATCTGATCGGTGGCCAGGCTGAAGCCCAGCACCGGCGCTCCTGCGACGATGAGGTCGGCGTGCGCGATCGCCTCCGCAGAGGCCGCATCGGTCGTCAGGGCCTGCGCCTCCTGCCCGATGCCCTCGGCGATGGCCCGGGCGATCGCCGCCGTATTGCCCCATAGGGATTCGTAGACCACGATTGCCCTCATCGGATTCCCTTCCGTCCACTGGTGCCTGCTTGCGCGGCGTCACCGCCAATCCGGGGCGAATACCCCCGCTCTCAGGGTCAACGTATGGTCCGGGGTGTGGCCCCGGCGAGTGCCATTCCGCCCGGTGTTCACGGGCCAAGCGACCCGTCACATGCGCACCCCAACCGGGTAGGGTGCATCCATGCGGCCCGTGACGTCAGAGCAGGCAGTCGCGGGGATCGGTGACGGGCACACCGTCTTCGTCCACGGCGGGGCGGCAACGCCGACGGCGCTGCTGGCGGCGCTCGCCGACCGCGGGCCCGGGCTCGCCGGCGTCACGACGGTCGGCCTGCACCTAGAGGGACCCTGTCCTCACCTGGAGCCGGCGATGGCCGGGCACATCCGGCATCGGGCTCTGTTCATCGGTCCGAATGCTCGGGACGCGGTGAATGAGGGACGAGCTGACTACGTCCCGATCTTCCTGTCCGATATCCCGCACCTCTTCAGCCGCGGGATCCTGCCGCTCGACGCGGCGTTCATCAACGTCAGCCCACCCGATGCCCACGGCTTCTGCTCGCTCGGCACCAGCGTCGATGCGGCGCTGGCGGCGGTGCAGAATGCCCGGACCGTCATCGCCCAGCTCAACCGGGCGATGCCGCGCACCCTTGGCGACAGCTTCGTCCACGTCGACGACATCGATCTGGCCGTCGAGGTGGATCAACCGCCGCACGAGCTCCCGGTCGCGCCCATCGGCACGGTGGAGCGCCAGATCGGCGCCCACGTCGCGGAGCTGGTGCCCGATCGGGCGACACTCCAGCTTGGCATCGGCGGCATCCCGGCGGCGATCGGGGAAGCGCTGCGCGACAAGCGCGACCTCGGCATCCACACCGAGCTGTTCACCGATACCGTCCTCGACCTCGTCGAGGCCGGAGCCCTGACCGGGGCAGCGAAGGAGATCAACCGCGGGAAGATCGTGTCCGCCTTCGTCCTGGGCACTCAGCGCCTGTATCGGTTCATCGACGACAACCCGATGGTCGAGATGCGCCCGGTCGACTACACGAACGATACGACGGTGATCCGGCGTTTCCGTCGCATGGTCGCCATCAACTCGGCGATCGAGGTGGATCTCTCGGGCCAGGTGGTGGCCGACTCCATCGGTCGCCGCCTCTATTCCGGTGTGGGCGGCCAGATGGACTTCATTCGCGGCGCGGCGCTGGCTGAGGAGGGGAGGGCGATCATCGCGCTGCCGTCAACCGCCGCGGGTGGCTCGGCGTCTCGCATCGTGTCCAGCCTGCGCGAGGGGGGCGGGGTGGTGACGACGCGCGCCCACGTGCGCACCGTGGTGACCGAATGGGGCGTGGCTGAGCTGTTCGGCCGCTCGCTCGCCGAGCGCGCCCACGCGCTGATCGCCATCGCCCACCCGGACTTTCGCGAGGAGTTGACACAGGCCGCCGGGCGCCTGCACCTGAACCGGTAGCGGCCAGCCGGTCGCGAGCGCATGCCCCGGCGGGGCAATCGCAGCAGATGCCAGATGGCCCATCCGAGAAGGGACCCACGGCACTCGGATCCCCAAGCGTCGGACCGCACCCTCAATGCATGGTCGACGACGACATCCGTGTACGCCGGGTCGCCCCAGGCGACGCGCCCGAGCTGGAGCGCTTCTACGCCGAGCTCTCGGCGGAGAGCCGCGCCCTGCGTTTCCACGGCGCGTCGCGTGGGATCGGTCATGAGCAGGCCGACAGGTTCGCGGCGGCTGATCACCGCCTGCGCGACGGCCTTGTGGCCGTGGCGGATGGTCGCATTGCCGGTCACCTTGTGCTCGAGCGCGTCGGCGATGGAGTCGAGGAGCTGGCGGTGGCCGTTGACGACCGCGTCCAGCACCACGGTGTCGGCACGCTGCTGCTCGCGGCAGCCGTGGCGTCGGCGCGCCTCCGTCATGTTCGGCGCCTTGTGGCGTGGGTGAAGGCGGAGAACGTCGCCATGCGGCATCTCCTCAACGCAAGCCACCACCCGCTTCGCCTCAGCTGGGAGGGATCCGTGGCGCGCTATGAGCTCGAGGTGCCAGTGAATCTGCCGGGCAGCGCCGCCGCCTGACCGGTCCTCTCGACCGATGAAGCCGGGCCGGCGCCTAGGTGCGCTCGAGGTGGTGGGAGAGGGCGATACGCACGTCGTGGCGCCGCCGGCTGCGTCGCGCAAAGGCGTCGGCATCCAGGAAGGGATACGAGCAGATCACCGTCGAGGTGGCCACGCCTCGCCGGCAGAAGTAAGCGCAGCCGTCACACTTCACCGCCGCGACGCGACCCATCCTGGGGCAGCGCACGAAAATGGCCTAGCGGGCGGTCCACCCACCGTCGACGTATACCTCGGAACCGGTCATGTAGGCTGCACCATCACCGGCCAGGAAGGCGATCACGCTGGCGATCTCTTCGGGCCGGCCGAGCCGGCCCATGGGCGTGCCTTCGACCATCGTCTGCTCGAACGGCGTGCCCTTGACCGCCTCCAGCATCGGCGTGTCGATGAAGCCAGGGTGGACGGAGTTGACGCGGATGCCCTCTTTGGCGTAGCGGATCGCCGCGTTCTTGGTCATCAGCCTCACGGCGCCCTTCGTGGCGTGGTAGGCGATCGAGCTGCCGAAGCCGCCGACGGCGCCGAAGATCGAGCTGATGTTGACGATTGAGCCGCCGCCATTGCTCTTCATGCCCGGCACGACGGCCTTCATCCCCAGCCAGACGCCTCGTTGGTTGATCGAGATGACCCGATCCCAACCCTCGACGGTCTCCTGCTCGACGTCCTCCATGGTGCCGATGCCCGCGTTGTTGACGAGGACGTCCACGTGACCTATGTCTCGCTGCGCACGGTCCACCACCGCCTGCCACTGCTCCTCGCTCGACACGTCGAGGTGGGCGTAGCGGGCGTCCGCGCCTGCGGCGCAGAGCTCGCGGGCGAGCGCGTCTCCCTCGTCGTCGAGCACGTCTGTGATCACGACGGAGGCACCGGCGTTCGCCAGCGCTCGACTGGTGGCGGCTCCAATACCGCGAGCAGCACCGGTGACGATCGCCACCTTGCCGTGCAATGCCTTGGACATGGCTCGGGACCTCTGGTGTTCATGCGTGGTTTGCGGCCATGGTCATCGGCCGGACTGCGCCACTGCCAGTGCCAGAGGGCCCATGGCGAGGTGCCTTTCGTCCCTCGGGTCACGGAGGGGCCAAGTGTCAGGGCTCCGCACGACCGATGGCACTTGAGCGCTCTGGCGGTCGGCGCGAACGTGAGGGCGTTGAACGATTTGCATCGTAGGAGGAGGCACAGCGAATGCTCGAGCTATTCGGCTGGAATGTTGGGATGACGCTTGCTGCGGCAAGCCTCGTCGTCCTCGGCGCCCTGGTCATCGGCGCGATCGCGCAGTACATCGGCCGGACCACCGTCGGCTATGAATGGGTCATCACCGCGTTGGGCGCCGTCGTGGGCGGCTGGCTCGGCAGCGAGGCATTCGGCACCCTGAGCACCTGGGGACCGGTCTTCGACGGGCTGTACATCCTGCCCGCGCTGATCGGCGGCCTGGTCGTGGGCGGCGTGGTGGACGGACTGGTCCGTCTCTCCACCGGCGGCACCTTCCTGGAGCCGCGACCGATCTAGGCATCGCCTGACCACTGTTCGCGGCGGCCGCTAAGGCGGCCGTCGCGCTCATATTCCGGCCGGTGACCCTCGGCGAGGTCTTCGCGCGTGTGCCCGGGCGCGGTCGTGGCGCTGGCTAGCGCAGCACGAGCGAGACGATCGTCAGGTAGATGAGGATGCTGAGGAGGTCCTGGACGACGGTGGCAAGCGGCCCACTCCCATACGCCGGATCGCGACCGACTCTCGATAGGAGCCATGGCAACAGCAGTCCGATGGTGGTCGCCACGGCTCCTGCCCCCACGAGTGCGCCGGCGACGGCGACCGCAAGCGGGAGCTCGCCGAATACCAGCCATACGCCGGGCAGGGCGATGGCGGCCAGGGTCACACCCATCAGCACACCCGTTCGGAGCTCGCCCCAGACGAGCTGGCGGAGCGGCTCGTGCACCAATGAGAGGCCGCGCACCGCCGCCGCTTCGGTCTGCGTTCCGATCGCGTCGGCCAGGTAGACGATGCCGGGGACGAAGAACGCCACGGCGACCATGGACTGCAGGGTGGACTCGAAGAGGGCCATGACGACCGTCACCAGCGCGCTGCCCGCCAGCCCGATGAGCAGCCACGGAAGCCGGTCGCGCGCGCGGCGCAGGGCCGGTCCCTCGATCGCCTGGCGAGCCATGACCTCGTCGCGACGTACACCCGACAGGCGATGGAGATCCTCGAGGTGCTCGGCGCGCAGGACCTCCATCAGGGCTTCGGGCGGCAGGACGCCGAGCAGCCGTCCGTCGGCATCGACCACGGGGACCGCCGGGACGCGGTGTCGGATGGCGATAGTGGCCGCCCGCTCCTGGTCCATCTCCGGTGTTACCACCGCGCGGACCTCGGCCATGAGCTCGCGCACCGGGCGGCCAGGGGCGGAGGCGAGCAGCGTAGTCAGCGCGCTGTGGCCTACCAGCCGACCCTGGGGATCGATGACGTAGATCGTTCCGGCGTAGTCGAACCGCGCACCACGCATGCGATCGAGGACGTCACCAACGCGCTCGTCGGCACGTGCCACTGCCAGATGTGGAACGAGGTGACGGCCGCTCGCACTTTCCCGAAGGCCCGCGTCAACGGCCCGTGGCGGGAGGGCAGGTCGGTGCTCGTGCGCTCGGGTCGCGGTCTTCAGGGTGGAGATCCTCGGTTTGCGCGATGTGCGCGCAGCGATGCGCATTGGTTCGATTCGAGAGGGCCGACCAGACCGGCGGCCATTCGTCAGCCGTGCAATGCCCGTGGTCGCTCGC
This sequence comes from Candidatus Limnocylindria bacterium, assembly GCA_036397815.1. Taxonomy (GTDB): domain Bacteria; phylum Chloroflexota; class Limnocylindria; order QHBO01; family QHBO01; genus DASQFY01. The sequence continues at coordinate 5,641 of DASWIE010000123.1, forward strand.
GCGCCGTCAACGACGCGGCGCCTGGTTCGGGCTCGTCCCGCCCGGCCGGCTCGAGTGCGCTGTCATCGAACTCCCAGGTCAGATAGTTCGCGACGCCGTCCACGCCCTCGACGAGGCCGATGAGCTTCTCGAGGATCGTGGCCGTCGAGCGACGGTCGACGGTCCCAGCAATCCGCACCATCCCCTCGCGAACCTCGACCCGCAGCTCGTCCGGATCCAGCCACATCGTATGCCGGATCACGTCGTCGCGGACGGTTCGGAGGATATCCTCGTCCCGCCTCAGGTAGGCACGCACGAGGTCCGCTCTGGAAACGATCCCGACCAGGCGCCCCGACTCGAGCACCGGCAGCCGATTGACGCTGCGGTCCACCATGAGCGCCGCGGCCTCGCGGAGTGGACGATCGGCGTCCACGGTGATCGCCGGAGCGGTCATCGCCTGTGCCACCGTGGTCGCGTCGCGCGTGCGCCGTTCCCAGGGGCTGGGCCGTTCGCCGAAGATCCAGTCCAGTGGCGTGCGCTGACTCAATGGTCTGCCGACCTGCTTCGCGACGAGGTCGGCTTCGGAGACGACGCCTATAACCGTTCCGTGGTCCACCACCGGGACACCGCTGATACGGTGCTCGACGAGGAGCCGGGCGAGGTCCTTCAGGCGCATGTGCGGCGGCGCGCTCACGACTTCGCTGATCATCACGTCACGGACCTTCATCGGCGTCGCCTCCTCGGTTCTGCTCAACCGTTGCTCACGAGCCGCGACCAGGCCTATGGCCGTTGGTCACGTCTTGACCTGCCGGTTGTCACCGGTGGTGAATCACCGGTTCCGCTCGGGAGGTTCGGCACCTGATCTGCGGGCCGGACGGCCATTGCGCGGCGGACGGCCGCCGGACATCCTCTACGCCGAGAACGTCCGATACAGGCGAGGTGCTGCGATGAAGATAGTGCTGGCTGTTGACGGATCGCCGCATTCACTCACAGCCCGAGACCTCGTCGCGGGCATCGGCCTGCCGGCCGACACGACCGTGCATCTTGTCACGGCCTACCAGGTGCCGACGGACTGGACCGGGGGCATCGGATCGATGATGGATTGGGTCGGAGATGCCGAGGATGCCATGCGGGACGAGGCACATGCCGAGCTGCGCCGGCTCGCCGTGCCGCTCGAAGAACGAGGGCTGGCGGTCAAGTACCACGTTGAACGCGGGCGGCCCGCGCACGTCATCATCGATCTCGCCACCGAGCTGCGCGCGGAACTCGTCATCACCGGATCACGCGGCCACGGGGCGCTCCGGTCGATGCTCCTGGGATCGGTGGCGGCCGAGGTCAGCGCGCACGCGCCATGCCCACACCTCGTCGCTCGTGGGGCCACCGTCTCCCGCCTGCTGATCGCGACCGATGGCTCCGACACGGCGGCGCAGATCCCAGGCCGGATCGGCGCGCTCGGGGCGTTCAGTGACATGCCGGCGGACGTGGTCTCGGTTACGGTGCCGGATCCCGCGCCGATGGAGCTGATGATCGGCCTGTACACGCTTGGCGACGAGCGCTTGGCGTCCATGCGGCGCGAGCTCGAGCAACACTCGTCTGCGGCCGTCGCCGAAATGGTTGAAGCCCTGCGGCGAGTCGGGATCGTGGCCACGTCGCACGTGCGCACCGGCGATCCCGCGGACCAGATCGTCGAGGCGGCACGAGAGCTCGGCGCAGATCTCATCGTGATCGGCTCGCGCGGACTGGCCGCGCTCGAACGGCTGGTGCTCGGAAGTGTCGCCCGGAACGTCCTCTTCCATGCCAGCTGCTCAGTGCTCGTGATCCCGGACCAGAGCGGTCGTGCCCGCGCGTGAGGCGGCACGGAGTCAGGTCGGCACCTCGCTCCGCCGCCACGCCGCGGGACGGGTGCCGAACATCCTTCCACTAGGGGCCGCTCGGCACTGGCTTCAGCAAAGACGGCCGGGCACGGTCGGTGAGCAACGCAGAACCGCACGGATGGAGGCCGACCGATGCCGAACATGGGCGCGAGCGAGGGTCAGGCCGCTGGCGTGACGCCCCGAGTGCGCGAGACCTGGGTGCACGAGAAGGGTCTGCCCCGCACGTCTCGAGATCCGCTCGTCGACCATCTGGGACGCAGGATCCTGCTCGCCACCGACTTGACCGACGCGTCGCGCGATGTTGATGGCCGCGCAATCGAGCTCGCCGCGACAGCTCGGGCGCACCTGGTGATCCTGGCCGTCATCCCGCCCCAGGCAGGACGAGACGGCTCGCATGGGACGCGCGTCAGGGCGCTCGTCCGTCGTGCTCGGCGGCGGGGGATCCAAGCCGAGGGCAGGATCCGAGTCGGTGATCCGGCAGAGACGATCCTGCGCGTCGCCGCCGCAACGCGCGCGGACGCGATCGTCATCGGTCACGACCAGTGGCGTGGATCGGCAGCCGGCGGGTGTGTCTGCGGTCGCCTTGTGCTTCACGCACCCTGTCGGGTGGTCATCTGCGGAGGAACCACGCACTAGACCGATCGGGCTCGCGACATCCTTGACGTTGCTGCCACCCGGCCGAGCACATTCCCTCCGGCAGGCGATCGACCGGCGTGGCCATCAGGTACCGGCATTCAAGGCACCTCTCGACCCGAACCTTTCGGCTCTGAGCGCCCGCACTCATGACGGGGCACTCGACACGGCCGCCCGCGACCCGGCGCTCGGAACCATGGCACACGACCCACTCGACGCGATGCATCGGCTCGCTCAGCTCAGCTTGCAAACGGCCTGGGTGCGTCGCGAACGGCCGCGGGTCGGGTGTCGAGGTCGAACGTGTTGTACAGGAGCGAGAACCCGGTGGCGCCGGTCAACAGCACGTCGAGACCTACAGCCCATGCCAGGACGGCCAGGAGCCCATCCAGCGAGCTGCTGGCGAGCGCGATCGCCGCGACGCCAGCCGCCACTCGGATGGCCCGGTCCGCCAGCCCGACGTTGCGCTCGAACCTCATGGGACCGCCCTCTCCGGATCGGCTCGGGGTAGCAGCCATGTCCCTCACCCTCCACGATGCGACGACCCGGGAAGGATCGGCAGTGACTCCCGATTGGCTAGCAACTGTGAGTGCTTGACGGAGCCTGACCCTGCCTTCCCGGGTCGCAACGCCATGGTCTGCGAACGCGATCACCGAGCACAGGGCCAAACGGACCGATAGGGGAGGCCAGGCGGACTGTGTCCGTCAGGCAATCCAGCGGCGGCCCATCGCGCGCGCCACCTGTGCAGCGACGGCGGGGGCGAGTGCGACGGACGCCACGAGCCCCCACTCCGCGAGACTCAGCGGCGTGGCGCGGAAGGCGTCGGCCAACGGCGGGAGGTAGGGGACGACGGCCTGAGCCGCAACCACCAGCACCACGGCGATCGCCAGGAAGCCGTTGACCGGCAGGCGCCGGACCGGGATGAGCAGGCTGCGGTTCGCGTAGGCGCGGACCGCCTGGCCCACCGCCAGCGCGGTGAATGCCACCCACCGGGCGTGGTCCGACCCACCCCCCACCGCGAGCATGAGCACGAGAGCCGCCGTCGCACTGAAGCCGCCGGCCAGCGTCACCCCGGCGAGGACTCCGCGATCGAGCAGCGGCTGGGTGCGGGGCCGTGGCGGGCGACGCATGGCGCCGGGCTCTTCCGGCTCCCGCTCGAAAGCGACCGAGGTCGAGATGTCGATGAACAGCTCCGCCCAGAGGATCTGTATCGGGAGGAGCGGCTGCGCGAAGCCGGCGATGGTCGCGATCAGGACGAAGCCGAGGAGCGCCACGTGGGTCGAGATCAGGAAGACGAGGCCCTTCTGAACGTTGGCGATGATCCGTCTCCCCTCTCGCATCCCCCGCATGAGGGTCGCGAACGAGTCGTCGCCCAGGACGAGGTCAGCGGCCTCACGCGCGACCGCCGTGCCGCTGCCCATGGCAACTGCCACGTCGGCCCGATTCAGCGCGGGGGCGTCGTTGACGCCATCGCCGGTCACCGCAACCGTCCGGTTGGCGGTGCGCGCCGCGTTGACCAGGCGCAGCTTGTCGCCAGGGCTGGCCCGCGCCAGGACGTGCAGCTCCGGAAGCTCCGCCGCCAGGCGCCGATCGTCCCACGTCGCCAGGTCGGCGCCGGTCACCACCCGCCGCTCGGGCATCGCCGCCTCGCGCGCGATGGCGGCCGCGGTGCTGGGATGGTCGCCGGTGACCATGACGGTCTGGATGCCGGCTCCGGTGGCGGTGGCCATGGCGTCCGCAATCTCCGGGCGCAACGGATCGCGGAAGGCGAGGAGCGCCTCCGGCCGCCAGGGCTCGCCCTGTGCCCGCGCCGCGAGCAGCAGCAGCCGGCTGCCGCGATCCGCCTCCGCCGCAACGAGCCGGCGCCATGCCCCGCCGCGCCCCGGGACGCCGTCGCCTGCGAGCTCGAGGATCGCCTCCGGGGCGCCGCTGGCCAGCCAGCGTTTGCCCTCCGCAGTCCGGTACGAGACGAGCGAGTAGGGATGACGCTCCGCGGCCGGCTCGCAGCTCTCCAACGTTGCGGGGTCGAGCAGCGGCGCCTCAGTCTCCGCATCGAAGGCACGGCGGATCGCGTTTGGGAAGGCGCCGGCCGCCCCCAGCCGCGCGGCCTGCCAGGCATCGGCCTCCGCGCGCAGCGCATCGGCCAGCAGATTGGACCGATCCGGGCCGGTCGGCACCTCGCCGTCCGGCGTGAGGACCGCCGCCACTTCGAGTCGGTTCCGGGTCAGCGTGCCGGTCTTGTCCGTCAGGATCAGGTCGACGGCGCCGAGCGTCTCCTGCGCGTTCAGGCGCCGGACCAGGACGCCGCGCCGCAGGAGGCGGTACGCGCCCAGGCCGAGGATGACCGCCAGTAGCACCGGCGGCTCCTCGGGGATGGCCGCGATCGCGGCGGCGATGCCGGCCAGCAGGTTCTGGCCCGGCGGATTACCGCGCAGGAAGCCGAGCCCGACGGTGATGGCGACCAGCCCCAACGCGGCGACGAGCATGATGCGAACCAGTCGGTCAAGCTCGGCCTGCACCGGCGAGCGGCGACGCTCCACTGATCTGAGCTCGCCGGAGATGTGGCCGACCTCGGTGTGGCGCCCGGTAGCCACGACCACGGCCTCGGCACTGCCGCCGACGATGCTGGTCCCCGCGTACACCATCGATCGGCGCTCGGCGAGAGGCGCTTCGGGCGGATCCGGCGCGGCCGCGGCTGGCTCTGGCAGTGACTCGCCGGTCAGGACACTCCGGTCGACGAGCGCCGCGTGGGTAGCCACGATCCGCGCATCGGCAGCAACGAGGTCGCCGCTGCTCAACAACAGGATGTCGCCGGCCACCACTTCGCGCGCGTGGATCTCGATCGGCTCGCCGTCGCGCCGCACGCGCGCCCTCGGAGCCGAGGCGGCTCGAAGGGCCTCGAGCGCGCGCTCGGCCCGGTAGCCGGTCACGACATCGGCGGCGACGATCGGGATCAACGCGGCAACGATCAGCAGGCCGTCGCGGACCTCGCCCAGCAGTACGGCCAGCACTCCCGCGGCGAGCAGCATGAGGATGAACGGCTCGGTCGCGGAATGCCAGAGCATGGCCAGCACGGAGGGGCGCTCCGGCGGAGCGAGCTCATTGGGTCCGTCCTCGACGAGCCGTCGTGCGGATTCGGCCTGGCCCAGACCCTGCTCGGTGTCCACGCCGAGGCCATCCGCCACCTCATCCGGTGAGCGGGCATGGGGGCCCCGGGCGACGTCGGCGGGGGCCTGGCGAGGGTCCATTGGACACGTCTCTCCTGGGGCGCTCAGTTCAGGACGCCAGCCACCTGGCGGGCAATCACGAGGTCCTCGCGGGCCTCGATGCGGAGCACGGCGAGCCCGTCGAGGGTCGCGATCACGGCGTCTGAGCCAGCGGGCGGCTCGGTCGGTGGCGGGACCCCCAGTACGGATAGGCGGGCGCAGATGCCCAAGCGCATGCGATGCGAGTGCTCCCCGACCCCGCCGGTGAAGACGAGGGCGTCGAGCCGTGGCAGAGCGGTCGCCATCGCAGCGATCCCGGACGCGGCGCGGTTGGCGAACATCCCGAGGGCGAGCAGCGCCCGCGCGTCACCGGCGTCCGATGCCTCTTCGAGCGCTCGAACGCTGCCGCTGCTGCCCGAGACGCCCAGGAGTCCGCCGCGATGGGCGATCGCGTCAGCCAGCTCGTCCACGGTCAGCCGGTCGCTGGCCAGCAGGTGGAGAAGGATGCCGGGGTCGACCGAGCCCGAGCGCGTCCCCATCATCAGCCCTTCGAGCGGCGTCATCCCCATGCTCGTGTCGACCGATCGCCCGCCGGCGACGGCGGTGACCGAGCAGCCCGAGCCGAGGTGGGCGACGACCAGTTTGAGATCCTCGGGTCTCCGGCCCACGAGCTGTGCCGCGCGCTCCATGGACCATGCCACCGACAGCCCGTGGAAGCCGAAGCGACGGATGCCCCAGTCGGCGTACCACGCCTCGGGCACTGGATAGCGACGTGCCGTCTCCGGCAGTCCGGCATGGAACGCGGTGTCGAAGCAGGCGATGTGGGGAACCTCGGGCAGCAGCCGCCGACCGGCTTCGATCGTGTCCGCGGCCACTGCGTTGTGGAGGGGTGCGAGGACATCGAGCTCGCGGATGGCCGTAAGCACCCGATCGTCGACCGCCGACGGTTCCGCGAACCGGCTGCCGCCGTGGACGACGCGGTAGCCGACCGCATCGATCGAGCGATCCTCTCTGTCGAGGTCGCGCACCACCGTCCGGAGGTCGGCCGCCCGGCCCGTCCGGCGCGTTGCATCGGATCCCCCGTTGCGTTCCAGCCGCGCGACCGTGCGGTCACCCGGCTGTTCGACAATCGTCGCCTTGAGCGAGCTCGAACCGGGGTTGAGCACCAGGATTCGCATCGGTGGGGGCGGCGCTCAGCCCGGCCAGGTCCAGTCGCGGATCTCCGGAGGATCCTCGCCGTGCTCCCGCGTGTAGGCCCGTGCAGCGAGGCGGCGATCCTGCATCTGGTCCCGCAGCTCGCGCGCGCGCTCGACC
>DASWIE010000124.1:0-8577 GCA_036397815.1 Candidatus Limnocylindria bacterium
CCAGCGCCTCGAGCGCACGCCGCGCCGAAGCTTCGCCGAGCCGGTCGGCCTTCTGGTTGAACAGGTCCCGAGCCCGGCGAAGCACTCTGTTGGCGCCGGTTCGATCACCGTGCGAGGCAAGGACATCGCTCAGGACAAGGAGCGCATTTCCGTGCACCTGCGTCATGTGGGCGACCTCAGCACGTGCGATGGCGTCACGTGCCACTCGCTCGGCCTCGGCGTGGTCGCCGCGCCAAAGGTGCAGTCTGGCAACGGCAGTCAGCCGGACGATTTCGGCCCGCGGGTTTCTGGGCGCCGAGATCGTCGCAAGCTCCTCAAGGATCGCCGAGGCCTCCGCGTGACGGTCCTGATCGATCAGCGCCTGGGCGATCCAGGCCTTCGCGATTCGCGACCAGCGTCGCTCGCCGGCCTCCTCCAGCATCCGGTGCGCTTCACGGAACGCGGCCTCCGCAGCCACAGGATCACCGACGAGCAGTTCGAGCTGACCGAGGATCGCGTACGTCTCGGACAGGTTGATCGCCGTGACGCCCGGGAGCTCCGAAAAGATCGCCTGCGACCGCGCGATCGCTGACCGGGCCTGCTCGATCTCGCCGAGACCCAGCCGAGCGTAAGCCAGCCCCAGTGTGCCGTCGCCCTCGATGAAGGTGATGCCGCGTGCCCGGGCCCACTCGAGCTCCTCCTCCATGAAGGTCAGAACCTCAGTGAACGGCATGTCGGTAAAAATGTACGATCCGCCGAGCACCACCCAGACTGCTGCCTCGGTGCGCTCGTCGCCGACCCTCCGAGCGTGCACCCGGGCCTCCTCGAGCGCGGCGATTTGACCCGCAGAGTCGCCACTCGCGATGCTGGCTCCCGCGAGGGTGATCCAGGCTCGTGCGAGCCTCGCCTCGTCCCCGAGCTGCTCGAAGTGGGCGATGGCCTCCTTGCCGACCGTCCGCGCCCGCTCCGGCCAACTGGGATCGTCCCGGAGGTAGAACAGCGCGTTGATCCATTCCATCTCCGCAAGGAGCTCGCTGGTGCGATCGCCCAGGCGCCGCGCCTCGGAGACCGCTTCCGCATGTGCGCGTTCAGCGGCATCCAGATTCAGCACGTTGACGTAGGCCTCGACAATGTCCGGCAGCACCGCCGTCCGAGCGGCGGGCGCCACGGCCAGGAGCCGCTCAGCACGGAGGAGCAGGTCCAGGCCGCGAGTTGCCTCGGCCCGGATGTTCGCGCGCCGGCCGGCGGTTGCGAGCGCGGTACCCGCCGCGATTGCCAGCTCGGTCAGCCCGGCGTCCATCGGTCCGAGCTCCTGCCTGTAGCGGTAGGCCGTCTCGAGGTGATGACCCACGACCTCCTCCTGCCCGCCGCCCATCCTCCTGAGCCAGGCTGCGTATCGCTCGTGCAGCTCGGCCCTGGACCGCTTGGGCATGGCCTCGTAGACGGCATCGCGGAGGAGGGCGTGTTGGAACCGGAATCCATCGTGACCCGGAGCGCTGGCATCGGTAACGATGAACTCGCGGTGGATCAACCCCACCAATCGCGTCCCCAGCGCGCTGCGGACGCTTTCAGGCAACAGCTCCAGCAGCGCAGCGCGCCCAAACGCCTCGCCAACGATGGCGGCTCGTTCGAGGATGGCGCGCTCGTCGCGTTCCAGCCGATCGACCCGCGCTGCCAATAGCGCCCGGATGGTGGGCGGGATCTCTCCCGGCAGGCCCTGGGCCTGGAGCGCGAGCAACTGCTCGACGAAGAGCGGGACGCCCGCCGCGGCGTCAACGACTCGTCGACGATCAGCCTCGGACAGCTCACTCGCCTGGAGACGGTCGACGAGCGTGGCTGTCTCGTCCCCGGTCAGCGGATCGAGGTGAACTTGCACGTGATTCGCGCGTGGCGTCGCCCACCCCGGCCGGAGGTCGAACAGGTCGGGGCGGGCGAGGCACAGGATCAGCATCGGCAGGCCGGTCGAGAAGGTCGCGATGTACTCAATAAGATCAAGAAAGATGGGTTCCGCCCAGTGGATGTCGTCGAACACGGCCACCAGCGGCCGATCGGCAGCCAGGGCTTCGAACAGTCGACGGTAGGCCCATGCCGTGTCCTCCGGAGAGCCCGCACCGGCGCCGCCGGCCACCGCCTCGATGCGCGCCGCGACGGCGCCGGCCTCCGGATCGTGGGCGAGGACCAGGTCCAGGCCATCCGGCGCCTCGACTCCATTTCTGGCCCCGCCGTCCAGCTGGCCGACGATCTGGAAGAGCGGCGAGTACGTCATCGCCTCGCCGTACGGCTTGCACCGACCGAGGACGACGCGGGCCTGACCTGCAATCGATGCCGTGAACTCCGCGGCCAGTCGCGACTTGCCGATCCCCGGCGGCGCCGCGACGGTTACGAGAACGCAGGAGCCCTCGCTGGCCCTGGCGAACGCCGCTCCCAGCACTGCCATCTCCGGGTCGCGGCCGACGAAGGGCCCACCGGGAGGAGCAACCGGCTCCTCTCGCAGGCCAACGAAGCGCCAGGGCCTGATCGGTTCGCTGGCGCCCTTGATCGCCAGCGGCGGCAGGCGCTCGGCCTCGACCGCACCCTCGACGAGCGCAAACGTCTCGGGCCCTAGCAGGATTTCGCCCGAGCCGGCCGCCTGCTCGAGGCGAGCCGCGATGTTCACCGCGTGGCCGGTCGCCAGCCGCTCGCGCGCCGTGGGATCGCCCACGACGACCTCGCCGGTGTTCACGCCGGTCCGGTTCGCCAGCCGGACGCCATGGCGCGCCTCGAGGGTCGCGTTCAGCCGTTCCAACACCTGCCCCATTCCGGCCGCTGCCCGCACCGCCCGGAGCGCATCGTCCTCGTGCAGGGCGGGAACGCCGAAGACGGCCATGACGGCATCGCCGATGAACTTCTCCACGATGCCGCCGTGCCCCTCGACCTCGGTCCGCATCGCGTCGAAGTAGGCGGACATCACGCCGCGCAGCACCTCCGGATCAAGACGCTCGCCGAGTTCGGTGGAGCTGACGAGATCGGAAAAGACGACCGTCACCGTCTTCCGCGACTCGTGCTCGTCATGGCGCTCGATCGATAATGAAGCAGCACAGTGCGAACAGAACCGCGCCTCAGGCTCGTTGGCGTGGCCGCAGCTCGGGCAGATCACCCGCCTAGCGTAGTACCGATATGCCGATCGCTATGGCTTGAAAGCAGGATCAGCGAGTTCGCGGCCGGCAGCAGCTCGCGTACAGCTCGCCGTATCGACGCTGGAGCTTACGCCACGATTGCGTCGGCGGGCAGGATCCTGAAGCTCCGACCGCCGGCGGCACGAAGCACGCGGACGTGGCGCTCGTCCAACGTCAGCACGTCGCGAATGCCGTACCGGCTGGCCAGGACGACGAGCGACGCATCGGCCAATCCGATGCCAAATGACGCGTATCGGCCGATGACGCGCTCCGCGTCTCCCACGTCATCCGCGTCGAAGGCTTCCAGGCGGTAGACGCCGCGTCCGACTTCCGCCAGTAATGCCCGCTCCGCCCCCACACCCACCCTGGTGGCAAGCAGGTAATCGAGCTCGGCCAGCACGAACGGCGACAGGACCCATGGTGGGGCGGCGCCGCGCAACGCATCGGCCGCTTCCCGGTGACGATGCTGGCTGGCGTCTGTCGCCGCCAGCAGGCGGCGCGTCATCCCGCGCGCGACTCGGCCCGTAACATGGCCGCGTGCCGGGGCGAGAATCGGTCGCGAAACAGCAGGCGCACGGGCGAGCGCTGTCGGATGCCGGGCGTATCGCTGAGGCAAGCGCCTACCTTCGGACGTCGGCTGCCGATCGTGGCGAGGATGATCGTGACGGGGCGGCCATGCTTCTGGTCGACGCCGTCCAGCCGACCCTCCTCCTCTCCGGTCCGGAGCGGGCCCTGGACGTCGCGAAGGAGGCGGCCGAGATGGCGCGCGGGTCGGCAGGCCCAGCCGAGATCCGAGCGATCACCAGGCTGGGCGATGCGCACGCATGGGCGGGACAGTACTCACGAGCGCGCGAGGCCTGGACCCGCGCAGCCACCATCGGCGGCAGCAAAGAGCCATCGGTCCTGTGCGAGCGGGCCAACGCCCTGCTGCGGGCCGGCGAGCTCGACAGGGCGCGGACGGCGGCCTACGAGGCGGTCGTACGGTCGCGTCAGGCGGAAAGTCGGGCCGACCTGCTCGATGCACTCGCCATCGCCTGCTTTGCGGAAGTCCACCTCGGGAACCTGCGCGAGGCGCTCGGCTGTGCCGAGCAGTTGCTCGCCGCCACTGAGGGGGAGGCCGGAATGGATCGACTCGATGCCGTGGCCGCGATCGCGTGGGTCACCGCTCTGCTGGGAGACGTGGACCGCGCCGAGGCCGCGCTCGCCCAGGCCCGCACCCAGATGACGGACCTTCGAATGACGGCAGCGGGCGGCGTGGCGGCGGGGATGCTGGCCCTTGGCTTGGGCCAGTTCCAGGTGGCGGTCGATGCCTTCGAGGGCAAACTCACCGAGGTGCAGCTGACGCCGCAGGCCCACCTCCTCAGCCTGCGGCCGTTCGCGCCGGCCCTGGTCGAGGCCTACGTCCGCCTCGGACGGGCCGATGAGGCACGCGCGCTCGTAAACCAGTTCTTCGACGCCGCGCTGCAGACTGAGCAGCCACGCGCGGTGGCCCCTGCGCTGCGGGCGCGCGGCGCCGCCTACGATGACGAGGAGGCATTCGCCGAGGCGCTGCGCTGGCACGCCGGCTGGGGCAACCGCTTCGAGGAGGGACGCACCCTGCTCGCCAGGGGAGAGATGCTTCGCCGTCGAAAGCAGCGCGCGGCGGCCCGAAGCGATCTCGCGGCCGCCGTCCAGCGATTCAGCCAGGTCGGGGCCATGACCTGGCAGGCCCGCGCCGCCGCGGAGCTGCGTGCCGCCGGCGAGCGGTCCGCCGCGCTGCCGGCTCCCATCGCCCGCGGGCCGGAGGCTTTGAGCCAACAGGAGGCAGCGATCGTGGAGCTCGTAGCCGAAGGGCTGTCCAATCGGGAGATTGCCACACGCCTGTACCTGAGCGTGAAGACCGTCGAGGGCCACCTGACCGCGGTTTACGGCAAGCTCGGGATCCGATCTCGAAGCCAGCTCTTGGCCGCGTTGCTTGGCGACTCGCGAGACGACGCCAGCCCGGCCTGACCTCGCAGGTCAAGGGTTTCCTCGGATTTGTGGCGGGCGGAACGCCCGTAGCGTTGGCGCCACATTCACAAACCACGAGGAGGTCCTATCCCATGAAGCGGCCAATCCGCGCTCTCGTCCTCGCACTCGCAGCCACTCTGGCAATCGCCGGGGCAGCGACAGCTAATCCGATCGACGAACCGGCGAGCTGTTCCGGCTATCTGGCGTCCTGGGCAAACCCGAACAACGCGTTCATCATCCACGAGCTGGTGAAGCCGGCTGCCGACAACCTGGGCGTCCCGATGGGCGAAGTCATCTCGGGACAGGCCCAGCAGCACAACGGCGGTCTTGAGGCCTGCATTCCCGAGTAGGCCGCGATAGCGCGAGAGGGGTGATCACCCATGACGCGTGTGCTGACTGTCACGGTCAGCGTGATCCTGGCCGGCGCTGTGGCAGCCTGCAGCGCCAGCGGAACGGGCAGCTCGTTGGTGAGCAGCTCGCCAGCGCCGGCCAGTGCATCGCCGACGACGGCGACGACCGCGTCCAGCAGTGGTACCAACCTGATCCCGCCAGGAAGGTACACGGCGGAAATCCCCGAAGGTGTTGAGGCCTCCTCGGGCCGGTGGACGATGGAGGTTACGCAGGACGCGATCCTTTGGACGAATCCCGAAACGGGATCGACTTTCAGCCCGGGCGAGGTGGTAGAGGTCACGAGCACCAGGATCGTCTTCGCTCCGGACCCTGGGTGTCCTGACCAGGTGGGCGAGCCGACCGAAGGGAGCTACGAGTGGTCTTGGGGCGGCGGTCAGTTGAGTTTCACGCTCGAGTCCGACTCATGCCTCGGCCGTAGCGACACGCTCACCACCGCGCCGTGGGAGCCGACGCCTTAGCGCACACAGTGGCCGCGCGAGGCCCGTGAACGCCGTGATCAGGACGTACTTGCCATGTGGTTGTAGCCCGTGTACCCACGCGGTCCGTACGCCTGCTCGGCCTCGCATAACGGCGACTGCCGCAACCGCGCCCCGCGCTCGACCAGGCTCATATCGAAGCTCATCTGCTCACCGCTGTACGGAATTGACCGATGATTCGGCGGCTCGCGCCCATGGCCGGGCGCATCCCACGCGGGTCATTTCCTTGCCCAAGCTGATCCGGAGCTTGACTCATCGGCATGAGTCATTGATACTTCGCGCATGACTAAGCGCCTGCAGGTCCTGCTGGAGGACAAGGAGCTCGCGGAGATCCAGCGCGCTGCCCGGCGCAGCCGGAAGTCGGTCGCTGAGTGGGTGCGAACCGCATTACGCGATGCGCGCGCGGCCGACGCTGGTCGCGCGCCGGCCGATAAGCTCCTGGCCCTCCGGGCCAGCGCGAGGCACGCCTTTCCGACCGGGCCAATCGACCAGATGCTCGATGAGATCGAGCGGGGGTATCGCGGCACGCCGTGATCTTCGTCGACTCGAATATTCCGATGTACCTGGTCGGCGCGACCCATCCCAACAAGGACGCAGCCCGCGTGCTTCTCGAACGGGCGATCATCGACCGCGAGCGCCTCGTCACCGATGCCGAGGTGCTCCAGGAGATTCTGCACCGCTATGTGGCCATCGACCGCCGCGACGCGATCGAGCCTGCCTTCGACGCCCTGCTCGGCGTCGTCGATGCCGTCCTCTCCATCGAGCTCGCGGACGTTCAGCGGGCCCGGACGCTCCTGGCAACCCCCAGCCTTCAGGCCCGCGACGCGATCCACGTCGCCGTCATGCAGCGCCACGACATCGCTCGGATCCTCAGCTTCGACCGGGCCTTCGATCAGGTGCCTGGCATCTCGCGGATTGCCTGAAGGCGGAGGATCACACGGCACGCTCAGCCGTCGGCAGGCAGGATCCTGAAGCTCCGACCTCCAGCGGCACGAAGCATACGGAAGTGGCGCTCGTCCAACGTCAGCACGTCGCGAATGCCGTACCGGCTGGCCAGTACGACGAGCGACGCATCGGCCAGTCCGATCCCGAGAGACGCGTATCGGCCGATCACGCGCTCCGCGTCTCGCACGTCATCCGTGTCGAAGGCTTCCAGGCGATAGACGCCGCGTCCGACTTCCGCCAGCAGTGCCCGCTCCGCAGCCACACCGGCTCTGGTGGCAAGCAGATAATCGAGCTCGGCCAGCACGAACGGCGACAGGACCCATGGTGGGGCGGCGCCGCGCAACGCATCGACTGCTTCCCGGTGACGATGCTGGCTGGCGTCTATCGCCGCCAGCAGGCCGCTTGTGTCGAGCAGGATCACCGCTCGCCGAAGCCCGCCAGCAGCTCGTCCGTCCGCTCGGCGAGATCCGGCTGGCCGCTCTCGAACAGGGGCAGCCGCGCTTCAGCAATCCGATGGGTCCCGACCGCCAGCCCGATACCCTCACGGATGAGGTCCGCCTCGCTCCGCCCCGTCGCCCGCGAAGCGCGCCGAAGGGCTCGCTTCAGCTCATCGGTGAGGTACACGGTGGTCTTCTCCATACCACCCAAGATACCATACGTTGGGTGGCATGCGTGCCATCCCCGTCCTCCGGCTCCGCCAACGCTGACACCTCAAGGTTCGCGGGTGACCAGCCCATATCGGGCCTGGGCACGGTCGAACGTGGCAAACGGCACCGCGTCGGCCTCGAGCGCGGCCGCCACTATGAGGGCGTCGGGAATCGGCCGTCCGGGAAGCGTACGTGCACGCACCAGGGTGCCGAGCAGGAGATCGGCGCGCTGGCCCAGAAGGCGGACGTTTTCGCGCTGGACCAGTCCGATCAGGCTCTCGATGATGTCGAGGCGGTCCACGGCGTACTGCGTGCGCAGCACATGGGCGCACTCAGCCAGCGCGACCGGCGAGATACCGATGAGCTCTTCGCCGTCGACGAGCTGCGCGGCGCGCCGTGCCTGGGCAGCTGGAGTGCCGACCAGATAGCGAACAAGGACCGAGGTATCGACGCCGATCATCCAGTGCGGTCGGGATCCGGCGATTCCCAGGCCGCCTGACGCAGCGCGTCCCATGATTCATCGGATGGGACGCGACCGACCTTCTCGCGCAACGAGCCGGCCAACGAGCGCCGATGGCGTCCCGGCACGAACTCGATGACCAGACGGCCATCTTCGACGCGCTGGACGGCCTCGTCACCGGCGTAGACGCCCATCTCCTCGCGAATAGCCTTCTCGAGGGTGATCTGGCCGCGCTCTCCTACCCTACTCGACATGTAGGTAGAGCATGATCGATACCTACCCGCGCCGTCAAGTACGCACGGGTGGCCGTCAGCCGACGACCACCGGCGGCTGAAGCTCCGAAAGGATGCCGCCCGGCCTCGGCCCGCTCAGCTCGGGCTCGGGGCCGCGATCCGCGTCTCGCGACTTGAGGTCTGCCTCCAGCTGGGCGATGAGACTTGGAAAGCTCGACTGCAACGCCTGCCCATACGCCGGGGCGATCACCTCCATGAGCGCATTCTCCCGTCGGGTCTTCG
>DASWIE010000125.1:0-6136 GCA_036397815.1 Candidatus Limnocylindria bacterium
AGGACGAGCACCCTTCGCTGCGGGTGTGGCGCTGCGATGTTCTCGTCGGCGAGCTCCAGAAGGCGGCCGCCGAGCTCCACCCACGGCTCATATCGAGTCATTGAGCGGGCCATGTCCAGGAGCGAGGCTGCCGGCACGTCACGGTCCTGCGGGGCGAGGAAGCCGCCGGCCGTGCGGAAGCCAGCGCTGCGCGCCTTGGTCTCGATTGCGCCCAACAGCCGCGACTTCCCGATGCCAGCCTCGCCGGCCAGTAGGAGGAACTGCAGCCGACCGGCGGCCGCCTCGTCCAGGCGGCGCTCCGCCAGATCGAGCAGGTCATCCCTTCCGATCAGGATCGGAGAAAGCCGAGAACCAATGCGAGGCATGCAGCGAGTCTACCCACCGCGCCAAGGGGGTCATCGGTCGAATGACCGATGGCTGGAAGCGCGGCGCGGAAATGTGAGCGGCTTATCGGTTGGTCCTCCCGGGTGGTCATCGGTCATCCAGGCGATGACAGCGTCACGCCGCCTCCGCACTCTCGGCCGTGCAAGGCACACGTACAGGAGGTGGTTGATGGCCCGGTTCATGGATGTCCACTCGGGGTTCGTCGGCGTGACGGCCCAGCAGCTGAAAGAGGCGCACGAGCGCGACCTCGCCATCGAGCAGGACGAGGGCGTGCATTTCGAGCGCGCCTGGCTTGATCCAGAGCAGGGGAAGGTCTTCTGCCTTGCGACCGGCCCGACTCGCGAGGCGGTGATGCGCGTCCATGAACGCGCCGGCCACCCGACGCGCGAGGTCTACGAGCTCCATGTGGAGGTGTGATTCCCGAAGCGACGAGGAGGAACCGCATGCCGCTCTTCATGGACATGCACATGGCTGGTAGAGCCCACCACCGTTTCTTCGCGCTTCCCGTCCGATGAAAGGAGAACTACCGTGAAGCGATTTGTGACGGCCGCCCTGGCGGCCTCGGCCCTGACGATCTCCCTGGCCGGCGCGGCCAGTGCGGCCGGCGAACCGACCTGCAGCGACAAATTCGAAGGGTATCCCCACGGCTACCACATCGTGGCCGATTACGTGACCGGCATCGGCAGCGAGTTCCTCGGAGGCCCCGGCATCGATTGGCCACCCAGCGGCCTCAATGCCGCCGGCGGCGCAGCCTTGCCGGGTGGTCCCGGCCCCGCCTTCCACTTCGAGCTCGGCGTCGCTCCGGGCGCCTCCTTCTGCAACGACTCGAACTCGCCGGGTGCTCACCTCTAGTTCGCAGGCACGCCCTCACGGATGCGGCCGCTCACCGGCGGCCGCATCCGTGCGCGTCCGGCGTCAGGAGCCTGCCGGGCGGACCTCCCCGCGGCGCACGACCACCTCGGGCCGCGTGTCGCGCCAGTCGTAGTCGGTGACTGCCTCGTCGGGGCCCAGCAGACCGTTGTCGCGCAGCCAGTCGTCGCTGTACAGCTTGCCGACGTAGTTGCGCCCGGAGTCCGGGAGCAGCACCACGAGGAGCGCCTCGGGATCGTCCACCTCGCGCGCGACCTGGAGGGCGGCCCACAGCGCGGTGCCGCATGACTCCCCCATCAGGATGCCCTCGAGAGCGGTCGCGGCCCGAGCGGTGAGCATCGAGTCGCGGTCTCCGACCCGCACGACGACGTCGCAGATCCCGGTGTCGTACGTGCCAGGCCAGAAGTCCTCGCCGATTCCCTCGGTGAGGTACGCCCGCGGCGTGTCGCCGGAGAAGACGCTCCCGGCGGGGTCGGCGCCGACGATGGTGATGTCCGGGTTGCGCTCCTTGAGGTAGCGCCCCGCCCCGGTCACGGTGCCGCCCGTCCCGAGCGCGACGACGAAGTGGGTGAGGCGGCCGCCGGTCGCCTCCCAGATCTCCGGTCCGGTCGTCGCGTGGTGCGCCTCGGGGTTCGCCTCATTGGAGTACTGGTCCGGCTTCCAGGCCCCGGGCGTCTCACGCGCCAGCCGATCGCTGACCCGGTAGTACGAGCGCTCGTCGTCGGGGTCGACGTCGGTCGGGCAGACGACCAGGTCGGCGCCGTATGCGCGCAGTAGCGCGCGCTTCTCCTCCGACTGCTTGTCGGTCATCACGAAGATGCACCGGTAGCCCTTCACCGCGGCGGCCTGCGCGAGGCCGATGCCCGTGTTGCCGCTCGTCGGCTCCACGATCACGCCGCCCGGCCTGAGGAGGCCCGCTCGTTCG
The DNA here is from genome assembly GCA_036397815.1 of Candidatus Limnocylindria bacterium. Classification (GTDB taxonomy): domain Bacteria; phylum Chloroflexota; class Limnocylindria; order QHBO01; family QHBO01; genus DASQFY01. Next base: position 2,180 of record DASWIE010000125.1, read on the forward strand.
GCGGCCTCGATCATCGGCAGGGCGATTCGGTCCTTGACCGAGCCGCCGGGGTTCATATGCTCGAGCTTGCCGACCAGCCGCGGCCTGACATCGGCGGCCAGGCGGTCGAGCGCGACGAGTGGCGTTGCGCCGACGGCGGCCGTCACGTCGGGAAGGATCCCGGGACGGCGCTCAGCCAGCGGGAGCCTCCGAGGGCGGGTGCGATCGGGAGACATCGGCCCCGACGTCCGCATCGGCCTTTCGCTCGTCGGCCGGTCGAAGCATGGGCGAGCCCCACCCGCGACGGTGCCGGATGAGGAGCCAGGCACCGGCCAGGGCGAATGCGATGATGCCGAGCCACATGGCGGTCGGGATCCCCAGGATGACCCAGTTGCCGGTGCGGTATCCCTCGAGGAGCGTGCGCACGGCCCCGTACCACATGACGTACATGAGGGCGAGGTCACCGGCGAACAGCCGAGGCGCGAATCGGCGGACGACCACCAGCAGCACCACCATGCCGATGATGTTCAGGACCGCCTCGTACGCGAAGAGCGGCACGAACTGGGTGGTCTCGACCGGGTAGGTGACGGCGTCCCATGGCGTCCCCGCGCGGTGCGCAGCGTCGATCGGGATGCCGAACGGCAGGCATGGAGGGAACCCGTCACCGCACAGGGTGGTCGGTGGGCCGTACAGCTCCTGGTTGACGAAGTTGCCCAGGCGGCCGATGGCCTGGCCGAGCAGCACCGCGGGCGCCCAGATGTCGAGCCAGCGCGCGGTGTTCATGCCGTTGGCGCGCGTGTAGACCAGGATGGCCAGCGCCCCACCGGCGACGGCCCCCGGAATGCCGATTCCGCCGTTCCAGATCTGCGGGATCAGGACGGGGTTTGCGCTGTACAGCTCCCACTCGTGGACCACGTGGTAGACGCGGGCGCCGATGATGGCGACGACCACGACCGGCAGGAGCATCGACCAGCCGACCTCGGGGTTCTCTCCGAGCCACACCGCGACCCGGGTGCCGAGCAGCGCGGCGATGAGCACGGCGCTGGCGATGATGATCCCGTACCAGTGCAGCTGGAGGGGCCCGATCTCGAGGGCGACGGGGTCGATCACCGGCCGATTCTACCGTCGTGTGGCGCGATGAGCCGCCGGTCGGTCAGAAGCCGCCCTGCAGGCTGCCACCGGGAAAGTCGATGACCACGTACCTGCCGCTGAGGGGCACCTTCTGCTCCGCGCCGAGGCCCGCGGAGCCCGGCTGGCATGCCTGGCAGAGCACGCCCTCGGCGCCACTCGTCGTGTCGATGGCGCGCTTGCGGGCGCTGAACAGCGGGGTGCCCGGGGCCGTGTCGCGGCCGCACGAGAGACAGCTGTCCACCATCGATGAATGGTACGCCCGAAACGACCGCAGTCCCTCCGCAGGTTGCCTTGCCGAGGCTGTAGGCGAGGCACCGGGATCGGCGTAGGGTGCAGGCTGAACGCAGGAGGACCGATGACCGAGAACGCTGGCGACGGGTCCCGGCGGGCACTGCCGCTGTCGCAGCTGCTGACCCTGTCGATCTACTGGCTCGGCATCCAGACCATCTGGGGTGGACTGACGATCATCGTCATCCCCGCCCGGCTCGACGACATGAATCGCGAGCTGGCGGGAACGCTGAGCGCGATCATCTTCCTCATCGGCGCCGTGGCGCCGCTGATCGTGCAGCCCACCATCGGCATGATCAGCGACTACACGGTCACCCGCTGGGGCCGACGCAAGCCCTACATCGTCATCGGCTCCCTGCTCGACGTCGTCTTCCTTCTGGGCATCGCCTACTCCAACGGCTTCGTGGCGCTCGTGGCGTTCTACTTCCTGCTCCAGGTGAGCTCGAACTTCGCCCAGGGGCCGTTCCAGGGCTACGTCCCGGACCTCGTCCCCGCGAGGCAGGTCGGCACCGCCAGCGGTCTGATGGGCCTGATGCTGACCCTCGGCACGATCGCCGGGGTCGGGATCGCGACGGTCGGTGGCCTGATCGACAACATGCCCCTCGCCATCATGATCCTCGGCGTGATCGAGGTGGCGACCATGGTCGTGCTGATCGCCACGGTCGACGAGGGGCGCGGCGCGCCCGCACGCACGCGCACCTGGACGCAGATCGCGTTGTCGGCCTGGGGTCGCGACATCCTCAAGCAGCGTGACGTGCTGTGGCTCCTCGTCGTGCGCCTCATGTTCCTGGGCGCCTACAACGCGACGGTCGTGGCGGTCGGCTACTTCCGCCGCTCACACGGCCTGTCGGACGACGACGCGTCGACGACCGTGCTCATCGCCACCGCGATCGTGGGCGTCTCTACGGCACTGGCGGCGATCCCCGGTGGCCGCCTTTCGGACCGATTCGGGCGCCGCCCGGTGATCTGGTCGGCCGCGGCCATCGCGGGGTTCGCGCTGCTGGCGGTGGCGATCGCCCCGACGCCGGAGCTGGCGGTCGTGGCGTGGATTCCGTTCGGCATCGGCATGGGCATCTTCCTGTCCGCCGACTGGGCGCTGATGTCGGATGTCATCCCGAAGCACACAGCCGGGCGCTACATGGGCATCCTGAATGCCGGGACGGCCATGGCGGGGCCGGCGTTCATCGTTGTCGCCGGGCCCATCCAGGACTTCGTGGCCGCGGCGGTCGCCGATCCGATCGGACCGCGCGCGGCGATGGCCGTGGCGGCGGCCTTCGTGGGACTCGCCGCGCTGGCGCTCACGCAGGTCGACCCGACGCGCCGAGAGGACGAGACCTCGCTCGGCGACGCGCGGGCCGTTCCCGCCACGTGACGACGCCCGAGGTTGCGCGGCGCACCGGTCCGCGCGAGCTGAGCGTTAGGATCACGCCCAGGTATCGGCTCATGTGGGCGGCGAACCGGACTGTCATGCGCCTGCTCTTCGACATCCGGGCCGGCGGCCTCGAGCACTGGCCGGCGCCACCGTTCCAGCTGGTCGCCAACCACCACAACGGCTTCGACCCGATGCTGGTCATGGCGGCCACGCCGCTCGAGCCGCGGATCACCTGGTTCGGCCCCCGCGAGGCCGACTTCAGCCGAGGCTTCAAGAACCGGGTGATGGCGTTCTTCGGCGGCGTGATCCCGTACCACCCTGAGCACACCACCCTCACCAGCGCGGTCCGCGCCGTGCGCCGCGTGTTCGCGGCGAGCGGCGTGCTCGGGAACTTCGCCGAGGGGCGCATCGGCTTCCGCGAGAGCGAGCTGCTGCCCTTCGAGGAGGGGGCGGCCGGCTTCGCGGCCGCATCCGGCGTGCCGGTGGTTCCGTGCGCGATCGTCGGCTCGACGCAGCTCTGGTTCCGCCGCCGCATCGAGGTCCACTTCGGACCGCCGATCGTGACCGCCGACGTACGCGGCCGGGCCGGCCGCGAGGAGCTCGAGAGCCGCATCCGGGCCGCGGTGCAGGCCCTCCTGCCGGCCGCCGAGCCTCGCCTTCCGCGCCGGAGGCCGCTCGCCTTCCTGACCGACCTGCTCAACGGGGCCGATGACATCGCGCGGCGCGTGGCCGAACGCTGAACGGTGGCGCCCGCGACCGAAACGCTCGAATTCACACCAGGCGTGCATTACGCCAGTGGACGCCCCGTTGAAGCGTCGAGATTCACGCGAGGCGTGAATTCGAACGCGTCAGAGCAATCTCATGCCTGATAACGCACGCCTGGCGTGAATGGGAACCGTTCGCCGCGCCGTCGGTTGGAGGCGCTAGCATCGGCAGCCGATGCTTCCGCTGGTCTGGACGCTCTTCGCCGTGCTCGCCGTGGGCGGGTTCGTGATGATCGCCGCCTACTGGCTCGACGTGCAGGACCGTCCCGACCTGACCGCGTGGAAGCGCATCGGCTGGTCCGCCGCCGTGCTGCTCTTTCCGGTTGCCATCCCCGCCTATGCGTTCGCCGGCGGACCCGGTTGGCCCGTTTTCATGAGGGTCGCCAGCCTCGTGCCGGCGGCCGCGCTCGCGCTCTTCCTCGG
>DASWIE010000126.1:0-52509 GCA_036397815.1 Candidatus Limnocylindria bacterium
CACATTCAGCGCCGCCGCGCCATCGCCCGCGGTCCGCACGGCATGGCCCAGCTCCGACAGCGAGCCGGCATAGACCTGTCGCAGGGCCGGGTCATCCTCCACCAGGAGGACCCGGTGTCCCTCATCGCTCACGCCGAACGCACTTGACCTCCCGCGAACACGGGGAATACGCCGCCACGGCCCCTGAGCGACGCGACGGCCTGCACGATTCGTGCCCACTCCCGCTCAGGCGTTCGGCGTGCCCTCATCTGGGCGCGCACGGTCCTCGATCTCCCATGCGTGATCGAGGAGGTGCCAGGTCGCACGTCGCACGTGGTAGCGCGGGCTCCACAGCTTCTTCACCCTGTTCGGCTCGGCTGGGCTCTGTCCGCCGGCGCGAGCGGATAGCGCGGCCAGGATCGTCGCGCGCAGCTCCGCCGACTCGGCGGCTGAGTCGGGGCCCATCCGCTTGGGAATCTTGGATCCCAGCCCCTGGAGGTAGGCCTCGTCCGCCTCCCTGACATGGGCCACGATCTTGTCCAGGTCGCGCCCGCCGCCCCGAGGGCCTTTCCGCAGCTCCACGCCAACCGCGGCAGCAGCGGCTGCATCGAAGGCGGACCAGCACCTGGTCAGCAGCCGCCGGAATCGGGCCAGCTCGCGCTCGTCGACCGGACGGCCGTCGGCTTCCGGTGCCTCGCCCGGCACGCCGAAGTCGGTGCCCCCGCCGCCCCGGAGCCGCTCGACCACGTTGAGCCTGGAGACGTCATCCGGGGCGCGGAAGGCAGGCGTGGTCCTGCCAAGGACTGCCCGATAGCGCGGCGCGTACGTGACCAGCGCCTCGAGCGCATCCGCCTCGGTGCGACCGGCGCGGCACCAACCCGGCCAGTCAATCGCCCCGGCGAAGGTCCTCTTCGTCCCGATCTCGAGATAGACGTCGACCGCGTCACCCATCGGTCTCAGCCCAATGGCCAGACGACCTCGGTCCGCAGCTGGGACTGGTCGTCCACCTCCTCGGGATCGTCGACGTACGACTCCCACGGACCGGATCCTTCCTCTAGACCCTGTTCGTGGATCCAGTCGTGAAGGCGCCGATAGGTCCCCTCGAGCTTGTCGTAGGCACCCATGTGGACGGTTACCGCGGCGGCACCCCCTGGAAGCTCGGAGGCGCCCATCTCGCCCGGCTCGGCCTCGGCGAGAGGCCGGAGGTTGGCGACCGGGGCCGCGACCGGAATCCCGATCTCGACGTCAGCGTGCTGCTCGCCCCATTCGTGATATCGACCGTACGGGGCGCCGGCGGCGACGCCACCGAGGTTGACGAGCGCATCGGCGATGTTCGGCAGGTGCTCCCCGAACAGCGCGCCCAGGTCGAGATCGGTCATCGGCTGCTGGACGCGCACGGCCACGGTTGGCTGCGGTCTGAGCTCTACCGTCCGCGCGTCGAGTGGCTGCCTTTCATCGGTCATGGCCTGAGTGTAGGGCGGAATCAGCAGCCACGATCTATCTCGCGATCGTCCTCGCCCGACGGCCCGCTGAACCTGGTGAGAGGGTGGCGAAGGCCGCGACACCAATCGCCCCGCCGGCCAGCAGCGCGGCGACGGCCGCCTTCGCCAGGAGCCAGAGCGACGATCTTCTTCTGGACTCGCAACCACCGCAGACCATACAATTGCCCCCACGGCTCGGAATCAGACTGCCCTAATCCGTCCTTATTGTCGCCATCCAATTTCCGAGCCGGGCCGAAAGGGTGATTGCCCGACCCAAGTTGGCCGTGCGTTCCTGGTGTCGCGACGCGGCACTCACGAGGGGATCAACACCCGTGATGCGACTCTGTGCCCTGCTGCTCGTCTCCTCCTTGGCGTCCGTGCGCCTGGGTACAGTGCGATCAGGGGCCGTGGCCGGCTTCCGCCGGGCATGACCCAGCGCATGCGCGCTCTGGCTCAGCGCGACGACGTGGTCAGACTCTCATCCGACGCCCTCACCGGAGCGGTCCCAACGGTGCTGGTGATCGACGAGCACCACCTCTTCGCGCAGAGTCTCGCGTTCGCCCTCCGACTCCAGGGCGTCAGTAGTCTTTTGCCTCATGACAGACCGCTGAGCGCTTTGCACCTCGCCGAACAGATCCGCCGAGACGAGGTGGGCGTGGTCATCCTGGGTCTGCCACTCGCCGACGACCATGTCTCCATCCCGGTGATCGAAGCCTGCCGGGCGGCGAATGCCCGCGTCTTGATCGTCACTGCGTCGCACGATCTTGAGCTCGAGGCCAGCGCGCTGCTCGCCGGTGCGGAGGCCGTGCTCGACAAGGCACGACCTTTCGATGACCTGGCCGGTGATCTGTTCCAGATGATCGTTGGCAATGCTGCCCACGCACAACTTCAGCCCCGCGATTGGGCGGCTCCGGTCACCGAGGAGGCCGTTCGGAGCGCGCGGCGGCGGAGAGCGCTCGAGTCATTGAGCACCAGAGAGCGCGAGGTACTTCGCTGGCTGATGGACGGGAAGACCGTCGATGAGATCGCCGGCGGAGCGGCACTCTCAGTAGCCACGGTGCGATCTCACGTCCACGCCATCCTCACCAAGCTTGGCGTCAATTGCCAGCTCGCCGCGGTGGCAGCTGGCCATCGCGCAGGCTGGACGGCTGACTCGCGGCTCGAGGGCTCGAAGCAGGCCCCGCCCGCCCGGTAACTCATCAATCTTGTGGATTGTTTCGTCGGTCGGGTGGCCGAAGAATCGATGGGGCTTGAATCATGCCCTGCGACAGATCTGTTGGCAGGGGGAATCGCGTGAGTGTCCGACGGACAGGGGAGTAGGGAAATGATCATCCGGAATCGTGGGCCCCGATCCATCCTCATGGCCCTGGCGCTGGTGTCCTCGCTGTTCACCGCGGCGCCGGCTCAGGCATCCACGGCTTGGAATCTGGGGGACCTCTTCGCTGGGATCGCCGACGGCCAGTACAACGTCTACGACAATGCTGGGACGTTCAAAGAGACGATCAGCGACGGCCAGGGGGGGTTCACCACCGGTTGCGCGTTCAATCCGACTCTCGACAAGCTCTACACGACGAACTTCTCCGCTGGGAACGTTGTTGTATACAACGATCCGAGCCCCCACGCGATCGCGCAGACCATCGACACCGCCGCGCAGGGCGGCGCTGCGCCCGAGTCGATCGTGTTCGCGGCGAACGGCGACTTCTACGTCGGGCACGCGGACGGCGACCGGGACATCCAGCGGTACAACGCCGCGGGCGCCTACCAGCAGAGCTACGACGTGGCGACCGATGCTCGCGGGTCGGACTGGATCGAGCTGGCCGCCGACCAAGACACGATCTACTACACGTCCGAGGGTCGACTGGTGATGCGGTACGACGTCAGCACCAGCACCCAGCTCGCGGACTTCGCGACGCTTCCAGATTCAGGCGCCGCCTTCGCGCTGAGGCTTCTGCCCCCCGGCGATGGGACAGGGGGACTCCTCGTCGCGGATAGTGGCGACGTCAAGCGCCTGGACGGAGGCGGCGCGGTGGTCCAGACCTACGATGTGACGGGTGAGGATGCCTGGTTCTCACTCAACCTCGACCCCAACGGCACGTCGTTCTGGGCCGGCGACTTCCTCACCCAGAACTTCTATCGGTTCAACATCGCCTCGGGTGCGACCGAGATTGGCCCCATCAACAGTGGCGGCATCCTCTTTGGTCTCTGTCTGAAGGGTGAGCCAACCGCCGCTGTGCCGGAGATCTGCGGAGACGGCATCGACAACGATGGCGACGGCCTGATCGACGAGGGCTGTCAGCCGTCAACTGAGACCAGCGCGAGCGGTACCAAGTACTACGACGCCAACGCCAACGGGCAGCTCGATGTCGGTGAGGCCGGCCTGGCCGACTGGCCGATCGACTATGACGACGGCACGACCTCGGCATCGGTGCTGACCGATGCCGCTGGCAACTTCGCAGTGAACCTTGATCCGGGGGACTACACGTTCGCCGAAGGCCAGGCCGGATCGCCGTGGTTCCAGACCGGGAACAGCGTCGACCAGTCGGGCGGCACGGCCGATGTGACCCTGAATCCCGACATGACCTACAGCGTCAGTTTCGACGCCGGCGAGACAGCCACGGGACTCAACTTCGGCAACCTGTGCGTGGGCGGCGGCGGTGGCCGGACCATCGGCTTCTGGGGTAACAAGAACGGGCAGGCCCTGATCGGCCCCGACGATCTTGCGCTGCTCAGCGGTCTCAACTTGGTCAACGAGAACGGATCCCCGTTCGATCCGACGAGCGCTGCCCAGGTCCGCAACTGGCTGCGCAACGCGAACGCGAACAACATGGCGTACATGCTCTCGGCCCAGCTGGCGGCCATGGCGCTCAACGTCCACAACGGATTCGTGCAGGGCAGCGCCCTGGTCTACGCGCCGGACACGACGTCGGCCAACGCGGCCGGCTTCGCCACCGTCAGCGCTCTCATGGCCGAGGCGAACGCTGAACTGGGGCTGCATCCGATAGCTCTATCGGGCCACCCATGGCGCGACTACCAGAAGGCACTGAAAGACGCGCTGGACGACGCGAACAACGACCTGACGTTCGTGCAGGCCGATGCGTCCACCTGTCCAGCTCCCTTCGCCGAGGCGTCGTTCGACCTCTTCGCCGACGGTAGCGTCAGCTGCGTTGGGGCCGACGACACGTCACGCGAGGCCGGCTCGGTGACTTTCGTCGAGTCGACCGGCCAGGTGCTCTTCTCCGTCAGCCTGGATGGAGCGGCGCCGAACGCGTCGTACACGTTGGCGATCTCCGAGGAGCCGACCTGCGCCAACGCAGTCTTCTTCCCGGATGCCATCACCACGGACGTGAACGGGGACGGCAGCTTCAGCGGATCCTTCGCCAAGGCCGCCGGGACCTACAACCTGCTTGTGAACCTGGTGACGTCGCCGGTACCATCCGATCCGACGAACCGGGAAATCGCGACCGTGGATACCACGGTGGTGGTTCACTAGGAACGCCATCGGCAAGCGCGTGCGGCGCTCGGGCGGGCTTCGTCCGAGCGCCGATACCGACGGCCTGGCGGATCCCACCGCACGTGGTGCATTCCGGCTCCGAAGTCTCGGCGTCAGATTGGCTGGGGCGGAAGGATTCGAACCTTCGATCTCCTGATCCAGAGTCAGGCGCCTTACCGCTTGGCCACACCCCAGTGCGCCCGAATTCTAACAAACCGATCTCGCCGGACCCGACGCTCGGCCAGGGCGGTGCGAGCCGGCACTGACCCGACCGGTGCCCACTCGGAGCCCCATTCGTTCAGGAACCGATAGCCCGGACGGCCCGTGGCCGAACGGGTGCGGCCTTTGTAGCGTTTCGCTCATGACGCAGAGCGTGCAGCCCCGCGAATGGCGCAGGTACGGGTTCGGCGGGCCGCCGGAGCCCTGGCAGCACGATGCCCAGCGCGACCTCGACCGCCTGGCGACCTCGTACTACCTCGACGTGCTCGAGTGCCGACGCCAGGCCATGGTCCCGGCGCGTAACGACGAGCTGCGCCTCAAGGTCGAGGAGCTGTTCACCACCGCGACGCGCCACAAGCACGAGATCGACTACACGCTGCGCCACTGGGCCACGCCCGTCGAGCGCGCGCGGGTGGAGGATCGCCTGGGTTCGCTGATGCGCATCAGCCGCCGCCTGCACGCGATCACCGATCCACCCGGTCGCGGCCCGCGGCCCGACCCCACCCTGGACGCCGCCTAGCCCCCTTCCCGCCGGGCATACACTCGCGGCGTGGCCCGCTTTCCTCTGCTTGCCGACGTCGTCGCCGCGCGCCAACGCCTGCGCGGGATCGCGCTCCAGACCCCGTTGGAATCATCGCCGCAGCTCGCCGCGGAGAGCGCGGCGGCCGAGGTCCGGCTGAAGCTGGAGCTGCTCCAGCCGACCGGTGCCTTCAAGACCCGCGGCGCGCACAACAAGGTCGCGCTGATCGCGGCTGAGCAGCCGTCGGCCGCCCTGGTGACCGCCTCGTCCGGCAACCACGGCATCGCCGTGGCGATGGCCGCGGCCCGGCACGGCATGCGGCTCACGGTCCTCGTTGGCGCATCGGTCTCGCCCGGCAAGCTGGAGCGCCTGCGGGCGCTCGAGACGGACCTCTGCACGGTGGAGGTCTTTGGGCGAGATTCGGATGACGCCGAGGGCGAGGCGCGACGCCGCGAGGACGAGGGAATTGCCGCGTACGTGCCCCCATACAACGACCCGGACGTGATCGCCGGCCAGGGCACCGTCGCCGCCGAGATCATGGACGAATGGCCCGAGTGCGACACGCTGGTGGTGCCCATCGGCGGCGGCGGCCTGATCGCCGGCATGGGGCTGTGGGCCAAGGCGATCCGGCCGACCCTGCGGCTGGTCGGTGTCCAGCCGTCGGCCTCCCCACCGATGTACGCCTACCTGGAGTCGGGTTCGACCAAGCCGATGCCGATCGCGCCCACCCTGGCCGATGGCGTGGCGGGCAACATCGAACGCGACAGCATCACCTGGCGGATGTGCAAGCAGCTGGTCGACGAGGTCGTGCTCGTCGACGAGGAGCTTATCGCCGACGCGATGCGCTGGACGCTGGACGTGCACCACCTTGTCGTGGAAGGGAGCGGCGCCCTCCCGGTCGCCGCGATGCGCGCCCGTCTGGGGGGGCTGGCCAGGCGTCGGGTGGCCGCGGTGCTCACCGGCCGCAACGTCGACGGGGACACGCTCCGCCGGGTGCTGGCCGCGGGCGATTGAGATATCGCCCTCGCCAATCAATGCGCGCCGGAGGGCGGCGGATGGCGCCCTGACATCGACGGTGGCAATCGGAGCCCGCCGGAACGGACTGATCGGTGCTCACTGATCGCTCTCGGCGAGTTCCGGCATTGGACGCGGCGTAGGATCGGGCGATGACGGCAGATGAGGCGCGATCGCGTTTCGCAGCGGCGCGCGTCGCGGTGCTGGGCACCATCGGTCCAGACGGCGCACCACACCTCGTGCCGGTCGTCTTCGCCATGGACGGTGATCGCATACACCTGACGGTCGACAGCAAGCGGAAGCGGGGCGGGGAGCTGGCACGCGTCACGAACCTGCGCGCGAATCCGCGCTGCGCGCTCCTGGTGCACGGCTACGACGAGGACTGGAGGCGCCTGTGGTGGGCGCGAGCCGATGGCCGGGCCGATGTGGCGGACGACGGGCGGGCGCTGGAAATGACGGTGAGCCTTCTGCGCGACCGCTACCCGCAGTACGGCGCCGGGACGCGAGTCATCGGTCCGGCGATGGTGGTCGGGGTCGAGCGCTGGTCCGGGTGGAGCGCGGAGGAGTGAAGCCGCGACGCTCTTGCGCGGCGCAGTAGGATCGGGCCGTGAGCGATGAGCAGCCGGCGCGGGAGCCTGGTCCCGAGCCTGGGCCCGAGCCGGCCCAGCAGGTCCCGAGCCGGCCCCCGCGTGGGAGTCCCGGCACCGCGGCGCTCGGCGCGATCCTCATCGTGGTGGGGGTCGTCTTCTTCGCCGGCCAGCAGCTGAACGTCGACTGGGGCGACGCGGCCTGGCCGTTCTACGTCATCGCTCCCGGCCTGGCGCTGCTGGCATTCGGGCTGACGCAGTCCAACGGATCAGGACTGACGGTCGCCGGCAGCATCGTCACGATCGTGGGCGGCGTGCTGCTCTACCAGAATTCGACCGACCATTGGGAGAGCTGGGCCTACGCCTGGGCGCTGGTGGGCCCCGGTGGATCGGGGCTCGGGATGCTCCTGTATGGGACCCGCAGCGGCAACCGCAAGATGGCGCGCGATGGGTTCTGGCAGGTGCTTACCGCGATCGGCCTCTTCACGGCGGGCTACATCTTCTTCGAGGGCGTGATCGGCATCAGCGGGCGCCCATGGCCGCTGCCCGAATGGGTTCTGCCGGCGGCCGTCATCGCCCTCGGCCTGCTGGTCCTGTTCCGTGGCTTCACGTCGCGCCGCGACCTGGGCGGTGAGGCCGAGGCCGGCGGCCAGACCGGCGCGAACGACTAAGGCTGCCCCGGCGGGACGCTCCTATGGCTGGACGGGGGCCTTCCGGTCGACTGGCAGGCGCCCAACGTGCGCGGCGTTCTGCTGCAGCTTCCGCTCACGGCGCAGGCTTCGAACGCGGTCCTCGGTCGCCATCACGGCGTAGTGAAGTCGGTAGTCGAGCATGTCCATTATCCTAGCCTCCAGTCACCATCCAACTATCCTTCGTTGGTGACGCCATCACTGTACCGTCTTGTCCGTCACCTGTCAATGGCCATTGACTGGTGATGTATGATTCCCGGTATGGAACTCAGCATCGACGGTCCCGAAGCGCCCGGACGCAATCCGGACGCCAGTGCAGAGCTGGAACGGCTCAGGGACTTCGTCAACACCAACGACATCGAGGGCGAGGCGGACGAGCTGGGGACCCCCCAGCTGCTGCGCGCCTGGCTGCTCGCCGGAAGGCTGATCCCGGCCGGCACAGCGGTGGACGCCGACGCCCACCGTCGGGCGATCGCCATTCGCGAAGGGCTGCGGGCGCTGGGCAGCGCCAACAACGGCGAGCCGATCGACATCGATCGTGTGGAGGCGCTCAACCAGGTCGCCGCCGGCCTGCCGGTCGTCGTCAGCGCCCAGCCCGATGGCTGGCGCCTCAGCCCTGCAGCCGCTCCCGGCGTGGACGGGTTCCTGGCGAGCCTCATGGCGACCGTGGCGCAATCGATGGCGGACGGCTCGTGGAGCCGGGTCAAGGCCTGCCGGCGGGACACCTGCCGGTGGCTCTTCTTCGACCACTCCCGCAACCGATCGGGAACGTGGTGCAGCATGGCTGGCTGCGGCAGCCGAATGAAGGCGCGGGCCTACCGCGCTCGTCAGCGCGAGGCCGCCAGCGCGTAAGGGCGTCGTGCGGCCCTATCCTTAGGCAGAGATGCCTCCCCACGAGCCGACCGAGGAATCGTCGATCGAGCGCGCGCTCGACAGCGTGAACGCCGGCTACGTCGCCGAGCTGTACGCGCAGTACCAGCGCGACCCGGCCTCCGTCGATCGCGAGTGGCGGGTCCTGTTCGACAGCGGCCAGGCGGGCTTCCAGCCGGTCTCGCCACCTCGGCCGCCGGCCCCGGCGCAGGCCGACGAGAACGGCAGCGGCACCGCCCCGCCCGCCGAGGCAGCCAAGCCGCTGCCGGCCGGCGCCACTCCCATCAAGGGCCCGGCGGCGCGGCTTGCCCAGAACATGAGCGCCTCGCTGGCGGTTCCGACCGCAACCAGCCTGCGGGACCTCGACGTGTCGGTCCTCGAGGCCCGCCGTCACGAGCTGAACGCCCAGATCGAGCCGCGCAAGGTCAGCTTCACGCACCTGATCGGCTGGGCGATCGTGCGCGCTGCGAGCGAGCAGCGGCAGATGACCCACTACTACCTGGAGGCTGATGGCGTGGCCCAGCGCGTCGATCCCGGTGGCGTGAACCTGGGACTGGCGGTTGACGTGGAACGGACCGATGGCACCCGCTTCCTGGTCGTGCCCGTCATCAAGGCCGCGGACGGGATGGACTTCGCCGGCTTCCACGCCCGCTACGAGGAGCTGGTCGAGCGGGCGCGGGCCAATCGGCTGTCACCGGACGACTTCGCCGGCGCGACGATCACCCTCACCAACCCCGGGACGCTGGGGACCACCGCATCGGTCCCGCGCCTGATGCCCGGGCAGGGCACGATCGTGGCGACGGGTGCAATCCGCGACGTCGCCGCGCAACGGGTCATGACCATCAGCTCGACTTACGACCACCGCATCATCCAGGGAGCCGAGTCGGGTGCCTTCCTGCGCCGCATCGAGGCACTCCTCCGCGGCGACGACGGCTTCTACACCGATGCCTTCGCGGCGCTCGGCGCCAGCGCGGGCCCCGCTCCCCCGGCGCCGTCTCGCGCCGCGGCGCCCCAGGCGGGCGCCGGCCTGGACCCGGGTGCGGTCGCCGCCGCGGACGCGCTGGTGCGGGCGTATCGGTCCTTCGGACACCTCGCCGCGCGGCTGGACCCCCTCGGCAGCGAGCCACCCGGCGACCCCGCGCTCGACCCCGGGCCGCTGGGCCTGACCACCGAAGCGATGGCCGCCATCCCGGCCGAGCTGCTGCGCGTCAACGTGCCGGGGGCGACGCTGGCCGAGGCGCTGCCCGAGCTGCAACGCACCTACTGCGGCTCGATCGCCTACGAGGTGGAGCACATCGCCAGCCACGAGGAGCGCGTCTGGCTTCGCCAGGCGATCGAGTCCGGAGCGCACCGACAGCCGCTGACGCCGGATGAGCAGCGCACCCTCCTCCAACGTTTGACCGCGGTCGAGGGGCTGGAGCGCTTCCTGCACAAGGCCTACCTGGGCCAGAAGCGCTTCAGCATCGAGGGCCTGGACGCCATGGTCCCCATGCTCGACCGGGTCCTCACCGAGGCCGGCGAGGCCGGCGCCCGCAACGTGGTGATCGGCATGGCGCACCGCGGACGGCTGAACGTGCTGGCGCACATCGTCGGAGTCAGCCACGAGGCGATCCTGACCGAATTCGAGGCCGGCAGGGGCGGCGCCGATGCCCTCGCCCCGAAGGGTGGGCTGGACGACGTGAAGTACCACCTCGGGGCGGAGGGCAGCTACGCCAGCGCCGCCGGGCACGAGATCCGCGTCACCCTCTCACCGAACCCCAGCCACCTGGAGGCGGTCAACCCGGTCGTCGAAGGCCATGCCCGCGCGCAGCAGACGAATCGCGGCACGCCGGTGGCGCAGGTCGACCCGGACGTCACCCTGCCGGTCCTGATCCACGGTGACGCCGCCTTCGCCGCCCAGGGGGTGGTGGCCGAAACGCTGAACCTGGCGCGTCTCGCCGGTTACACGACCGGCGGCACGATCCACCTGATCGCGAACAACCAGGTCGGCTTCACGACCACGGCGGAGGAGGGGCGCAGCACCACCTACTCGAGCGACCTGGCCAAGGGCTTCGACGTGCCGATCGTGCACGTCAACGCGGACGATCCGGAGGCCTGCCTGGCCGCAGCGCGGCTGGCGATGATGTACCGCCAGCGCTTCCATGGCGACGTGGTGATCGACCTCGTCGGCTATCGCCGCTACGGGCACAACGAGGGCGATGAGCCGGCCTACACCCAGCCGCGGATGTACGCCGCCATCGCCGAGCACCCATCGGTCCGTGAGCTGTACCGGTCGATCCTGGTCGACGTCGGCGTCATCAGCGCCGATGAGGCGGAGGCGCTGGTCAAGTCCGTGTCCCGGGATCTGGCCGCGCGGCAGGCAAGCCTGCGCAGGACGGCCGCCAAGCCACAGCTCGACCGTGGCGCGGAGGCGCTGGGCGATGAGGAGGCGGAGGAACCGCGAACCGCGGTCGATGCCGACACCCTGCGGCGCCTGAACGTGCAGCTCCATCGTTGGCCGGACGGCTTCGCGGTGAACGAGAAGCTCGCCAAGCAGCTCGCCCGCCGGCGAGAGGCGCTCGCCGGCGACGGGCAGCGCATCGCGTGGGGCCACGCCGAGGCGCTCGCCTTCGCCAGCCTCCTGGCGCAGGGCGTCCCAATCCGCCTCACCGGCCAGGACACGGTGCGCGGCACGTTCAGCCAGCGGCACCTGACCCTGCACGACACGACGACGGGCGAGACGCACACCCCGATCCAGCACCTCGCCGAGGCGCGAGCCAGCGTGGAGCTGCACAACAGCCCGCTCTCCGAGTACGCCTGCCTCGGCTTCGAGTACGGCTACGCGGTGACGGCCACCGAGGCGCTGGTGCTGTGGGAGGCGCAGTACGGCGATTTCGTGAACGGGGCCGAGATCATCATCGACCAGTTTCTGATCGCCGGCATGGCGAAGTGGCGGCAGACGTCGCGCCTGACCCTGCTGCTGCCCCATGGCTACGAGGGCTCCGGCCCCGAGCACTCCTCCGCCCGCCTGGAGCGCTTCCTGGCCCTCGGGGCGGAGGGCAACATCCGGGTGGTCTACCCCACCACCCCGGCGCAGTACTTCCACCTCCTGCGCCGCCAGGGGCTGCATGGCGACCTGCGCCCGCTGGTGGTGATGACTCCCAAGTCGCTGCTGCGGCTGCCGCAGGCGGCCTCCAGCCTGGCTGACCTGACGGGTGGCGCCTTCGCATCGGTCCTGGACGATCCGGCCGCGGCCCCCGACACGGTGCGCCGCGTCATCCTGTGCAGCGGCAAGATCTACTACGACCTCGTCACTGCACCGGAGCGTGGGTCGCTGCCCGACGTCGCGATCGTCCGCGTCGAGCGCCTCTATCCCTTTCCCACCGACCAGCTGGGCGCGATCCTGGCCCGCTACCCGAAGGTCGAGCGCGTGGCCTGGGTCCAGGAGGAGCCGCGCAACATGGGCGCCCGCAAGTTCGTCCTGCCCAAGATCCGGCACCTGGTGCCGTTCAAGATCCCGCTCGGCGACATCAGCCGGCCGGAGCGCTCACGTCCCGCGGAGGGCTATCCCGCCGCGCACCAGGCGGAGCAGATGCGCATCGTTCACGAGGCGCTGACCAGCTAGGGCACCGGCACCAGCCCCACGTCGCCCTCCAGCCGGATCGCCACCTCACCGGGCTCGTCGGCGATCTGCCACTCCTCGTAGAACGTGTTGGCGCCCTCTGCCGAGTCCCAGCAGGCGAGCGCGTAGAAGGCGGAGCCATCGGCCGCGTACCAGGCGCGGTGGAATCGGCAGCCAAGGCGCTCGGCCGACGCCTGCATCCCCTCGGTGATGCCTTCAACCCGTTTGCGGTAAAGATCCTCCGCGCTCTGCCCGTCAGACGTCGGGCTTGGGACGTAGAAGAGCGTCCACATCGGTCAGGCCGGCCCCACCGCCCGCGCCCGCGAGCGGCCGAGCATGGCTGCCAGGGCTCCGATCAGGATGCCGAGCAGGATCGTCACCGGCACGGTGAGCGACCCCAGCGGCAGCATAGAGAAGCCGACCAGCAGCCCGGCCACGCCAATGCCGAACAGGAGGCCGCCCACGAGCCCGGGCAGCCAGCCGCCACGGGCGGCGACCGCGATCAGGACCGCGCCCAGGACGATGAGCGCGATGGCCAGGAAGAACGGTACGGTGCCGACCGGCTCGCCTGGGATCTTGAACCAGCCGCTGCCGGTGCATGAGCCTCCCTCGCCGGTCATCTCACCTGACACGAAGAAGAGCCCGGTCAGGCGGAACGGCGCGCTGGCGCTGACGTCGTACCGATCCTGGCCGTCGGTCTCACCCGCATCGTTCGGGTCGCCGCCGCGCAGCGGAGTCGGGAAGCCGAAGACGTCGACGTGCCAGGAGTTGTTCTTGATCACCTGATCGCCGGTCGTGCCGCTCCAGAGCACGTCCCCGTCCCAGTCCACGATGAATGGGTCGTCCTGGGTCGCGTCGGCGGCTCCGCCGGTCGCGCTGTCCAGCACGTTGCCGTCGATGTCGAGCGACGTGATCTCCAGGGTGCAGTTGGTGAGCGGGAATGCGGCCACCGAACCGGGGATGAGGAGCGCCAACGCAAGCACGGCGACGATCGCGAGGCGACGCGGGAATGGGCGCATGACAGTGCCTCCCATCGGCTTCGCATGTGAATTCGGTTGTCTACCGGTCGTCTTTGGTTGTCTGCGCGCCGGATCGTACCCCCTCGCCGCGCGATCGCGATACCCCCGGGCCTGGCCCCAGGCCTGCGGCGGCCCTGCCTATACTCGCCCTGATGCCGGCGCCGCCTCCCCTCCTCGAGCGCTACCGCGATCTCCTGGCGGGACCGGACGAGACCTTCCCAATCACCCTCGGCGAGGGCGCCACGCCACTCATCCACGCCCGCCGATTGGGCGCCGAGATGGGTCTCGAGCGCCTCTTCCTGAAGTATGAGGGCACGAACCCAACCGGCTCGTTCAAGGACCGCGGCATGGTGCTGGCGGTCAATCGCGCCATGGCCGCCGAGGCACGGGCCGTGGTCTGCGCCTCGACCGGCAACACCAGCGCCTCCGCGGCCGCGTACGCCGCCGCCGCCGGGCTGCCCTGCTTCGTCGTCCTGCCGGCCGGCAAGGTAGCCCGCGGCAAGCTGGCCCAGGCGGTCGCCGCCGGCGCGCGGCTGATCATGGTCGACGGCAACTTCGACGAGGCCCTGGCCGCGGTGCGCCGCCTGGGCGAGGAGGGCGTGGCCGCGGTCGTCAACTCGATCAACCCGGATCGAATTGCCGGCCAGGAGACGGCGGCGTATGAGATCGTCGACGCCCTGGGCGAGTCCCCCGACGCGGTCGCTCTGCCGGTCGGCAATGCCGGCAACATCACCGCCTGCTGGGCAGGCTTCGTCCGCTACGCGGAGGCGGGCAACACGCCCTCGGGCCGTCGCCCGCGGATGCTCGGCTTCCAGGCCGATGGCGCCGCGCCCATCGTGCGCGGCGCTCCCGTTGAGGCACCAGAGACGGTGGCGACCGCGATCCGGATCGGGAATCCCGCCTCCTGGGTGACGGCGGAGGCGGCCCGCGATGAGTCAGGTGGGGCGATCGAGGCGGTCTCGGACGAGGAGATCCTGAGGATGCAGCGCGCCGTGGCGCAGCTGGAGGGCATCTTCTGCGAGCCGGCCTCGGCAGCGGGCGTGGCCGGGGTCGCGCGCCTGGCTCGCGAGGACCGGCTGCATCGGTCCGAAGGGGTGGTCTGCATCCTGACCGGCCACGGGCTCAAGGACCCGGATGTCGTCATCGGCGAGGAGGGTTCGTTGAGCCCGATTCCCGCCGACCTCGGCTCGATCCGCGAGGCGATGCAGCTCTAGCACATGACCGATGACGCCGTCATTCGCTGCCCATGGGCCGTGGGCGATCCCGCCAACCTCCCGTACCACGACGTCGAGTGGGGCGTCCCACTGCACGACGAGCGGCGCCTCTTCGAGCTGCTGAACCTGGAGGGCGCGCAGGCGGGGCTCGCCTGGATCACGATCCTCCGCAAGCGCGACGGCTATCGACGAGCGTTCGAGGGCTGGGATCCGCGACGGATCGCCGCCTACGGGCCGGAGGACGAGGCGCGGCTATTGGCCGATGCCGGCATCGTCCGCAACCGGGCGAAAGTTCGGGCCTCCATCATCAACGCGCAGGCCTACCTGCGCCTGACCGATGAGCTGGGTTCTTTCGACGATTACCTGTGGTCCTTCGTCGACGGCCGGCCGATCCAGAACCGCTTCGCGACGATGGACGAGATGAGCGCCGAGACGGACCTCTCGCGAAAGCTGTCCCGCGACCTGCGCGCACGCGGCTTCTCGTTCATCGGTCCAACCATCGTCTATGCCTTCATGCAGGCCGCCGGGCTGGTCAACGACCACCTGGTCGGCTGCTTCCGTCACGCGGAGGTGTCCGGGCTCGGCTGACCGGCCGCCCTTTCTATACTCGCGCCATGCCCCCCATCGCGTCGGTGGACGTGCCGGCCAGCTCCGCCAACCTGGGAAGCGGCTTCGACTGCTTCGCCGCCGCGTTGAGCCTGAAGCTGCGTGCCGAGCTGTTTCCGGGCGAGGAGGCGGGGATCCTGCTCAACGCCCATGGCGAGGGCATCCCGGACGCCGCCGGCGACCCTGACTCCAACCTGGTGATCCGCGCCTTTCGCGAGGGCATGCGCGCGGCCCATGGCGCGCCGCAGGGAAGCGGAGCCTGGCGCATCGAGGTGAGCAGCATGATCCCCGCCGCGCGTGGGCTCGGCAGCTCGGCGTCGGCGATCGTGGCCGGGCTCCTGCTGGGTGCCAGCGTCGGCCGTAATGCGCCCTCGGCGGACGAGCTGCTTGCGCTCGCCACCGCCCTGGAGGGCCATCCGGACAACGTGGCCGCGGCGCTGTACGGAGGCTTCACGCTGGCGGTCGCCAGCTCGAGCGAAGGCCCCGTGACGCTGCGACGCTTCCGCGTCCCGGAGGACTGGATCCCGGTCGTCTTCGTGGCCAACGCCGAGAGCCGAACCGCCCAGATGCGCGCCGCCCTGCCGGCGATCGTGCCGCATCACGACGCTGCGCTGCAGGCAGGTCGCAGCGCGCTGCTGGCGACGGCGATCATGACCGGGGACGCGACGCTGCTACGCCAGGGGATGGCCGATGGCCTCCATCAGCCGTACCGGCTGCCGCTGCTGGAGGGCGCCGCGGAGCTTATCGGAGTTGCGTACGACCACGGCGCCGCCGGCGCTGCGCTCTCCGGCGCCGGCCCCAGCGTGCTGGCCATCTGCGACTCGCCGATCTCCGCCCACTCGGTCGAGAAGGCCTGGAACGCCTCGGGAGTGCCCGGCATGGCCACCCGGCTGCGCTTCGACGTCGCGGGCGCACGACTGGCCAGCCAGCGAGACGAATCGCTGTGAGCCTCGTCACGCTGACCGGCATCGCCAAGAGCCACGGCGCGCAGCACCTGTTCGACGGCGTGGACCTGCAGATCGTGGCCGGGCGCCGGATCGCGATCGTGGGGCCCAACGGGGCCGGCAAGACGACACTGCTCGAGATCATGACCGGCGAACAGGAGGCCGACGTCGGGACGGTGACGCGCGGCAAGGACGTGGTGGTCGGCTACCTGCGCCAGGAGGTCGCGGAGTCGAGCGACCGCTCGGCGCTGGCCGAGGTGCTCGCCGGGGCCGGCGCCGTCAGCGGGATCGAGCGACGGCTGCGCCACATCGAGGCGGAGCTGGCCGAGACGGCGGCCGAGGACGAGCTGGCCGAGCTGATGGATGAGTATGGGCGGCTGCAGCATCGGTTCGAGGCGCTGGGCGGCTGGTCGCTGGAGGCCGAGGCGCGCCGGATCATGGCCGGCCTGGGCTTCGCGCAGGAGGACATGGAGCGCGATACAGGCGAGTTCTCCGGCGGCTGGATGATGCGGGTCGCCCTCGCCCGCCTGCTGCTGCAGAACCCGGACCTGCTGCTGCTCGACGAGCCGACCAACCACCTGGACCTCGCCTCGGTCGAGTGGCTGCAGACATTCCTGGCCGAGTACGCCGGAGCGGTCGTGCTCGTCTCGCACGACCGCGACTTCATGAACGCGATCGTCAACCGCGTCGCGGAGCTGCACCGCGGGATGCTGACCGAGTACGTCGGCGATTACGCAGATTTCGTCGAGCAGCGCGAGGATCGCCTGGCCCAGCTGGAGATGGCGGCCAAGGCGCAGGGGCGCAAGATCGCGCAGGTGGAGCGCTTCATCGAGCGCTTCCGCTACAAGGAGAGCAAGGCCCGCCAGGTCCAGAGCCGCATCAAGCAGCTGGCCAGGGTCGAGCGCGTGGTGGTCCCGACGGAGCGGACCAAGAGCGTGAAGTTCCGGTTCCCGCAGCCCGCGCGCAGCGGCCGGACGGTGATCACGCTCGAGGGGATCGTCAAGCGCTACGGGTCGCACACGGTCTACGACGGGCTCGACCTGGTGCTGGAGCGCGGCCAAAAGGTGGCCCTCATCGGTCCCAATGGCGCCGGCAAGAGCACGCTGCTCAAGATCCTGGCCGGCGTCCTGCCGTTCGAGGGCGGTCGGCGCGAGCTGGGCCTCAACGTGCGGGTCGCGTACTTCGCGCAGCACCAGATCGACGCGCTCAACCCGACCAACACCGTCTTCGACGAGCTGGCGGGAGTGGCGGCGCGCATGACGAGCGGCGACATGCGCCGGCTGCTGGGCGCCTTCCTGTTCACGGGGGATGCGATCGAGAAGCGGGTCAGCGTCCTCTCCGGCGGCGAGCAGACGCGCCTGGCGCTCGCCAAGCTGATGGCCGACCCGGCCAACCTCCTCTGCCTGGACGAGCCGACGAACCACCTGGACATCGCCTCGCGGGACGTGCTCGAGGACGCGCTCAACGCCTTTCCCGGCACGATCGTCCTGATCACCCACGATCGATACCTCATCCGCTCGGTGGCGACCGCGATCGGCGAGGTGAACGGCGGGACGGCGACCCTCTACCCCGGCGACTTCGAGTATTACGCCGCGAAGCGCGGCCTGGACATCGAGACGCGCGGGGCCATGGAGGGGGTCGCGACCCCACGAGGCATCGAGGCCACGGCGGCACGACCGCGCGAGTCCTCCTCCGCGTCGGCCGCTCGGAAGCGGGCCGAGGCGGAGGAGCGAAACCGACGCTACCGGCGGACCCGCGACCTGCGCGCCGCCCTGGAGCGGACCACCTCCGAGGCGCGGGCGGCAGATGCCGAGCTGACCGAGGTGGGGCAGAGGCTCGCCGATCCGGCTGCCTACGCCGATGGCAGCGCGGTCCGTGAGCTGATCGACCGCTACAACGCCGCGACCGACCGCTCGACGGGCCTGGGCGCCGAGCTGGCGCGCCTGGCCAGGGAGCTGGAAGCGGCCGAGGAGGAGGAGTCACCGATCGGGTCGTCTCGGTGAGCGAGGCGCCACCGGGATCCGCCGCCGGGCGCGGCTCGGCCGGCCTGCTCGGCGCGGGGCTGATCCTGTTGGCCGCGACCTGCTTCGGCACGCTCGGGCCGATCGCTCACGCCGCGGACGAGGCTGGCGTCTCCAGCCTGGCGTTGGTCAGCTGGCGGGCGGCGCTCGGCGCAGCTTGCATGCTGCTCTTCATCGGGCTGCGTCTGGCTGCCGGCCAGAGCCCGGTTCGCCGCCTGCGCGACGTGCCGATCCGCGACCGCTGGTACGTCGCCTGGGCCGCCGTGGCCAACGCCGCGCTCAACCTGGCCATGTTCATCGCCTTCCTGCGGATCAGCATCGGGCTCGCGCTGCTCGTCTTCTACACCTACCCCGCCTGGGTGGCGCTGGCCAGCACGCTCTGGTTCGGCGAGCGGCTGGACCGCCCGCGGTGGGCGGCGCTCGGCATTGCGCTGCTGGGCATGGTGCTGGTGGTGGCCAGTGCCGGGCAGCTCGGCGGGATCGACGCGCTCGGGATCGTGCTCGCCTTCGGAGCGGGACTGGCGCAGGCGTTCTACGTCATGGCCGCCCGCCACGGCTTTGCGAGGGTCCCCGTCGTCCAGGCGGCAGGACTCACCATGGGAGGAGCGGCCGCCATCTACCTGGTGATCGCGCTGCTGATCGGCCAGCTCGGGACCCTGGTCCAGCCCTTGGCATCTGCTTCCGCCTTCTGGCCGGTGCTGCTGGCGGGCGTGGTGGGCGCCGGCATCGCCACCTTCTGCTTCATCACCGGCATCCGGCTGTTGGGCGCGCCCCGCGCCGCGATCCTTTCGACCTTCGAGCCGGTGGTGGGCGTCGCGCTGGCCGCGATCCTCCTGGCCGAGCAGCCAGCGCCCCTGCAGCTCGTCGGCGGGGCCCTCATCATCACGTCGGGCATCGTCCTGCAGCTGCGGCCGAGCGCCGAGCTCGCCGAGCACGAGGCGGTCGGCGCCTAACTATCGCCCTGGGTCACCGGCGGCCCCTGGATCATCAGCGCCGCGTGCACCGACTGGGCCACGCGCGACGCCTGCTCGACCGGCACCTCGGCCCAGACCACGCGCATGCCACCCTCGTCAAAGCTGCCAGCCCCGTGGGCCGGCACGGGCAGGAGCTCCGGCATCATTGCCGCCGGCCCGACCAGGCTGATCCGGGCGATCCGCTCCTTGCGATCGATGGCCAGCATCAGGACCCCCACCGGCTGCTGACCGACAGTTGCGCTCGCGCGCCGGACCGGACGCACCACCGTCTGCGGGTGCGACGCATCGACCGCGCGAACCACCAACGCCAGCTTGCCGCGGCGGGCGCGGCGCACCGCCACGGGGTGAACGATCTCGGAGCCGAGATCGGCCAGCAGCTCGAGCTGCAGCGCATCGACGACGTCCAGGAACCGCGCCCCGGGGACGTCGTGCGGGTCCGCCTCCATCACGCCGCCGACGTCCTTGAACAGCTCGCAGCGATCGGCGCGCAGGGCGACCGCCAGGACGACCGCCGACAGGTCGGTGCCGCCACGCCCCAACGTCGTCAGCTCGCCGTGAGTGCCGATCCCCTGGAAGCCCGCGACCACCGGCACGAGGCCCTCGACCAGCGCCGCACGGAGCCGCCGTGGCAGCACCCGGCGGACCTCCGCTCCCAGATGCGCCGCCGCCGTGCGAATTCCCGCCTCCGCCCCACTGAACGAGCGTGCCGCGATGCCCCGCGCCTCCAGTCCAAGTGCGAAGAGCGCGGCCGACAGCGTCTCCCCCGTCGCCAGCGCTCGGTCCGCCTCGCGCGCGAAGGGCGAGTCCGGCTCGTGCGTCGGGCGTCGCAGGAGGTCGCCGTCCGGAAGCAGCACGGCGGCTGAGCGGAGGATCGCATCGGTCACCCCTTCGAAGGCCGACACCACGACCACCGGGCGCAGGCCGGCCTCGCGCTGGGCGACCACCGCGCCGACGGCTGCCGCGATGTCCTCCGGCTGGCGCAGGACGGACCCGCCGAACTTGTCGACGACGATCGCCGAGGGTCCCGCGGACGCTGGCGGCATGGCGGCTGAGGGTAGCGCACCGGCCGTCCCTGCGCGGGTGTTCAGGTCATCTGAACACTTGCGCGCTACCCTCCCTGCGTGGTGGCCACCCACTCCCGGAAGACCGATGGCGCCGCCGCGCTGGCGCGCGTGCGCCGCTCGTTGCTGAGCTGGTACGACGTGGAGCACCGCGACTTCCCGTGGCGTCGCACGACCGACCCATGGGCGGTGCTCGTCAGCGAGGTGATGCTGCAGCAGACCCAGGCATCACGCGTCGCCGAGCGATTCTCTCCCTTCCTGGACCGATTCCCGAGCGCTGGTGCCCTGGCCGCCGCCTCCGAAGCGGATGCGCTCGTCGCCTGGAGCGGGCTCGGCTACAACCGCCGCGTGCTGGCCCTGCGCCGGACAGCCATGGCGATCGCGCGGGATGGCTGGCCGCGCAGCGCGGCCCGGCTGCAGCGGCTGGCCGGGATCGGCCCCTACACCGCCCGGGCAGTCGCAAGCCTCGCCTTCGGAGAGGCGGTGGGAGTGGTGGATACCAACGTCCGGCGCTGGCTGGTGCGCCGCTTCGGATTACCGGCCGGCGCCCGACCGGCGACGCTCCAGGCGCTGGCCGACCGCCTGGCCCAACCCAGCGAACGCGTGACGGAGACTGCGGCGTGGACGCACGCCACCATGGAGTTCGGCGCGAGCATCTGCCGGTCCCGGGGGCCGCGGTGCGAGGCCTGCCCGATCGCACCCGGCTGCCCGTCGCGAGGCGTGGCCGGTGCCGTGCCGGTCCCGCGGCAGGCGTCGTTCGCCGGGTCCGAACGCGCCGCGCGCGGAGCCCTGCTCCAGCGCTTGGTGGCCGCGCCCGGCCAGGCGCTCTCCCTCCCCGCCGCGAGGCAGGTCGTGGGGCGACTCACCAACCTCGATTTCGAGCGCATCGCAAGTGGCCTGGAGCGCGACCGGCTCGCCCATCGGTCCGGCGGCAGCCTTCACCTTGGGGGACGGGGGGCCGAGGCCGGCGCGGCTACAATCGGGCCATGACCACCGCGACCTCCGGCCTGCGCGTGCAGATCCGCGATCAGATGCCGTCGGTCGGACTGCGCGCGACGGATGGGTACCTGCTCAACCTGCGCAGCTTCGTCGACAAGCGGCCCGCGATCGTTGTCTTCTTCGGCGGCCCGTCGCTGAAGGGAGCCGCCCGCGAGCGGGGCGACACGCTGGCCCTGGCGCTCAAGGAGGCTTACCCCCGACTCGAGCGGAACGGCGTGGGGCTGATCGCGGTCACCACCGACAGCGAGGTGCAGCAGGCCGCGTACGTGCAGGAGCTGCAGCTCCCGTACCTGCTCTTCTGTGACGAGCGTCGCATCGCGGTGGAGCTGCTCGGCATTCCGGCAACCACCTCGCGCGGCAACGTGAACGCCGAACCGACCGCCTTCGCGGTGGGCATCGACGGCACGATCCTGGACATCGTGGAGCAGGCCACGCCAAAAGGCCTTGTCGCCCGCCTGCTCGAAGCAATCTTCCCCCCGACGTAGCGGCCTCACCCCAGGACCGATGCTCGCCGTCCGAACGCATGTCGCCGGCGAACCGCTGCGCATCGAGGATGTGCCGCTGCCGGAGCCGTCAGGCAGCGAGGTCCGCGTCAAGGTCGCCGGCTGCGGCGTGTGCCACACCGACCTGCACATCGCGCGAACGGACCGGTTGCGCGTCACGCGGCCGGTCACGCTCGGCCACGAGATCGGCGGCTGGGTGGATGCCCCAGGCCCGGACGCCGCCAAACCCCTGCGGCGGGCGCGTCTGCGCGAGGGCGACGCGGTGCTCGTCTACGGCGGCTGGGGCTGCGGCGCCTGCCGCCAGTGCGCCAGCGGGCAGGCGCAGCGCTGCGAGCTCGGCAAGTCACCGGGCTTTCAGCGGGACGGTGGCTACGCGGAGTACGTGCTGGTGCCCGAGGCGCGACATCTCGTCCAGCTCGGAGACCTTGCGCCCGACCATGCCGCGCCGCTGGCCGATGCCGGAGTGACCCCGTATCGCGCCGTCTCGCGGGCCGCCGCCTGGCTGACGCCGGGAGCGCGGGCGCTGCTCATCGGCCTGGGTGGCCTCGGCCAGTTCGCGATCCAGTACCTGCGCCGGCTGCCGGATCTGACCATCGCGGTCCGCGAGCTGGATCCGGACAAGCTGACCATCGCGGCCGAGCTGGGCGCGGACCTGGGACTGCTGGCCGGCGACGAGACGCTGGTGGCGCTCGGCCTGGGCGGTCCCGCCGACGTGGTGTTCGACTTCGTCGGTACCGATGACACCCTCGACTATGCGGTCCGCAACGTGGCACCGGGCGGGCTTGTCTCGCTCGTCGGAGAGGCGGGTGGACGGTATGCATTCGGGTTCGACAGCGTGCCGGTCGAGGCATCGATGACCACCACCGCCTGGGGGTCGCTGGAGGACCTGCGCGAGGTCGTCCGACAGGCGCGCCGCGGTCGGCTGCGCTGGTCGGTGGAGCGCATGCCACTCCGCAAGGCGCGTTCCGCGCACGATCGGCTGCTGGCCGGCAAGGTAGCCGGCCGCATCGTGCTGGTCCCGGACGGGTAGCCCGCGATACCTAGCCGCCGAGGATTCGGCCGATGATGCCCTTCGGCTTCTCCGGCGGACGGATGTACCACGGCCCGCCGGCCGCTTCGTAGGCCTCGCGCACCGGCTGCGCTCGCAGGTCGGTGACGGCCAGCTGGCGACGCGAGGCGAGGTGCTCGGACGCGACCGCGTGCGCGCGGTTCCGCACCTCGTCGAAGAAGACCAGCTCGGCGTCTGGCTCGAGCAGCACGCCCAGCGTCCAGCCGGTCCCGGCTCGCAGCAGCCACGCCTGGATCACCTGCGGCAGCTCGGTCAGCTCCCGGTGCAGCTCGGAGCCGAATGGCTCCGGCACCTCGGTCGGGGCCTCGAGGGGCGGCAGCTCGCCGAACGGCCGCCGCGCGCGCATCGCCTCGGGCGTGGTCGGGTCGATCCCCGCCGCCAGGAAGGGCAGGACCGCCTCCGGCACCTCGAGCTGCGCCGGCGAGCCGGGATCGATCACCACCCGCTCGCCGACGCCCTCGGCTCGAATGAACAGGTCACGGGCGGGCAGCTCCACGGCGTCGCTGCCGGGCGGCCCGAACTCGATGTAGCGCTCCGGGCTGGTGTAGGCCGGCAGGAAGCGGCCCTTGTCGTCGGTACCGTGGCGCATCGCCGTGAGCGGAACCCGTTCCGGGCTGACGGGCTGCCCGCTCGAGGAACGGATCGGGATGATCAAGTCCATCGAGAGGAGGGCGCCCAGGGTGGTATCGGTCATGCGTGCGATGCCTCGGCAGCACCCAGCTTCCGCAGCGCGGCCTCGAGGCGGGCAAGGGTCCGGTCGCGACCGAGCAGCTCCATGGAACCGAAGAGCGGCGGCGAGACGGTGCGGCCGGTGACCGCGACCCGGATCGGCAGGAAGAAGTCGCCCGGCTTCCAGCCGGCGTCCTCGGCCGCGTTCCGGCAGCGGGCCTCCAGCTCATCGGCAGCGAAGTCGTCGTGGCTGAGGCGGCCCAGCGTCTTCAGCGCGAGCTCCAACGCGCCGGCCACCTCGGCGGAAGACCGACCCTTGGGCACCAGCATATCCGGCTCGTAGCGGGACGCGACGTCGTCGTCGGTCTCGGTCAGGAAGGCCACCAGCTCGGTCGCGTCGCCGAGCCGGACCAGGCGCTCCTTGATGAGCGGCACCACCCGCAGCACGGACTCGTCGTCGAGCGTAGAGGGCAGGAACGGGCGCAGGCGCAGCGCCAGCTGCTCATCGGTCAGGTGTCGGATATAGACCCCGTTCAGATAGTCCAGGCGGTCCTTGTCGAAGATCGCCCCCGCCTTGTGCACCTCCTCGATCTCGAATCGAGCGGCCAGCTCCTCGAGCGTGAAGATCTCCTCCTCGGTGCCAGGCGACCAGCCCAGGAAGGCGAGAAAGTTGACCATCGCCTCCGGCAGGTAGCCCTGCTCGCGAAAGGCGGTCATGTCGGTCTGTGACTTGCGCTTGCTCATCTTCGACCGATCCGGATTGAGGATGAGCGGGATGTGCCCGAAGCGGGGCTCACCGTAGCCCAGCGCCCGGATGAGGGCGATGTGCTTCGGCGTGTTCGACAGGTGGTCCTCGCCGCGGATCACGTGGCTGACCTGCATCGCCTCGTCGTCGACGACCACCACGAAGTGGTAGAGCGGCACGCCGTCGCCGCGGACGATCACGAAGTCGCCGAGCAGGGCGTTGTCGAACTCGACCTCGCCGCGGATCAGGTCGTCGAAGGTCACCTTTTCGGCCGGCACCTTGAATCGGATCGCAGGCTTGCGCCCCTCGGCCTCGAATGCGGCGCGGTCCGCATCGGTCAGGGACAGGCAGCGACCGTTATAGCGCGGTGGCTCGTGATCGCGCTCCTGCTGGCGGCGGACCATCTCGAGCTCATCGGGCGTGCACCAGCAGTGGTAGGCCGCCTCTGACTCCACCAGGCGCCGCGCCTCGCGCGCGTAGAGATCCCAGCGCTGGGATTGGCGATACGGGCCGTACTCGCCCACGTCCTCACCACCGGCCACCTGTGGCCCCTCGTCCCAGGTGATGCCCAGCCAGTGCAGGTTCTCGATGATGTCGAGCTCGTACTCGGGCGTGCTGCGCGCCAGGTCCGTGTCCTCGATTCGCATCACATACGTCCCGCCGACGTGACGGGCAAAGAGGTAGTTGTAGAGGCTCGTCCGTGCGGTACCGATGTGCAGCGGCCCGGTGGGGCTCGGCGCCATGCGCACCCGCACGGGACGGCTGTCGGTCGTCACTTGTGGCTCACTCATCGGTCGCCCGATGGTAGCAGGGGAGGCCCGCCGGCCCGGCGCTGGCCAGACCGCCCTTGGGCAAGCCGGACCGCATCAGGGCCGGTTGTGCGGCTGTGCAGCACAGCCGCTGTGCAGCACAACCATGCCTCGACACCTCAGGGGACCGATGCCAGCAGCTCCCGGACGATCGGCTCGATCGCGTCCACCCACAGCCCGTATTGGGCGCCCGACGGGTGCAGCCCGTCGTCGGCGAGCATACGCCGGTCGGCACCGGCGGCCTGCGAGATCTCGAAGACGTCCGGGACGAAGCGGATGCCTCGCCCCTCCGTTGCGCCTCGCATGATCTCGTTGTTGCGCATGATCCCGGCACGCTGCGTCTCCGGCTGTCCGAAGGCGGCGCCCTGGGGCGTGACGGTGTAGTCCGGCGTCGCCAGGCAGAGCAGGCGGTCGGGCGCCAGGACCTCCAGCAGGGAGTCGAGGAGCAGCGAGACGTTGGCCGAGTAGTCGACGTCCGGCACGCCCTGCACGACGTCGTTGACGCCGATCTGGACCGTCACGAACTCGGCCCTCAGGTTCTCCAGCTTCGGCAGCTCGACGCGGATCAGGTCGCCAGAGGCAAAGCCGTTCACCGCCGGGTTGCCCACGAGGTGAAGCGAGACGGGATCGCCCGCCAGACGGGCGACGAGCTGGTTCGGCCACCGCTCCGCATCGGCCACCGAGGTACCGATCGTGTACGAATCGCCCAGCGGCACGAAGCGGAGGCTCCCCATGCGCACCTACAGCTCGAAGGCAGCCCGAACCTCGCCCGACCGCTCGCCGCGCGGGTCCAGGATCGGCGGCGAGGCGAAGTCCGTCAGCCGGGTGATTGCCGCTTGATCCAAGGCACCAAGCTGGCGCAGCGACTCGATGGTGGTGACGCTGCGGGCGCGGCGCGCGCCGTCGCCGTCCTCGACCTTCACCGCCAAACCAATAGCGCCCCTCCCCCGCGTGTGGCCGCCGGCCGGGAGAGCCACCGCCTGCACGCCCTCGGCCCCGCCCTTGCTGACGAGGCGGCCGGGCGCGGCGCGCATGAGCGAGGTGTCGAACTGCCGGCGCTCCCCGCCGACCATCTCGGGGTGGGCCATCATCGCGTCGCGGATCCGCTCCAGTGCCGCGCGCAGCGACGCATCGGCCACGCCGGACGGATCGGCGAAACGGGCGAAGGCGAGTGCCAGTCCGCGCAGCGGAAGGCCGAAGGTCACGACCCCGCAGCCATCGGTCGCCTGGACGATCTCACGTGCGGGCATGCCCGACAGGACAGCCACCGTCTCGAGGGCCAGCTGCTGGATCGGGTGATCGGGCTGCCAGTAGGTCTCGACCGGCCAGCCAGCTGCCTTGGCGTGCAGGGCCATGCCCGCGTGCTTGCCAGAACAGTTGTGGCGCAGCGGGGTGAGCGGCTCGCCGTCGCGGATCAGGCGCTCGGCGGTCTCTCGGTCGAAGGGCGGGTGCATGCCGCAGGCCAGTACGTCGCGCGTCAGTCCGCCACCGCGCAGCAGCGCCTGAACCGTTCGCAGGTGCCGGTCCTCGCCGGCGTGGGATGCGGCCATGACCGCCAGGGACTCGGTCGAGTTCGGGAAGTCGTAGGCATCGAAATGACCCGATGCCACGAAGGGCGCCAGCTGAAAGGGCTTGGCCGCAGAGCGCAGGTAGATGAACTGGTCGGGATCGCCGTACGAGGCGATCAGCCGGCCGGACGCGGCAACGACCGCCACCGAGCCACGATGTCGTGACTCAACGCGGTCGCCACGTAGGACGTCGACGAGTGCGCCCGACTGTGATCGCGTGGCACGACCAGAAATCGCCTTGGCCGATCTATGGACGCCGATGTCGGCCTCCCGGCTCCCGATCATCGCCTCGCCCGATCACGCGGCGCACGGGCTGGCGTTCCGACGCCCATTGATCGCCGTTGACGATATTCAGCTGACGCGGCGCGCGGTCGCCACGTAGGACGTCGACGAGCGGCTCGGCGCCGCGCGCTGCACCCCTCGCGGTGGACCCGGAACTTCTCATCTGCGAACCACAGCCTCATTCGAGGCCCGGTGCCCACGCCGGGCAGCTGATCGGACCGCGGCCAAGCGTGGCCGCAAAGGCCTGGGCATCGCCGAGGCCATGCACTTGCTTCTAATGCTGCCCAGGTTCGCGCCTGAGAGCTTGGCTGGACGTTGCGGTCGCTAGCGCGAAACTGAACCGCCACTGAGGCTGGCGGGATTCGCGCTGCGACCCGGTGTCTACTCCCCGCCGCTGCCGCTGCCGGTGCCGGGTCCGGTCGCCTGCCGCTCGCCGGATGGCGTGCTGTCCTGCTTGCTGAAGATGCTCCCCTGGCCGGACGGAGCGGCTGCTCCTGCGGGCGTTGGCGTCGGCGTCGGCGAGACCTGCTTGGCCTCCGGGCGCGGAGCCTGTGCCGGACGGGCGCCCTCGTGGGTCATGATCACGGACCCCTCCCAGTGCGCGCCCTCCTTGACGACGAGTACCTGGGTCTTGACCTTGCCCTTCACCCGACCGGTTGAGCCGATCTCGAAACGGCCTCCGCAGTCGACGTCCCCTTCGTAGTCGCCGCTGATGATCACGTTGTGGGCGGTGATCGCGCTTCGCACGCGGGCCTGTGGGCTGATGATCAGGGTCCCCTGGCACTCGATCTCACCGTTTGCCTCGCCCTCGATCCGCAGGTCGCGGTCGGAGACGTACTTGCCGCTGAACCGGGCGTGGGGATCGATGACGCTCTCGTTGCCGGTATCGCTCCGGCGGAAGTCGGTGGGCGAAGGGGTCACGTCAACCTCGCTGGTAAGGCTGTCCGGGTACAGGTTGCCGACGACATCCTCGCGCGACAAGGCGTCGGACTTGTTGTCTCGCTTCGATCCGAAGACCACGGCAGGCTCCTTCCTTAGGCGACGACTGAGGGCACGCCGGTCGTGCGGGGGGCTCGTGCAAGGACCGATAGCCTACCAGCCCATGTCACCCCGAGGTAGTCCCACTAGAATGCCGCCGATGGCCAGCGCCCCGCACCCGCCGAACGTCCGCGTCAGCCGCCACCCCCTGGTCGCCCACAAGCTCTCCCTGCTGCGCGACCGGACCACCACCCCGAAGCTGTTTCGCGAGCTCGTCCGCGAGCTGACCTGGCTGCTCGGCTACGAGGCGATGGCCGACCTGAGCACTCAACCTCACCCGATCGAGACGCCACTCGAGCCGATGACCGGGCAGCAGGTGGAGCCGAAGGTCGGCTTCATCCCGGTCCTGCGCGCCGGCCTGGGGATGGTCGACGCCATGCTGGAGCTGATGCCGTCGGCCGAGGTGTGGCACATCGGACTGTATCGCGACGAGCGCACGCTGAAGCCAGTCGAGTATTACAACAAGCTACCGGACGCGGCCACCGTCCAGCTCTGCCTGATCCTGGACCCGATGCTGGCCACCGGTGGCTCCGCAGCCGCCACGGTCGACATCCTCAAGGCCTGGGGCGCGGCCCGCGTCAAGCAGGTCAGCCTGATCGCCGCACCGGAGGGGATCGCCACGCTCTCGACGGCCCACCCCGACGTCGACATCCACGTCGCCGCCGTCGACCGCGAGCTGAACGAGCGGGGGTACATCGTGCCCGGGCTGGGGGACGCCGGCGACCGGCAGTTCGGCACCTTCGCCGGCCCCGCCTCGGAGCCGGGCCACGGCCAGCTGGACGAGACGGCCGAGGTGGTTCGTCGCCTCCAGCGCGACCTGCCCGCGGCACAACGAAATGCCCCGAAGGAACCGCCGCCGGACCGTTGATGCAATCTCTGGTGCCGTTGGCTGCCCCTTCGGGACGACCAAAGTATGCCGGCCGGCGCCCAGAGCCCACAACCCCCCTTATCCCCGACTTTCCGGTGGTTCCTCCAACTTATCCACAAGCCGTCCCCAGAGTGGACATTGATCAGGCGTTCACACGCCCTTGACCCGGGACCAAGGTAGGCTGGCGGTGTGACCACGGTCCGAGCCTGCCCGCACTGCGCGCAGCTGACGGAGCAGCCCCTCACCTGCGAACGCTGCGGGTGGCGCTGGTACGCCAACCCGCTGCCTTCCGCGGGCACGCTGGTCGAGCGGCTCGCTCCCGACGGCGAGCCGCAGGTACTGCTCCTGCGCCGGGCGGGCGAGCCGGGCCGGGGGGGGTGGGACCTGCCGGCAGGCTACCTGGAGGCAGGGGAATCGGCCGAAGAGGGCGCGCGTCGCGAGACGCTGGAGGAGGCCGGCCTGGCCGTCGAGCTGGTGCGGCTGGTGGGGGTCTACACGTCCCGTGACGCGAACGCGGTGAGCTGCGTCTACCTGGCTCGTACCCTCGACCCGTCAGCCAAGGTCGTCACCGACCCCGAGTCGGACCACCACGCCTGGGTCGCCCGCGCCGACGTTCCCGCCTGGCTGCCACGGATGGCGTTCCGCTCCATGGCCGCCGCCCTGGATGACTGGGCGGCGGGCCGGAGCGGCATCCCGCGCGACTGGTAGCACCCGAGCGGACGAGCGGCCCCACGGCGATCGAGGGCCGCTGCGCTACACTCGATCCGATGCCCGACTCGCACGTGAAGGTGGCGGTCACCGGCGCCGCCGGACAGATCGGCTACGCGCTCCTGTTCAGGATCGCATCGGGCCAGATGTTCGGTCCGCGCACCACGGTTGACCTGCAGCTGCTCGAGCTTGAGGCCGCGCTCCCCGCGCTCGAGGGAGTCGCCATGGAGCTCGAGGACTGCGCGTTTCCGCTGCTTCGCGAGGTGGTCCGTACCGCGAGCGCCGACGAGGCCTTCGCCGACGCGAGCTGGGCGCTGCTGGTCGGCGCCGTGCCGCGCAAGGCGGGCATGGAGCGCAAGGACCTGCTCACCATCAACGGCGGGATCTTCACCGCGCAGGGCAGGGCTCTCGACGCCAATGCCGCCGACGACATCCGCGTCCTGGTGGTCGGCAACCCGTGCAACACCAACTGCCTGATCGCGGCCGCCAATGCGCCCAGGATCGGCCGTGACCGATGGTTCGCCATGACGATGCTCGACGAGAGCCGCGGCCGAGCGCAGCTGGCCAGGCGGGCTGGCGTGGAGGTGGAGGAGGTACGCGACCTGGCGATCTGGGGCAACCACTCATCGACCCAGTTCCCGGACGCCTACCACGCCACGATCGGCGGGCGGCCCGCGCCCGAGGTGATCGCCGACGACGCCTGGCTGCAGGGCGAGTTCATCGCCACCGTGCAGCAGCGTGGCGCCGCGATCATCGCCGCACGCGGGCAGTCGAGCGCGGCGTCGGCCGCCAACGCCGTGATCGACACGGTGCGCAACATCACCCAGCCGAGCGGGCAGATCTTCTCCTCGGCCGTCCCCGCGCCGAGCGACCAAACGGGCTATGGCATCCCCGAAGGGCTCGTGTTTGGCTACCCGCTGCGCGCCGTTGCCCCCGGCGAGGTCGAAATCGTGCAGGGCATCAAGCATGGCGACTGGGCGCAGGGCAAGATCGACGCGACGTGCGACGAGCTCGTCGAGGAGCGTGAGGCAGTGAAGGACCTGATCCGATGACCAACGAGACGGCTGTGAAGACCGATACCGCCTCCCTCACTTACCACGATCGGTCGGTGGAGCTGCCGGTGATCCGTGGGACCGAGAACGAGGCGGCGGTCGACATCGCGAAGCTGCGCGCCGAGGCCGGCCTGATCACGATGGACACCGGCTACGGCAACACGGGCTCCTGCACATCGGCCATCACCTTCGTCGACGGCGACCAGGGGATCCTGCTCTACCGCGGCTACCCGATCGAGCAGCTCGCGGGTCAGAGCACCTTCCTGGAGGTCGCCCACCTGCTCATCTACGGCGAGCTGCCGACTCGTGACGAGCTGGCTCGGTTCGTGGCGGAGATCACGCATCACACGCTGATCCGCGAGGAGATGCGGCACTTCTTCGACTCGTTCCCGCACGACGCCCACCCGATGGCGGTGCTTGCATCGGGCACGGTCGGGATGAGCACGTTCTACCCGGACAGCCATGAGATCGCGGACGCGGCCGCCGTCGAGCTGACCACGCTGCGGCTGATCGCCAAGCTGCCGACCCTGGCGGCCTGGTCGTTCAAGAAGGCGATCGGCCAGCCGTACGTCTACCCCCTCAACGACCTAGGCTACGCGGCCAACCTGCTGCACATGATGTTCGCGGTTCCGTCGGAGGACTACGAGGTCAAGCCGGAGGTCGCCGAGGCACTCGACCTGCTCCTGATCCTGCATGCCGACCACGAGCAGAACTGCTCGACCGCCACCGTGCGGATGGTCGGCAGTGCGCATGCCAACCTCTACGCCTCGATCAGCGCCGGCATCTCCGCTCTCTGGGGCCCGCTGCACGGTGGAGCCAACGAGGCGGTGATCCGCACCCTGGAGCGCATCGTGGCCGACGGCGGCGACGTCCAGAAATGGGTCGACCGTGCCAAGGACCCGAGCTCGGAGTTCAAGCTGCCGGGCTTCGGGCACCGCGTCTACAAGAACTTCGACCCGCGAGCCAAGATCATCAAGGACGCCGCTGACCGGGTGCTGGCCGCCACCGGAGCCGATGGCGCCCTCTTCGAGGTCGCCAAGCGCCTGGAGGAGGTCGCGATCCACGACGAGTACTTCGTCCAGCGCAAGCTCTATGCCAACGTGGACTTCTACTCGGGCCTGATCTACCACGCCATCGGCTTCCCGAAGAACATGTTCACCAACTGCTTCGCCATCGGTCGCTTGCCGGGATGGATCGCCCAGTGGCGCGAGATGATCGAGTCGAAGGAGACCAAGATCGGGCGGCCGCGACAGATCTACGTGGGGGAAACCGAGCGGGACTACGTCCCGATCGACCAGCGCTAGTCGCATTTCGGACAGACGCCCTGTCGGGCGATCGGTCATAACTACGCGGATATGCGTCTGACCATCCTGGGCCGCAGCCCGGCCCGACCCAACCCCGGCGAAGCGTGCGCCGGATACGTGGTCGAGGGCGGCGGCTCCCGGATCTTGATGGACGTCGGACCGGGCGTGGTCGCCCAGCTGCTGCGGCGGAACACGCCGGATGAGCTCGACGCGGTGGTCGTCAGCCACATGCACACCGACCACTGCCTCGACCTCGTGACGTTGCGCTACTCCTACCCGTGGATCGACGTGGCCAAGAAGCGGCTGCTGGTCATCGTGCCGCCCGGATCGCAGGCGCAGCTGGCCGAGCTGGCATTGGGCGCCGGCTACGCCAACTTCTTCGACAAGAGCTTCATCTTCGTGGAGCACGACGGAAAGCGCCCGATCGAGATCGGCAGCCTTCGGCTCGAGCCCGATGAGACGCAGCATTACGTGCGCACCTGGGGCTTCCGAATCTCGGCCCGCGGGCCGGATGAGGACCCGGACCGCATCCTCGCCTACTCGGCCGACGCCGGACCGTGCCCTGCGCTGCCGCGCCTGGCCGACACCGCCGACCTGTTCCTGTGCGAGGCAGGCCTGCGCTCGCTGCAGGAGGATGATCCCGCCCCGCAGAGCCGCGGCCACCTCCTCCCTTCGGAGGCGGCGCTGGTGGCCCATAACGCCCGTTCCAAGCGGGTCATCCTGACCCACATCCCGCTGAACAGCGACGATGGCGAATGGGCGCTCGGCGAGGCACGCACCGCCTACTCGGGTCCGCTGGAGATCGCCGAGCCGCTGCGCACCTACGACGTCTAAGCCTCCTCCCACCGCACGCCGCCGCCGAATTCCCAACTGGTGGGCCCAACCGCCACGATGCCAACCTTTCGTGGCCGGATTCTCAAGTGGTGGGCGAGCCGGAGGCGAAACGCGACTCCTGAGCCCAAATCGTGGCTGTTACGCCCACCAGTTGGGCGGGCTGCAACTGATCGGTTGAATGTCAAGCGTCCGGCGTGGACTCCACACGCGCCCTGGCGATGTAACGGTCCGCCGACCAGGTGGCGAGCGCCCACACCACGGCCATCGCCAGCGTGAGACCGATGAGCAGGGCGACCGCGGGCAGGGCACCGGACCCGATGCTCGAGCCGAGCAGCAGCGACCCGAGCACCACGATCAGGATCGAGCCGCCGAGCATGGCCAGCCCGATCTTCGCGGCGGTCAGCAGGAACCACCCGAGCGAGCGGTCCTGCGCGCGGCCGGCGAGCCACAGTACCGTGGGACCGGAGGCACCGAACAGCGAGACGTAGAAGCCAGTCCCGCTCAACAGGTCGTCGACGCCCAGCCGTTGGCCGAGGACCACCGCAGCGAAGATCCAGGCCGCGAGGAGCGCGCTGCCGGCCCCCACGCCCACCAGCCAGATGAGCAGCAGGGTGGCGGTGCCGGTCGCCAGGCGCTCCACCAGCTCCCCGTCCCGGCCCTCGACAAGCTCGGTCGGGCCGTCCGGCGGGAGCTTGGGTGGGTCCGAGCTCACCCGGCGTCCACCCCGGCAGCGACCCCGGCGGCAACGAATGCCTGCTCCAGGTCGGCGATCAGGTCGTCGGCCGCCTCGATCCCGACCGAGAGGCGGATGAGCCCGGGCGGGACCGCCAGCGGCGATTCGGCGACGGACAGGTGGGTCATCGCCGCCGGCAGCTCGATCAGGGACTCGACCGCACCGAGCGACTCGGCGAGCGTGAAGAGCCTCGTCGTCGCCGCCAGCCGGCGCGTGACCGGCTCATCTGCCGTCAGCTCGAAGCTGACGATTGCGCCGGGCAGCCGCATCTGGCGCTCGACCAGCTCACGCTGCGGATGATCCGGGAAGCCGGGCCAGTGAACACGAGCCACGCCGGCCCGTCGCTGCAGCCAGGTCGCCACCGCCGCGGCGTTCGCGCAGGCACGATCCATGCGGATCGCCAGCGTGCGCAGGCCACGCAGCACCAGCCAGCAGTCGAACGGGCTCGGCACGGCGCCGGCTGCGTTCTGGTGGAAGCGCAGGGTGGCAGCCACGTCGTCGCGGCTCGTCGCAACCAGCCCGCCGATCACGTCGGAGTGGCCGCCGAGGTACTTGGTGGCCGAATGCAGGACGAGGTCCGCAC
This sequence comes from Candidatus Limnocylindria bacterium, assembly GCA_036397815.1. GTDB lineage: Bacteria > Chloroflexota > Limnocylindria > QHBO01 > QHBO01 > DASQFY01. The sequence goes on from DASWIE010000126.1 coordinate 34,054, forward strand.
CCAGCTCCAGCGGGCGGGTCAGATAGGGCGTGGCGAACGTGCTGTCGACCACCGTCAGGGCCCCGCTCGTGGCTGCCAGCCGGGCGACGGCGCTGATGTCGACCACCTTCAGCAATGGATTGGTGGGCGTCTCGATCCAGACCATGCGCGCCGGCGGCGCCGTCCCGTCGCCGGCGAGGGCGGCCGCCACCGCGTCGAGGTCGCGCAGGTCGACCGCATCGGTCTGCACGCCGTAGCGGCGCCACACCTTGTCGGCAAGGCGCCAGGTGCCGCCGTACACGTCATCCGAGACCACAAGCCGGTCGCCGGGGTCGAGCAGGTAGAGGATGTTCTGGGTGGCGGCCAGCCCGGATGCGAAGGCGATCCCATGAGCCGCACCCTCCAGCGCGGCGATCGCAGCCTCCAACGCGCGACGGGTCGGGTTATCGCTGCGGCCGTACTCGAAGCCGTCCCGCGTCTGGCCCACCGCGTCCTGCTTGAAGGTGGTGCTCATCTGGATGGCGGGCACCACCGCCCCGGTGGCCGGATCCGGATCAGCGCTGACATGGACCGTTAGGGTCTCGAAATGGTCGTGCCGGTCGCTCATGCCGGCATCACTGGCTCATCACTCAGCTCGCGACGGACCGCCACGATGACGGCAACGAACGTCGCAACCAGGGCGTAGGCACCGCCGGCAGCGACCAGCGACGCCGGCAGGAGACTTCCCGTATCGAGACCACCTTGCGTCCCGGGCAGATTGACGGCCACGACGAGGCCGCTGACGAGCGCCCCGGCGACCGCGAAGAGAAGCGGCGGCAGGCTTGCATATCGCGGGGCGATCAGCACGCCGAAGCTGGCCGCCGCACAGCCCACGACGATCGCGAAGAGGCCAGCGGTCGGGCCGATGAGCTGCCAGCTGAAGGTCGCGAAGCGCTCGACCGCCCATGCGTGCAGGGACGCCTCGAGCAGCCCGGCCAGGACCAGGCCCGCGATCGCAAGCGCCAACGCCGTCCAGGAGATCCGCAGCCATCGGCCGAAGAACAGGCGGGCAAGGAGCACGACGCCCCCCAGGACCACGCCACCCCAAATCAAAGGCTGGATCATGAACTGCGCGGGGAGGGCGGTCACCAGCGGAAGCGTCAGATAGGCGCTGGCGGCGTACCACCCGAACGACGCCAACCCCCAGAGCCAGGGGGCCGCTGCACCCAGCCGCCAGAACTCGGCGCGTTCCGCACCCATCACCGCCGGACCTGCTGGCAGGGCCATGGGAGAAGGTGCGTCAGCGTGTCTGGGGGAAGCCCAGGTCGACCTTGCTGGTCGAGGGGTCCGGCCAGCGGGCCGTCACGACCTTGGCCCGGGTGTAGAACTGCACCCCCTCCGGGCCGTACATGTGCAGGTCGCCGAAGAGCGAGGCCTTCCAGCCGCCGAAGCTGTAATACGCCACCGGCACCGGGATCGGCACGTTGATGCCGACCATGCCGACGTTCACCTCGAACTGGAACTGGCGGGCGGCGCCGCCGTCGCGGGTGAAGATGGCCGTCCCGTTGGCGTACGGGTTGTCGTTGACCAGCTTCAACGCCTCCGGGTACGACTCCGCGCGGATGACCTCCATCACCGGCCCGAAGATCTCGTTGCGGTAGCAGTCCATCTCCGGCGTGACCCGATCCAGCAGCGAGACCCCCAGGAAGAAGCCCTTGCCCTCGCGGTAGAGCTGGTGCTCCCGGCCGTCGACCCGCAGCTCAGCCCCCTGGGCCGGGCCGCTGTCCAGGTATGAGGCCACCTTGTCGCGATGCTCGCGCGTGATCAGGGGGCCCATCTCGGAGCCCGCTTCGCTCCCCGGTCCGAGCTTGATCTTGGGCAGCCGCTCCTCGATCGCATCGACCAGGGGGTCGGCCACGCCACCGACGGCCACCACCACGCTGATCGCCATGCAGCGCTCCCCGGCGGAGCCGTACGCGGCGGAGACCGCGGCATCGGCCGCCATCTCGACGTCGGCATCGGGCAGGACGATCATGTGGTTCTTGGCCCCGCCAAGCGCCTGCACCCGCTTCCCGTGGGAGGTGCCGGTCTGGTAGATGTGGCGTGCCACCGGCGTCGATCCGACGAAGCTCACCGCCGCGATGCCCGGATGCTCCAGGATGCGGTCAACGGCCTCACGATCGCCGTGCACGACGTTGAAGACGCCGTCCGGCAGGCCCGCCTCCTGCAGCAGCTCCCCAATGTAGACCGATGCAGACGGGTCCTTCTCGGACGGCTTCAGGATGAAGGCGTTGCCGCAGGCGATGGCGGTGGCGAACATCCACATCGGCACCATGGCCGGGAAGTTGAACGGCGTGATGCCGGCCACCACCCCCAGCGGCTGGCGAATCTGGTAGACGTCGATGCCGGTCGACACCTGCTCGCTGAAGCCGCCCTTCAGCAGGTGCGGGATGCCGGTCGCGAACTCGAGGTTCTCGAGGCCGCGCGCCACCTCGCCCAGGGCGTCACTCGTCACCTTGCCGTGCTCGGCGGTGAGGTGAGCCGCGATCTCCGCGCGGTGCTGGTCAACCAAGTTGCGGATCCGGAACAGGATCTCGGTGCGCCGGCTGAGCGAGGTGGCCCGCCAGACGGGGAATGCCGCGGTGGCGGTGCGCACGGCCTCGTCGACCTCCGCCGCCGAGGCGAAGTCGACCTCGCGCGCCAGCTCACCGGTGGCCGGGTTGTAGACGGGCCCGTGACGGCCGGAGGTGCCCGCCACGCGCTTGCCACCGACCCAATGGTTGACCCGCTCCACGGCGGCTGGCCCCGATTCGGTTTTCGGCTCGGCGATCTGCGTCATGTGCTCTGCACTCCTGAACTCACCGAGCACACCATACTCCGGGCTTCCCCGTGGTGTCAGGTGCCATTCAGGCGGTGCACACCGTGCGGTATGGCGGGCACCTGCGATGAGAGAGCAACGGTCTCGTGCCGCATCGTCGTTGGGGGGAGCGTGGTCGCGACCCAGCTCGCGATCTCGGTCCTGCGGGCCGCACCCAGCTTGTCGAGGATATGCTCGACGTGTGAGCTGATCGTCCTGGGCGCCACCGAGAGCTCGGTGGCGATCTCGCCGTTCGTCAGACCGCCGGCAATCAGCCGCGCAACTTCGTACTCGCGAACGGTGAGCGGATGCCAGCCCGGCTCCTCCGTGGCGTGGCGTCGGCTCAGGCGCTCCAGCTCCGCGATCCGCGCCAGGAGGGGCGGGCTTCGCAGTCCTTCGGCGGCGGCGCGAACTTCCGCAATGAGCCTCACGGCCTCGACGACGCGGCCCAGGCGCAGCATGCAGCCTGCAAGGTCGAGGCGAGCCCACAGCGTCTCCCACGTCCTCCCGCGTGCGCCCCATCCGCGCACGGCTCGCTCGAGCGACGAGCGCGCGGCGGCAAGGCTCCCGGCTGCAAGCGCCACGAGTCCCGAGGCGTGGTCGAGCGCCGGCGAGGGCTGGCTTGCGCCAAGCAGGGCGGCCGCATCGGCGGCCCAGCGTTCCGCTTCAGCGGGGCGCCCCGCCGCGATCCGCGCCCGCACGCCGGTGACCACGAACGGCGCGAACCGAGCACGCTCGCCGCTGCGGCTCGCCAGCGCGAGCGCATCGTCCGTGCGGCCGATCGCCTGCTCGTGGTCACCAGCCACCACCGCAAGCTCTGCCAGCCCCCACGAAGCAGCCAGCACGAAGTCGGGAACGCCCGCCATCTCCCCGAAAGCTTCGGCCGCTCCGAGATGGGTGGCAGCGGTCGCGGAGTCTCCGCGCACCAGGGCCGTGTAGCCGATCGGCCAGCGCGCCATCACTGCGGCCCGCTCGCAGCCACGATCGGCCAGCGCATGCTCTCCCAGGGCCACCGCCTCGTCCCACCGACCGTTGGCCCACGCCACCAACGCTCCGGTCGCGGCCATGACATGGGCGCAGTGCGACTGGTCGATGGCGTCGGCGTAGCGCAGGCCCTCGTCGATCAGCGCCGCCGCTCGCGGATACTCCATGACGCGTGCCGCCATGACCGCCCCGTCCCGATAGGCGGTCACCCCGCCGTCCTCGAAGCCGCGCTCGCGCGCCTCAAGGGCAACCGTCGCGATGCGGGTCAGGCCGTCATCCGGGAGCCCGTCGAGCGCCTCCAGCATGCCGTCGAGTGAGGCGATCCACAGGATCGCCTCCTCATCTTCCGCCGCGCGGCCGGCCTCGGATCCGGACGCGATGGCTGCGCGCGCGGCGTCGAGGTCCAGCTGGTCGAGGGAGGCGTACGCCGCCTCGACCATGAGTCTGGCACGCACGCTGCTGGTGGGGGAACCGGGGGGCAGGGCCGCCAGCTCCTCCGTCGCCGCGCGGATGGCTGACTGGCGCTCGGCAATGGGTCGCGCCCGGCGTCGGGCCATGCCGATGAGCATCACCAGCTGCGCCGCGGCAGCGACCACGTCCCCGGCCGCCATGTAGCGCGACCGAGCCTCGCGCGCCGCCCAATCGCAGACGTCGTTCTCCTCAACGGCAGCCGCCTCGACCGCGAACGCCTCGAGGATCTCGGCCTGCTCAGCCACCGGCAGGTCGGCGGACAGGAGGTCGACGGCGCGGCGGTACAGGTCGAACGCCTCGCGGTGAGACGAGAGCCGAGACGCAACGCGCGCCCCCTGGAGCGCCGAGCGAAACGCCTGCGCGGTCATGCCGGCACGCTCGTAATGCAGTGAGGCGTGGATCTCCGAGGCGCCTTCCAACTCCCTGCCGAACTCGCCGGCGCGCGCGTGCAATCGGCGCCGCTCGGTCCCGGGAAGACTGCGATACAGGACGTCGCGCAGGACCTGGTGGCGAAAGTCGTACAGGCCGCGAAGCCCCGGCGGCTCCAGAAAGTGTTCGTCGAGCAGCTCGCGGAGCGGCGCATCGAGCGTGTCAGCCGGCACGTCCATGATGCCCGCCAGGACATCGGGGACAAAGCAGCGACCGATCACCGCCCCCGAGCGGGCCACCAGCTGGGCATCGGGGGAGAGGCGCCGAATGCGCTGCAGGATGGCGTCCTCGAGTGTGTCGGGGACATCGGCGTCCCGAATCAGGCGGCCGTCGATCCGCTCGCCGTCGGCTATCGCACCTAACAGCTCCTCGACGTGCAGCGGGACCCCATCGGTCCGTTCGTAGACGGCGGCGACGACGTCGCGCGGGGCGGGCAGCCCAGTGTCCAGGATGAGGGTGGTCATGAGCGCCGTCTGCTCGAGGTTCAGCGGAGCGAGCTGCGCCTCCTCGGCCGTGCGCTGTGTCAGGAGTCTCGCACGCCATTCGCGCAGGAGCGCATCCGGTGAGAGCTCGTCGGTTCGATAAGCGCCGACGAGGAGCAACGGGCGGTCGCGTGCGGCACGTGCAAGCTCGGTGAGGATCTCGAGGCTGAGGTCGTCGGCCCATTGAAGGTCGTCGAATGCCAGCATCGTCGGTCCGTCGAGCGCCGCAACCAACAGATCGACGGCCTGGAGAATCAGCACCCGCCGTTTCGGGTGGGGTGCGGAGATGTTCTCGTCGGCGAGCTCCAGGAGGCTGCGGCCGAGCTCCACCCAGGGCTCGTACCGGGTCATCGAGCGGGCCATGTCGAGGAGCGAGGCGGCCGGGACGTCACGGTCCTGAGGAGCAAGGAAGCCGCCGGCCGTGCGGAAGCCCGCACCGAGCGCCTTGGTCTCGATGGCGCCCAGCAGTCGCGATTTTCCGATCCCGGCCTCGCCAGCCAGCAGCAGGAACTGCCGTCGGCCGGCCGCCGCCTCCTCGAGGCGACGCTCCGCCAGGTCGAGCAGGTCATCCCTGCCGATCAGGATCGGAGAGAGTCGGGCACCGATTCGAGGCATGCAACGAGTCTAGCCACCGCGCCAAGGGGGTCATCGGTCGAATGACCGATGCCTGGCACCGCTGGCGTCTAACGGGACTCAGATCGTCGGTTGGACTTCTCTGTGGTCATCGGTCATCCAGGCGATGACAGCGTCATGCCGGCTCCGCAGTCTGGCTACCGAAGGCACCCCGTACCGAAGGTGATTGATGGCCAAGTTCATGGATGTCCACTCCGGGTTCGTCGGCGTGACGGCCCAGCAACTGAAGGAAGCGCATGAGCGCGACCTCGCGATCGAGGGGGACGAGGGGGTGCATTTCGAGCGCGCCTGGCTGGATCCGGAGAGGGGGAAGGTCTTCTGCCTGGCGACCGGCCCGACTCGGGAGGCGGTGATGCGCGTTCACGAACGTGCCGGCCACCCGACACGCGAGGTCTACGAGCTCCAGGTAGAGGTCTGATCCGCGTAGCACACAGGAGGAAAAATCGCATGCCCAGCCCTTCCGCCAGCCGTCTGCTGACGGCCCTCGTCGTGGCAATCTCGCTCGCCGGCGTGGCATGGACCACGGTTCTGGCCGCACCCTCTGATCTGGCTCGCGCGAAGGCGGCCACCGCGCGGTTCAACAGCCTGACCCAGGCCGCCGCAGCCGGCTATGGCCTCCCGCCATCCGGACCCCTGCACGAGTGCATCGCCTCGTTCGTGGCGAGCGAGGGTGCCATGGGCTTTCACTACATCAACGGCGCTCTGCTCGACACCGTCCTCGATCCCACCGCGCCCGAGGCGCTCGTCTACGCCGAGAAGGCGAACGGAGAGCTGGAGCTGGTAGCGCTCGAGTACGTCGTCTTCAAGGAACCGTGGGACGCCGAGAACGACCATCCCCCGATGCTGTTCGACGAGATGTTCATGGAGATCCCGGCGCCGAACCGCTACGAGATCCCGGCCTTCTACGCCCTGCACGCCTGGGTCTGGCAGGACAATCCGGCCGGCACGTTCAAGGCGTTCAATCCGGACGTCTCCTGCGATTGACGGCGCCATGAACACTCATTTCGTCGAATTCGCGGCTCGTGAGCGACAGGCAGGATTCCTGCGGGAGGCCCAGAACCAGCGCCTCGCCGATCTGGCGCGGTCGGGACGTCGGTGGCACCCATCCCAGTTGCTGGCCACACTGGCGGGAGTCGTTCGCGGCCTCCACCGATCCGAGAGGGCGATCAGCACGCGCTACCAGGACGCCCGTAGCCACCCATGGCTGGACCCGCGCTGAGCTGGTGACCGAGCTGCAATCGCGAGGCCGCTCACCACGGGCGGCCTCGCTATTGTGGGGGGCGGACCTCGCCGCGCTTGACCACGACGGACGGCCGGGTGGCTCGCCAGTCGTAGTCCGCCACTCGCTCGTCTGGGCCGAGCAGGCCCACCTCCCGCAGCCAGGCGTCGTTGTAGAGCTTGGCCACGTAGTTGCGGCCACTGTCCGGCAGCAGCACCACGACGAGCGCGTCCGGATCGTCCAGGTCACGGGCGACCTGCAGCGCTGCCCACAGGGCGGTCCCGCATGACTCCCCCATCAGGATCCCTTCGGTGGCCGTGGCCTGGCGCGCGGTCAGCATCGAGTCGCGATCGCTGACCCGCAGAATCAGGTCGCAGACGTCCGCGTCATAGGTCGTCGGCCAGAAGTCTTCACCGATCCCCTCGGTCAGGTACTGATGCGGCACGTCGCCGGAGTAGACGCTTCCCGCCGGGTCGGCGCCGATGATGACGATCTCGGGGTTCCACTCACGAAGGAAGCGGCCGGCACCGCTGATCGTGCCGCCCGTGCCCAGCCCGGCCACGAAGTGCGTGACGCGCCCGCCCGTCTCGTCCCAGATCTCAGGGCCGGTGGTCAGGTAATGCGCCTCGTTGTTGGCCGGGTTCGCGTACTGGTCGGGCTTCCAGGCGCCCGGCGTCTCGCGCGCCAGCCGATCGGAGACCCGGTAGTAGGAGCGCTCGTCATCGGGCTCGACATCGGTCGGGCAGATGACCACTTCGGCGCCGTAAGCCTCCAACAGCGCGCGCTTCTCGGGCGACTGCTTGTCGGGCATGACGAAGATGCACCGATAGCCCCGGATCGCGGCGGCCATCGCCAGCCCCACGCCGGTGTTGCCGCTGGTCGGCTCGACGATGACGCCGCCGGGCTCCAGCAGCCCGGCTCGCTCCGCCGCCTCGATCATCGGCACCGCGATCCGGTCCTTCACCGATCCGCCCGGATTCATGTGCTCGAGCTTGGCGACGATGCGTGCATCGAGGCCGGACGCCAGCCGGTCGAGCGCCACCAGCGGCGTGGCGCCGACGGCGGCGGTCACATCGGGCAAGATTCCGGTCCGGTCAGCCAGGCTGCGCCTCCGCGGTGGCGTCGGGCGGCGCGGCGTCCGCATCGGTCTCGTCGGAGCGTCTCATCCAGGCGCCTGGCGTCCCCCATCCCTTCAGGTGACGCAGGAGGAGGAGGCCGCCGGCCAGGACGAACGCCCCGACCCCGATCCAGATCGCGGTGGGAACGCCGGCGATCACCCAGTTCTGCGTGCGGAAGGTCTCGAGGTAGGTGCGCACCACGCCGTACCACATCAGGTAGATCAGGAAGACGTCACCGTCATAGAGCCGATGCGCGAACCGGCGCGAAATCCAGAGGATGAGCCCCAGCCCCACCAGGTTCAGAATCGCCTCGTAAGCAAAGAGCGGGTGGAAGCGGGCGGTCTCGACGGGGTAGAGCTGGAGGTTCATCCACTCGCCGACGCGGTGCGCGGCGTCGATCGGGATGCCCCACGGCAGGTCGGTCGGTGGTCCGTAGAGCTCCTGGTTGGCGAAGTTGCCCAGGCGACCGATCGCCTGCCCCAGCAGGACCGCGGTGGCGAAGATGTCGAACCAGCGCAGCGTGCTCAGCTTGTTGGCGCGGGTGTAGAGCCAGATCCCCAGCATGCCGCCGACGACAGCGCCGGTGATCGCCAATCCGCCCAGCCAGACCTGCGGGATGAGCGCCGGGTTGGCGGCGTAGTAGTCCCACTGGTGGATGACGTGATAGATGCGGGCGCCGATGACGCCCAGCACCAGGACCGGCAGCAGCATCGACCAGCCGTGCTCCGGGTTCTCGCCCCGGCGACGCGCCTCGCCCGCGCCCAGCGCCCCCGCCAGGAGCACGGCCGCGGCGATGATGATCCCGTACCAGTGCACGCTGATCGGGCCGAGCCGGAAGGCGATGGGATCGATCACGCGGCGGATTCTACCCCGGGGCGGCGGGCGGCCCGGCGGACGATGGCGCCACGGCCCGCGGCGGCATCGCCGACCCGGGCACCTGCCCCGGGAACCGCTCGAGGTGCCACAGCACCGGGAAGAGCCGAGCCCAGATGACGGCGACCGCCAAGGTCGCGAACCCGCCGACCAGGACTGCGGGCACGATTCCCCACCAGGCGGCGGTGAGCCCGGACTCGAACTCCCCCAGCTCATTCGACGCGCCGATGAAGACGGAGTTCACCGCGCTCACCCGGCCACGGATGAGATCGGGCGTCTGCAGCTGCACCAGCAGGTGGCGGACGTACATGCTCGCCATGTCCGCCCCGCCCAGCACGGCGAGCGCGATCAGCGATAGCGCGAAGCTGCGCGAGAGGCCGAAGACGAGCGTCGCGGCACCGAAGGCGGCCACACCGCCGAAGAGCCAGCGCCCCACCCCCGCCCGGATGGGGCGAGCCGCCAGGAAGGCGCCGACCATGGCGGCTCCGACCGCCGGCGCCGCCCGCAGCAGGCCGAGGCCGGTCGGCCCGACTTGCAGGACGTCGCTGGCGAAGGCCGGCAGCAGCGCTGTCGCTCCACCGAACAGCACGGCGAACAGGTCCAGCGAAATGGCTCCGAGCACCGGCCGGCTGCCCCGCACGAAGGTGATGCCGGAAAGCAGGCTCCCCAGGCTGAGCGGCTCGCGCGGTTGCTCGCCGCGCCCACCAGCGGTGAGGCCGACCACGAGCAGCGAACCGCCCACGAAGAGCGCGGCAACGACCGAGTAGACGACCTCGGTGCCAAGAAGGATCAGCAGGCCGGCGACCGCCGGCCCGCTGATGGTGGCCACCTGGAACATCGACGTGTTGAGCGCGACCGCGTTGCCGAACGCGGCCGGCGGCACGAGGTTCGGCAGCAGTGACTGGCTGCTCGGCATGTTGAAGGCCCTGGCCGTGCCGAACGCCGCCATCACGCCGAGGACCGGCAGGGTGGAACGCACCTCGGCCAGGCTTAGCCCGAGCAGGATCAGCGCCGCAGCGGCATAGAGCAGGTAGCAGGCCATCTGGATCCGCCGCCGGTCGTATCGGTCCGCCATGTGCCCGGCGGGGAGGATCAGAACGATGAACGGCAGGAACTGAGACAGGCCGATCAGCCCCAGGTCGAGCGGGTTGCGGGTCTGTTCGTAGACCTGCCAGCCCACCGCCACCGTCAGCATCTGAAGGCCGATGGCGACCACGAAGCGAGCCGACAGGTAGCGCCGAAGGTCGGGATAGGCAAGCGCGGCCATCCGTCCGGGTGGACGCGTCATGAGCGGCGCAGGATACCGCAGTCGGGCCGCAGGGCGGCCGATGATGATGGTCGCATGCGCGAACATCAGAACCCCCCGACCGCGGCCGACGATCGTGACGAGTTCGGCCGTCCGAAGGCCGCGCTCAGCTGGTGGCACCTGTTTGCGGTCACCGCCTATTGGCTGGCGATCACCGTGCTGTGGGGGGCCTTCACGTTCAGCGTCATCCCGCGCCTGGTCGAGTCGCCGGGCGTCCTTGGCGACTCCGGCCACCCCCTCGCCGGGCTGGCGATCGGTCTCATCACCACCGCCGGCGTGCTGATCGCGATCCTGGTGCAGCCGACCATGGGCTCGATCAGCGACAACACCCGATCGCGCCTGGGACGTCGCAAGCCGTACATCCTGATCGGGACCGCGCTCGACCTGGTCTTCCTGTCGTTCGCGGCCTGGGCGTTCTGGAACCAGAGCTACTGGGCCTTCGTGGGTGCGGTCGCGCTGCTGCAGTTCAGCAGCAACTTCGCGCAGGGCCCGTACCAGGGCTACATCCCCGACCTCGTCCCGGGGCGCCAGGTCGGCGTGGCGTCCGGCATGCTCGGGGCGGCCAACATCGCCGGCAACCTGCTCGGGCCAGGGCTTGCCATCCTGTTCGTGGCCGTGCTGCCGGGCGCGCTCGGGTTCCCGGAGATCACGCTGGGCCTCTTCGTGGCGATCGCGCTGGTCGAGGTGATCACCATGCTGATCACCGTCATGTTCGTGCCGGACCGGCCCGCGCCGCCGACCGACAAGACGCTGCGCCAGCGCGCGCTCGGGGCGTGGGGCACCGACCTCCTGGCCCACCACGACTACGTCTGGCTGCTGATCAGCCGAGCGCTGGTGCTGACCGCCCTCGTCTCGCTCCAGGCGTTCGCCGTTTTCTTCCTGGAAAACGCGCACGGCATGGATCCCAACAGCGCCCAGGCGTCGCAGTTCCCGATCATCCTGACCGTGGCGGTGGCCGCACTGCTGAGCGCCGTGCCGGGCGGCTGGATCTCCTCGCGGATCGGCCGCAAGCCGGTCCTCTACGTCGCGATCGCGCTGGGCGTCCTGGGAGCCGTCATGATCGCGTTCGGTCCCGAGTACTGGATGGTGGTGGCCGCCGCCGTGCCGATCGGGATCTGCAGCGGCGTCTTCCTTGGGGTCGACTGGGCGCTGATGACCGACATCATCCCGAAGGCGGAATCGGGCCGCTACATGGGCATCAGCAACATCGCGGTCGCCAGCGCGGGACCAATCGCCAGCACCGTCGGCGGCCTGGTCGTCTTCGCGGCCAGCCTCCTGGCCTTCGGGCCCGAGATCGCGTATCGCGCCATCTTCGTGGTCATGGCCCTGGAGCTGGCGTTGGGCGCCTGGGCGCTGCGGCGCGTGGCGGAGCCGATCCGCCGCGGCTCGGTGGCGGCCGGCGCGGACGCCGTCCCCGCCGCCTGATGGACCCTGCCACCGCCCGGGCCCGGCGCACCGGGCCCCGCGAGCTGAGCGTCGAGGTCACGCCGCGCTATCGGTTCATGTGGGCCCTCGACCGAACGGTGCTGCGGCTGCTGTTCGACATTCGACCCACCGGCCTGGACCGATGGCCACCGGCCCCCTTCTGCCTGGTGCTCAACCATCACAACGGCTGGGACCCGATGCTGGCGCTCGGCGCGGTGCCGCTGACGCCGCGGATCACCTGGTTCGGGCCGAAGGAGGTCGATTTCAGCCGTGGCTTCAAGAACCGGGTGATGGCCTTCTTCGGCGGCGTGATCCCCTACAACCCGGAGAAGACGACGCTCACATCCGCGGTGCGCGCGGTGCGTCGCGTCTTCGCGGCCGGCGGCGTGCTGGGCATCTTCGCGGAGGGGAAGGTGGGATTCCGCGAGAGCGAGCTGCTGCCGTTCGAGGATGGTGCGGTCGCCTTCGCCGCGGCTGCCGCCGTGCCGATCGTGCCGTGCGCGATCGTGGGCAGTACCCACCTCTGGTTCCGCAAGCGCGTCGAGGTCCGCTTCGGGGAGCCGATCTCCAGCGCCGAGGCGCGCGGGCGTGAGGGCCGCGCCGAGCTGGACTCGCAGGTCCGGGCGGCGATCGCCGCCCTGCTGCCGGAGCGTGAGCCTACGCTGCCGCGTCGCCGTCCGCTCCGCTTCCTGGGCGACCTGCTGACCGGCGCGGATGACCTGGCGCGCCGTCGCGCCGAGCTCGGGGAGTAGCCGCCGCCGGACCGGCCTGCCACCGGAGCGGCCTTGGCGAGTTCCCGTCAGCTAGCAACTCCATTACTGATAGGCGACTGTCGACGCCCGTTTCCCGCCCCAGCCTCGATATTCACGCTCGGCCCCGGCTCGGTGCGCCTCATGTCGCCGCCAACGGTCACTTATCAGTAACCAAGGTTGGTAGGAGGTGGGACCCCGAACCCACTCGCGATGCAGGCTACGATCGGGGCGTGCTCCCCATCATCTGGGCCATCTTCGCGATCTGCGCCGTAGGCGGCTTCCTGACGATCGCCGCCTACTGGCTCGACGTGCAGGACCGCCCCGACCTGAGCTTCCGGACGCGGGTCGCCTGGTCGGCGGGCGTCCTCCTCTTCCCGGTCACGATCCCCGCCTACGCCTTCCTGGGTGGACCCGGGTGGCCGCCGTTCCTGCGGGCGGTCTCGCTGCTGCCCGCGGTTGCGGTGGCGCTGTTCCTGGGTTTCGTGTTCGGTATCTTCGGCTAGACGGCCGCGCTGCGGCCGCGGCGGGTGAAAGCCCAGGTCGAGACCGCCGCGACCAGCGCGGAAGCTCCCAGCGCGATCAGAAGGCCGGCGGGAGGGGCCCCGGGATCGCCTCCTTCAACGCTCGGGATCGGGACCCCGTCCGCAAGGAGCTCGTTGCCGGAGCAGCTGCTGGTGGTCAGCCCGCCGGCCTCGTCCGCATAGGCGAACACCCGCCAGCGCTGGGCGACCGCGAAGTCGAACCCGCAATTGGCGCCGTTGTCGCGGTTGCTGGCAAGCAGCACGCTGGTCGCGAGCGAGCCCTTGAGCGCCTCCTCGACGACGAAGGTGTAGAGCACCGGATCGAGCGCGAGCTCGGGTTGCAGGGACGGAGGCTCTTCCTGGGCGGCCACCACCCCGACGAAGGCCGCATCGGCGCTGGCCAGCCGCTCGGCAGGACCCATCATCGCGCACGAGCATGCATGCACCCGCCCGATCGGGGCGGCAACCGCGAGCAGGCCGGCAAGCGCGGCGACGGAGATCAGCCGACGCAGGCGATTCCTCATTGGACGCCTGACGCGCCTGTCAGACGATCGGTTCCGTCCAACCCCTATCATCGGTCCATGACCACCACCACTCGCGGCGTTGACGCCGCTCTTGCCTACCTTGACGACCACGCCCAAGAGCACCTGGCGGGGCTCGACGAGTTCCTGCGGATCGAGTCGGTGAGCGCGGATCCAGAGCGCAGGGCCGAGGTCCGGCGCACCGCGGAATGGATCGCGGCTGAACTGTCGCGCATCGGCGTCGAGCATGCTCAGCTCAACGAGACGAGCAGCCACCCGATCGTGACCGCCGACTGGCTGCACGCGGGGCCGGATGCGCCAACAGTGCTCGTCTACTGCCACTACGACGTCCAGCCGCCGGACCCACTCGACGAATGGGTGCGCCCCCCGTTCGAGCCGCGTTACGAGGACGACAACGTCTACGCCCGCGGCTGCGGGGACGACAAGGGGCAGCTCTACATGCACCTAAGGGCGGCCGGGGCGTGGCTGCAGGGGGCCGGGTCGCTGCCGGTCAACCTGCGGTTCTTCTTCGAGGGTGACGAGGAGGTCGGCAGCCTGCCGGTCGACGAGTTCATCGCCGAGCATCCGGAGCTGCTGGCCGCCGACATCTGCGTCGTCTCCGACGGCGACATGTATGACGACGAGGGGACGCCGGCCATCTCCTATGGGCTGCGCGGGATCGCGTACTGGGAGCTCAAGGTCCGTGGCCCGTTCCAGGACGTCCATTCCGGCCAGTACGGCGGAGGTGTCGACAACCCGGCCAACGTCCTGGTTCGCATCCTCGCCAGCCTGACCGATGAGCACGGCCGCTTCACGGTCCCCGGCTTCTACGACCGGGTCCGTGACCTGACCGATGCCGAGCACGCCGCCTACGCGGAGCAGCCATTCGACGAGGCCGACTGGCGCGAGCGGATCGGCATCACCCAGCCGATGGACGGCGAGACCGGCTACACACTGCTGGAGCGCCTCTCTGCCCGGCCGACGTTCGACATCAACGGTCTGTGGGGCGGGTACAGCGGGGAGGGCTCGAAGACGATCATCCCCGCCTTCGCGGCCGCGAAGTTCAGCACCCGGCTGGTGCCGGACCAGGACCACCGCGAGATCGAGCGCCTGGTGGTGGAGCACCTGGAGCGCATCGCACCGCCCACCGTCCGAATCGAGGTCAAGGTGATCCATGGCGGGCAGCCGGCCATCACTCCACTCGACCATCCTGCCGTGCAGCTGGCCGGGCGCGCCCTCGAGGCGGCGTTCGGCAGGGCGGCCCTGTTTCATCGGTCCGGCGGGTCGATCCCGGTGGTGGCGGCGCTCGACGCCGCGCTGGGGCTGAAGACGGTGATGGTCGGCTTCGCCTCCCCCAACGGCAACTTCCACGCGCCCAACGAGTGGATGCCGATGGCCAATTACCGCGGCGGGATGAAGGCGCTGGTCAGGCTCTGGGCCGAGCTGGGGAGCGCGACAGCGGCGGAGCTGCGCGCCGGGTGAGCCGGGCGGCTTCGCGCCGGGGAAGCGCCGACGACCCGTGGCTGCCGCTGGGCGCAGCGTCGCGCCTGGTGGGCGTGGGACCGGACACGTTGCGGCGCTGGGCGGACGGCGGCAAGGTCGAGAGCTTCACCACGCCCGGCGGCCACCGGCGCTTCCTGCGCTCGAGCCTGGAGGCGATGGTCAACACCCCGCGTCGCCATCGCTATGACGTGGCCCGGCTGACCGGCTCGGCCGGCACCATCTCGGGCGAGGTCCATCGCCGCATGCAGCGCAGCGGCTTCGCCGGCCAGCCCTGGCACGCGCGCCTCTCGGCCGCGCAGCGCACCGAGTTCCGGCGCTGGGGACAGCGCACCTTCCAGCTGGTGATCGAGTACGTGGCCGCCTCCAAGCGCGCCGAGCGCACGCTCCTGCTGGAGGAGGCGGAGAAGATGGGCGCCCTCTACGGTGCGGAGGCGTCGCGAGCGGGCCTCTCGCTGGCCGAGGCGATCGAGGCCTTCCTCTTCTACCGCTCCCCGGTGCTGGAGGCGATCGCGGCGCACCTGCGGCGCCGGTCGGCCGACGTGTCGGACGTGACGGCAGCCTATCGCGAGGCGACGGCGGCGATCGACGGGGTGCTGACCGCGCTCGTCAGCTCACATCGCGAGGGCGGGACGGCTACTCGACGACGAACAGGTCGCGGCTCGTCTGGTTGAGGCGCTCGCCGCCGTCCGAGGTGCAGACCACGATATCCTCGATCCTGGCGCCCCACTCCCCGTCGACATAGATCCCCGGCTCCACGCTGAAGGCGTGGCCCGCCTCCAGCGG
The DNA here is from genome assembly GCA_036397815.1 of Candidatus Limnocylindria bacterium. Classification (GTDB taxonomy): domain Bacteria; phylum Chloroflexota; class Limnocylindria; order QHBO01; family QHBO01; genus DASQFY01. The sequence goes on from DASWIE010000126.1 coordinate 49,889, forward strand.
CTCCAGGTTGCCGGCAACGATGTACGGCTCCTCGTGGCTCTCGAGACCGATGCCGTGGCCGGTGCGATGGAAGAAGCGCTCGCCGTAGCCCGCCTCCTCGATGATCTCCCGTGCCGCCCGATCGACGTCGTGGGCTGTGACCCCCGGACGAACCGCCTCGCAGGCGGCGGCCTGGGCCTGGCGAAGCACCTCGTACAGCGCCGCGAAGTCGGGCGCCGGCTCGCCGACAAATGCGGTCCGCGTCGTGTCGCTGCAGTAGCCGCCGCGTGCGCCGCCGATGTCCAGCACGATCGCCTCGCCGGGACCGATCAGCCGGTCCCCGGCTTCGTGGTGCGGGCTGGCGGAGTTCGGTCCGGAGGCCACGATCGCGAAGTCGGCGGTGTCATGGCCGGCTTCGAGGAGCAGCTCACGGACGCGCCTGCTGACCTCGGCCTCGGTCCGTCCCGACATGCGCTCGCCGGTGATCCCCACCATCGCCTCGTCGGCGGCGGCCGCCGCCGCCCGAAGGCGCTCGATCTCCTGGGGGATCTTGCGCTGTCGCAGCGCGGCCATGGTCGGGCCGGCCAGGACCAGCTCGATCGGATCGAGCCTGGCGCGCAGGCGCAGCACGAAGCGGGCCGACATCTGGTCCTGCACGCCGACGCGCATCGCGCCGCCGCGAAGCCGCTCGCGCACCAGGGCGAAGGGGTCGTCGGTCTCGCCCCAGCTGCGCAGCTCGATCGAGTCGGCCAGATCGCCAAGCTCGTGGCGCGCCAGCGGCTCTTCGAGGCGCGGCATGACGAGGGTCGGAGCGCCGTCGGCGGGGAGCACCAGGCAGGTCAGCCGCTCGAGCGCGGGCGCGCTGTAGCCAAGCAGATAGGCGTAGTCGGGAGAGGGAGTGACCAGCAGCGCGTCGATCCCGCGAGCGCTCGCCTCCGCTCCGGCGCGGGCGAGGCGATCGCGGTACACGCTGGTGGCGAACGGCGCGATGGCGGTCGGCACGATGGACATCGCCCCACAGGGTACCCGACCCCGGTCCCCTAGCTGATGCGCAGCGGGACCTCGAACGACTGGCCGCCGTGGATGCGCCAGGCGCGCAGCGCGCGTTCGGGCGTAGCGTTCCGATCGGTCAGGCTGGCGAGCAGGTAGAACGCGTCGGGGTACATCGCCGCGCGCCGGTCGGTCGGCGACGGCACGGCGGGGGTACGGGTGTGGGAGTGGAAGATCCCGACCAGGTCCTGGCCTGAATCCTCGATCGCGAACGTGATGCGCACCAGGTCGTCTGGGTGGACGCTGTAGCGCAGCGGCGACGCGTCGGCATTGCGTGCGGGGTGGTAGATGCTCGCCCGTCCGTCGGTCAGGCTGCCGGCCAGCAGGCCGCACGCCTCGTTCGGCAGCTCGGCCGTGGCGTGGTCGAGCAGCTCCAGGGCGAGCGCGCGCGGGACGGTCAGGCCCTGGATCGGGCTCACCACAGGATGGAGCCCTGCAGCTCCTCGTCCAGCTCGTCGAGGTCGCGCGTCCACAGGCCGGCGGAGAGGTACTTCCAGCCGCCGTCGGCCAGCAGAACCACCATGGTGCCGGCGCGCATCTCGGCCGCGACGCGCAGCGCAACGTGGATGACGGCTCCCGACGAGAGGCCGGCGAAGATCCCCTCGGCCTGCAGGAGCCCGCGGAGGGCGATGACCGAGTCGCGGTAGCTCACCAGGAAGCGGTCGTCGAGCAGCGACTCGTCCAGCACCGGGGGGACGAAGCCCTCCTCCAGCGAGCGGAGCCCCTGCACCTGCTCCCCGGGGAGCGGCTCGGCGGCGACGATGCGGGTGCCGGGGCGCATCCGCTTGAGGTGGCGGCCGACCCCGGTCAGCGTCCCGCCGGTGCCCAGGCCGGCCACGAAGGCATCCACCTCGGGCACCGCGGCCAGGATCTCGGGGCCGGTCCCCTCCTCGTGGGCGCGCGGGTTGGCCTCGTTCCCGTACTGGTACGGCATGAACAGCTCCGGATCCGCGGCGGCCAGCTGCTGGGCGAGACGGATGGCCCCGTTGCTCCCCTCCGCCCCCGGCGAGGGAACGATCTCGGCGCCGTACAGGCGCAGGAGCTGGGAGCGCTCCTCCGTCGTGTTGTCCGGCATCACGACGCGCACCGGGTGCCCCAGCAGCGCGCCGATCATCGCCAGGCTGATCCCGGTATTGCCGCTCGACGGCTCCAGGATCGTCTGGCCGGGCCGCAACGCGGCACTGGCGCGAGCCTCGTCGATCATGGCGCGGGCGATGCGGTCCTTCACCGAGCCGGACGGGTTGGCTCCCTCCAGCTTGGCGAAGATGCGAACAGCAGGCGACGGGGAGAGCCTGCGCAGCTCGACCATCGGCGTGTTGCCGATGGCTGCGATCAGGTCCGGGGAGCTGTCCCTGCCAGCGGCCAGCGGCACGCTGGACATCGGTCTAACGGAAGCCGCCCGCCATGGCGGGCAGCAGGATGACGGTGTCGTCCTCGCCCACCGGAGTGGCCAGGCCGTCGCGGTAGCGGACGTCGCGATCGTTGACGTAGACGTTCACGAAGCTGGACAGCTCGCCGCCCTGGGTGACGCGGTCGCGCAGCGCGGGATAGCTGGCGAACAGGTCGTCCAGGACCTCTCGCACCGTGCCGCC
>DASWIE010000127.1:0-14044 GCA_036397815.1 Candidatus Limnocylindria bacterium
GGTGTTCGGCCACGACATCGAGCGCGAGGAGATGGCGGTCAAGCGCCTGATCAACCGCGTGAGCGTGGACGCCGCGTTCTTCAAGAAGCTGAGCCCGCACGAGAACCTGATCTACGCCGCGCGCCTGTACGGCATGGACGCCAGGCAGGCGAGGGCGGACGCGATCCGGATCCTGGCGCGGCTGGGCATCGCCGAGAAGCGGCTCGGCCGCCCGCTGGAGCAGATGAGCCGGGGCATGCAGCAGAAGGTCGCCATCGCGCGAGCCCTGCTGACCAGCCCGATCCTGATGCTCCTGGACGAGCCGACGACGGGGCTCGATCCGCGCTCGAAGCTGGACGTGCAGACCTTCATCGAGGAGCTGCGCGACGGCCACGACGCCACGATCGTGCTCACGACGCACGACCTGGACGAGGCGGATCGGCTCTGCGATCGCATCGCGATCATCAACGACGGACGGATCGTGGCGGAGGACACGCCGGCCGGCCTGAAGGCGATGGTCGCGGAGAAGTACGGCAAGGAGCCGACCCTTGAGAGCGTGTTCATGACGTTCACCGGCCGTTCGCTGGACGAGGACGTCAACGGCGACGACGAGAACGAAGACGACGAGTAATGAAAGGAAAGGAGGTGAGAACCATGTGGATGCAACCAAACCCGCGCGACCTGCCCGCGTACCACGAGGCGCTCGTTGCGCAGCTGCGCAGCGAGATCCATCGCGTTCGCGGTCCAGTTGCCGAGCGTCGCGGCGTGCGGCGCTGGGTGGGACGTCAGCTGGTGCGCGTCGGTACGCGCCTGGCCGCGGACCCGACTATGCGGCCGGTCCGGAGTCTCTGAGCGTGGAGCCGGACCGGCTCCATCACCCATCGACAGGAGTCAGACAATGGCGCTCTTGACCCGCGAGATGAGGGCATCCTTCGCCTTCGTCGAGCGGAACTTCAACCTCACAAAGCGATACTGGGGCTGGGAAGTCGCCTGGCTCATCTACTCGGTTGCCGGCGCGCTGGCGGTCAGCCTGATCGGCCGTGCCGAGGGGAATGACCGCCTCCTGCTGACCCTGGTCATCGGCGCCATCTTCTGGAGCTACCTGTCGATCGTGTTCGAGTTCATCGCCGAGGCGGTGCAGTGGGAGCGCTGGGAGGGGACGCTGGAGTACACCTTCATGGCCCCGGTGCGGCGCTACGCGCAGCTGCTGGGCGCCGCGATCTACGCGGTCGCCTTCGGTTTGGTGCACACGATCTTCGTGCTGATCGTGCTCTCGCTCTTCTTCGAGCTGGACCTGGCCAGCGCCAACTTCGCCACCGCGGCGGCCTTCACCCTGCTCGGCACGGTGAGCTTCATCGGGATCGGGATCGCCGCCTCGATCCTGCCGCTCATGTACGTCGAGCGCGGGGCGCAGATGGTGTTCGTGATCCAGTCGGTCCTGCTGCTGGTCAGCGGGGTCTACTACGACGTCGACATCCTGCCCGGCTGGATGCAGGCGGTCAGCGCCGTCTCACCGGCCACCTACGTGCTGGATGGCGTGCGGGCCGGGCTGATCGAGGGGGTCGGCATGGGCGCGCTGCTGGGCAACGTCTGGCCGCTGCTGCTGATGGGCGCCTTCTTCATCCCGGCCGGCCTGTGGGCCTTCGGCCGGGCGGAGCGCTACGCCAAGCGCACCGGCAAGCTCAAGCGCGTGGGCTGACGACGATGACCACCGAACCAGTGGTTGACAGTCACCACCGGCCTGACAGGACCGATGCGCCCGCCGGGCTCGAGCTGCGTCCCTATCAGGGCGAGCCCGACCTGAAGGCCATGGTCCGAGTCTTCAACGCGGCCAACGTGGAGGACCGGATCGAGGAGCGCATCTCGGTCGAGGCGCTGCGGAACTGGGTCGAGCATCCCTCGCCCCACTTCGACCCGGGCGGCGACATCGTGCTGGCGGTGGTCGACGGCGAGGTGGTCGGCTACGGCTGGACCTCGTGGGTGGACACCACCGACGGCCTGCGCGAGTACGCCACGCGCGGCCATTTGCACCCCGCCTGGCGGCGACGCCGCGTTGGCACCGCCCTCCTGCGCCACAACGAGGCGCGGCTGGGTCAGCTGGCCGCCGGCCACGACAGCGAGCGGCCGCGGACCTACGCCGCCTACGCGCCGGAGCGCCGGCCGGGCGCCGTGGCGCTGCTGCTGGGTGCCGGCTACCAGCCGGTACGCTACTTCTTCGACATGGTGCGACCGACCCTCGACGACATCGTTGTGCCCGAGCCTCCGGCCGGGCTCGAGGTCCGGCCGATCGCCGGGAGGGAGCAGGTGCGCGCGCTGTTCGACGCCGACGTCGAGGCGTTCGCCGACCATTGGGGTGGCTTCGACGCGTCGGACGCGTCGTTCGAGTCATGGCTGACCGACCCCGACTTCGACCCGAGCCTGTTCGTGGTCGCCTTCGACGGCGACCAGATCGCGGGCGCGGTGACCAACACCATCAATCGCCACGAGAACGAGGCCCTTGGCCGCGCGCGAGGGCTGCTCGACAGCGTCTTCACCCGCCGTCCGTGGCGCGGCCGCGGCCTGGCAGCGGCGCTGGTGGCACGCAGCCTGGTCCTGCTGCGCGGGCGCGGCATGACCAGCGCCTGGCTGGGCGTGGATGCCGACAACCCGACCGGAGCGTTGGGCGTCTACAAGCGCGCCGGCTTCGCGGTCGACCTGCGCTCGAGCGAATACCGTAAGCCAATGCAGGAGATGGACCGATGAGCGCTCCCAGCACCGCCACCACGCCACCGATCGCCGGCCTGGAGACCCGGGCGTACCGCACCGGCGATGCCACGGTCGTAACCGACCTGAACAACCGCGGCGACGAGGCCGATGGGGTCCAGTGGCGATCCAGCCCTGAGGAGACCGCAGCCTGGTTGGAGCGCAGCAACGACCAGTACGACGTGACCCGCGACGTCGAGATCGTGGAGCTGACCGGGGTGCCGGTCGCCTATTCGGAGGTGGAGTGGATCGACACCACCGACGGGCAGCGCGAATACCGGCTGGGCGGCATGGTCGACCCCGACTGGCGGCGCCGCGGCATCGGTCGTTGGCTCATGCGCCGCATGGAGCGGCACGCCGAGATGCTGGCGGCCCGCTACCCAACCGAGCTGCCGCAGATCTTTGGCTCGTGGAACCCGGACTCGCGCGTCGGCAAGCGGATCCTGCTCGAGCAGGAGGGCTACCAGCCGGCGCGATGGTTCTTCGAGATGGTCCGGCCCGACATGGAGGAGATCGACCTGCCGCCGCTGCCCGATGGGCTCGAGGTTCGACCGGTGGCGCCGGCCGCCTACCGGCAGCTGTGGGACGCCGACGTCGAGGCCTTCCGGGATCATTGGGGCGGCTTCGACGGCTCCGAGGCCGTCTACCAGGCCTGGCTCAAGGATCCGAAGTTCGACCCAGGGCTGTGGGTCGTGGCCTGGGACGGCGACGAGATCGCCGGCGGGGTGATCAACACCATCAGCGAGGCAGAGAACGCGGCCTTCAACCGCCAGCGCGGCTGGCTGCAGAGCGTCTTCACCCGCCGCGCGTGGCGACGCCGCGGCCTGGCGCGCGCGCTCGTCGGGCGGAGCCTGGTGCTGCTGCGCGAGCGCGGCATGACGAGCGCGGGCCTGGGCGTCGACGCCGACAACCCGCAAGCGGCGACCCGCATCTACGAGGAGGCCGGCTTCGAGGTCGACACCCGCTCGACCGCCTACCGCAAGCCGATGGCGGCCGGCTAGGCGAGGGCTCGCTCGCGGACCTCGTGGTAGTAGTCGACGATCTGCTGCGTGACGCGGTCCCAGCTGTACTCCGGCGCGCGCGCCCGCCCGGCCTCCCCCATGCGGTGCCGTAGATCCGGGTCGTTGGCCAGCGTGTAGAGCGCGGCGGCCAGCGCTCGATGGTTGCGCGGCTCGACCAGCAGCCCCTGGACCCCGCGCTGCACGACCTGCTTGTAGCCGTGGATGTCGGAGGCCACGATCGGGACGCCGGCCGCCATCGCCTCGAGCAGCACGATCCCGAAGCTCTCCTGGCCGGTCGCCGGCGCGCAGAAGATGTCGGCGCTGGCGAAGAAGCGCGCCTTGGCGTCGTCTGAGACGCGGCCCAGGAACTCGACGTCGCGGATCTGGCGGAGTCCCACGTAGCGGCGGTACTCGCGCGCCTTCGGCCCGCTGCCGACGACCAGCAACCGCGCGTCGACGTGTCGCTTGCGAAGCCGGTGATAGGCCTTCAGCAAATGGATCAGGCCCTTGCGCTCCTCGAAGCGGCCGACGAACAGGATGTTGATGGTGCCGTCGCGCCACTCGTCGAAGGGCTCGGCGTCTGCGAATCGGTCCAGGTCGACCCCGTTGGGGATGATCCGGTAGTCGCCCGGGAAGTAACGGCTGATGAAGTGCCGCGCCGCGCCGCTGACCGCGATCCGGCCGTGCAGCTTGCTGGCCAGCTGCCCCGCGAAGCGCTTGCCGACCCAGTAGGACGGTGAGAACCCCCCGAAGGCGTGGAAGGTGGCCACGTTGATCGTCTGCGACTGGTCGAGGACCGTCGGCGAAAGGAACGGCACGAGCGGCTCGTGGAAATGCAGCACGTCGAACCGATGCTCGGCCAGCAGCTGACGGGCCTGCTCCTTGAAGCGCCAGCCGAGCGTCACGCGGCCCATGCTGCCGTTGGCCGGGAAGGCGAAGCCGGTGCCCAGCCGGATGACGCGGCCCTCGTCGATGCGCTCCTTGCCGTACTTGCTGGTGATGATCCAGACGTCATGGCCCAGGCGCCGCATCGCCTCGTAGGTGTGACGCACGTGCTCGTTGACGCCGCCGGGGTGCGGGTAGCCGTACGGGCTGACGATCGCCACCTTCAACGGACCGCGCGTCTGGGCGGCCTGGACCGATGGTGTCGCCTCGCCGCGATCCTGCGCGTCGCGCTCGGCCGGGGGGGCCGGTTCCGTTCGCGTCATCGCCACTCTCCCGTGGGACGGAGAGTATGCCGCAGGTGGCGTGCCTTGGCTACGAGCTGGCGGCCGTAGACCGAGACGTTGTGCCACTGGCTCCAGTGCGCGCCGTCCGGCTCCACCGCCCCGTCCGCCAGCGCCGCCCGGTAATCAGCCGCGCTCATGCCGCGGAACCAGGTCCAGGCGGTGGCGATCCCCTCCAGCACGTGGGCGTCGGAGTTGCCGACCGCCGGCAGCCGCAGCACCCGCTCGTTGAGACGCTGCCGGGCAGCCTGGCGCGAGCGACCCGCGGCGCTGGGGTTCAGCAGCTCGATCGCGTCGAGGCGGTGCCGCTCGTCAGGGTCGGCGTGGAGCTGCAGAAGGCTGCGGCGGCCGACGCTCGGCGTCAGCGCGGCCATGGGATGTGGCGCGATGGCCAGCGCTCCCTGGTCGCGAATCCGCTCCAGCGTCTCGGTCAGCGAGCGCAGGGCCGGGATCCGCTCCTCGACGTACAGGGCGAGCAGGTGGCCGCGCCGCGTGGTCACCTCCTCGCCGATCACCAGGTCGAACGAGTAGTCGCCGGCGGCGTGGATCTCGCGGGCGCGCAGCGCGCCGTCGATCCGCTCGTGGTCGGTGATGGCGATCAGGTCCAGCTTGGTGTGGCGCTCGACGTGGTCCAGCAGGGCCCGCACCTCCGCCGTCCCGTCGGAGTACAGCGTGTGCAGGTGCATGTCCGCCATCCCGCGCTCCGCTCCGGATCGCGGCCGCCGCGCGTTCATGGCGCCTGCACCGCGCGCTGGTCGCTCCAGTACGGCTGGAACATTGCGAACCACTGCTCCGGCGCCATCGCGATCGCCTCCTCGAAGCGAGCCGCCAGGGCGCGCGTCAGCGCCGCCACGTCCTGCCGCCGATCGCCGGTCAGATCGGCCTCCACCGACCAGCCGCGGCCGACGAAGCGCTCGGGAGCCTCACGCGTGCAGGTGGCGAGCATCAGCGGGCGGCCGGTCATCAGCGCGAGCGCGGCGGGGCCGGTCGGCAGCGTGGTCGGGTGGCCGAACATCTTGACCTCGATCCCGTCGCCGGCCAGATCGCGGTCCGCCGCGAGCGCCACCATCCGGCCGGCGCGCAGCGCCTCCACCATGGGCCGTCGCGCCCGCGAGAGTGGGATCGCCTCGACGCCCCTCCCGGCCCCACGGCGGGCGAGGAGAAACTCGTACAGCTCGCGCGGCTCGATCTCCTCCACCGGCACGACCCCGATGATCCCGCGCGCGGCCACCAGGTGGCCGAACGGCTCGAAGCTGCCGTAGTGCGCGGTGACGACCACCGCCCCGCCGCGCATCACCTTCGCCCAATGATCCCAGTCCTCGGCACGCACGATCTCGTCGACCTTGTCGTCGGGGTAGTGGGGCGCCCGCAGGACCTCGAGGTAGTAGCGCGCGTGCGACACGAAGGCAGCCTCCACGAGCCGGTTGAACACCCCGCCGGTCGTGGGCCGGCCGGTCGCCGCGCAGACGCGCGCCAGGCTCTCCGTGACGAGCGCGCGTCGTTCAGGCGCCAAGCGGAACCAGACGCGCCCCGCCAGATCGGCCAGGGCGTAGGCGGCGCCGCGCGGCAGCGAGCGGGCCACCAGGTCCGCCACGTTCAGGCCGAGGCGCAGCAGCAGGCCCCGCATCGGCTAGGCGCGCGCCTTGGCCTTCGTCCAGTCCTCGCCGCGGCGCGCGATCTCCAGGGCGGCGCGCGCCCGCGCGCGGTCGGCATCGGTCTGGGGCCAGACCGATCGGAACATGTACCACTGCCCCGGGTCGGCGGCGATGACGCTCCCCAGCTCGTCGGCAAGCTGCTGGGTTGCTCGATGCAGCTCGGCCGGTTCGTCGCTGGCCGCCCAGACCAGGGGCAGGCCGGCGGCGTAGAAGCGATCGTCCGCGGTGCGCAGTGCGGCGACCGGCAGCATCGGTGCTCCCGAGCGGGCCGAGAGCGTCGCGGGGCCTGCCGGGAAGGTCGTCGCCTCGCCCAGGAACTCGACCGGCACGTCGCCGCGCCGGTAGCCGCCGTCGCAGAAGAGGACAAGGTTCTCGCCCGCGCGCAGCGCCTTGATGAGGTTGCGCAGCCGGCGCCAGCCGACGAGGGTCAGGCCGTGGCGCGCCCGGACCTCGCTGAGGTGGTCGTACAGGCGGCCGTAGGTCGTGTCGTCGGCCACGACGTGCAGCTGCTCACCGCGGAGGGCCAGCGGCGGGGCGATGAGGTCCATGCCGCCGACGTGCACCGTGCACAGCAGGACGCCTTTGCCGGGGGCCTTCGCCTCGTCGAGCAGGCCCATGTTCTCGATCTCGACTAGGCGGCCGATCACGTCGGGGCCGACCCCGGAGAGCCGCATGACGTCGACGAGGTACTTGGCGTAGTTGCGGAACGCACGCCGCGCCGCGCGATGGACGCGGCGGTGGTCAGCGGCCAGGCCCAACGGTCGAGCCAGGTTCTCGCGCACCAGCCGAGCCTTGTCGCCGCCGAGGTCGTAGGCCACATTGCCGACCGCGGCCGCCGCCGGCAGCACGACGCCGCGCGGTAGCGCGCTGATCACCCGCTCGGCGGCTCGGTAGGCCAGGTAGGTGAGCAGCTCGCGCTTGCGCTCGCCGGTCCCGGCCGCTGGCGGAGCGGCGCTCTCGCGCGCGACCGCGGGCGCGGGTGGGGCGCCTGGCGTTGCGAGCTCGCCGGCCGAGGTGGTGGGCGGCACGGCCTCAGCCGGCCCCCGCGGCCGCCTTCGCCTTGTCGGCCGCCAGCTTCTTCAGCGACTTGCGCGTCGGCGCCTCGGTCCCGACCAGCGTCTCATTGTCGTCCCCGCGGATGAAGGCCTCGACCCGCGTGTACGCGACGTCGTCGTGGATCTGGTGAGGCGGCGACTTCATGAAATAGGACGAGGGCGCGACCAGTGTCCCGGCCAGTCCGCGGTCGAGGCCCAGCTTGGCGCAGCGGATCGCATCGGTGATCACGCCGGCGCTGTTGGGCGAGTCCCAGACCTCGAGCTTGAGCTCCAGGTTGAGCGGCACGTCGCCGTAGGTGGTGCCCTCCATCCGGATGTGGCACCACTTGCGGTCCTGGAGCCACGGCACGTAGTCGGAGGGGCCGACGTGCACGTTGTCGTCGCCGATCTCGTAGTCGATCATGCTGGTGACCGCGTTCGTCTTGCTGATCTTCTTCGACTCCAGCCGCTCCCGCTCGAGCATGTTCAGGAAGTCGGTGTTGCCGCCGAAGTTCAGCTGGTAGGTGCGGTCGATGCGCACGCCGCGGTCCATGAACAGGCGGGTCAGGACGCGATGGGTGATGGTGGCGCCAACCTGGCTCTTGATGTCGTCGCCGATCACCGGCAGGCCCGCCTCCGCGAAGCGACGCTGCCAATAGGGCTCACGACCGATGAAGACCGGGATCGCGTTCACGAACGCGACTCCCGCCTGCAGCGCCTGCTCGACGTACCACTTGGTCGCCGTCTCGCTGCCGACCGGCAGGTAGGAGACCATGACGTCGACCTTGCGCTCCTTGAGGATGCCCACCACGTCCGCCGTGGGCCCGGGCGCCTTGTGGATGACCTGGCTCAGGTACTTGCCCAGCCCGTCGTGGGTCATGCCGCGGTCGACCCTCACGCCCATGGGGGCCACGTCCTGGAACTTGAAGGTGTTGTTCTGCCCGGAGAAGATCGCCTCGGACAGGTCCTTGCCCACCTTCTCGCGGTCGACGTCGAAGGCCGCCACGAACTCGATGTCGCGGACGTGGTAGCCGCCCAGGTCGACGTGCATGAGCCCGGGGACGAAGTCGCCGCGCTTCGCATTCTCGTAGTAGTAGCGGCCCTGCACCAGGCTGGATGCGCAGTTGCCGACGCCCACGATCGCCACCCGGACCTTGCCGTCGGAGGCGCGCTTGCCGTTCGTTGCGGTCTTGCCGTTGCCGTTAGCCACGCTATGCGTTCTCCCTTGTCGTGTCGTCCGTGGCCGGGCCGGGCCCCGCCGTGCTGAGCCGATGAACGTGCCAGATGCGCTGGATTGTGGTCGCCACCGAGAGGGCGGCGATGACGCCTATGGCACCGATGAGACCGATCTCCAGGCCCATCCCCGCAAGCAGGATGCCGGCCACCAGGAGCACGAGCCGCTCCATTCGCGGAGCCAGCCCCACGGTCGCGGTGACCCCGATCCCCTCCGCCCTCGCGCGGGTGTAGCTGACCATGAACGAGGCCGCCATGGCGACCAGCGCCAGAAGCACCGGCCCGGTGGGGTCGGCGGCCGTGGCGAGATAGTAGGCGGCCACGCCGCCGTAGAGTGACGCCTCCGCCGCGCGATCGAGGGTCGAGTCGAGGAAGCTGCCGAAGGCGGTCGTTCCGCCGGTGGCTCGCGCCAGCGCGCCATCCACCGCGTCGAGCAGCGAGCCGGCGACCAGGACGGCCGCGCCGGCCAGCAGGCTGCCGGTCCCGACCAGGCCGGCGGCGACCACCACGATCGCGAAGCCGATGACCGTCACCGTGTTCGGAGTCAGGTGCAGGCGCACCGCGAGGCGCACGACCGGGGTCAGCAGGGCACGCCCGAGCTCCTTTGCCCGCGCCGAGAGGAGCGAGTCTCCGCGACGGAGATCGTGGGCGCTGGGATGGCTAGCCGACATCGGCCACCTCCGATTGACCCGACGTCGCCGCGCGGTCGATGCTCACCGCGCCGCCGATGAGGCGGGCCTCAGACTCGTGGAGCTCCTCGAAGGCCGCCGTCCGCAGCTGGCAGATCACCTCGCGACCATGGCGGGCGGTGTCGATCAAGCCGGCCAGTCGCAGGATGCGCAGGTGCCAACTGATCAGGGGCTGGGAGAGCCCGACGTTGGCCGAGAGCTGGTTGACGGGCATCGGCCCGAGCTCTGCCAGGAGCGCGATCACGCGCAGGCGCGTCTCGTCGCCGAGTGCCCGGTAGAGGACGCGCAGGCGGCGCAGGTCACGCTCGCCACTGGTCTCGTGAGGGAGTGTCATCTCGTAGGGCTTCTTTATCAAATGCGGATTGATATAAGCGGGCGCTTATGATATGGGGACACGCGGGATGGCGTCAAGGGGGTGCTAGACTGGCCGCCCTCCGGCACCGCTGCGACCGAGGAGGTGCGCCCTGACGAGCTCCACGCCCGACGCGCTGTGGGCCTCCCGCTCGGTCCGGCTGATGCGCCCGGCTGCGGTCGAGGTGCACGGCCTGCGCCGTTCGGAGGGCCGTCGCAGGCTGCTCGACGGGCTCGAGCTGCGGGTCTCTGTCGGCGCGCGGCTGCTGCTCGTCTCGCGGCCGGAGGAGAGCGTCTCCATCCTGCTGCGCGTGCTGGCCGGCCTGGTGCGGCCGTCGGCGGGCACCGTGCTGCTGGCCGGGCTGTCCCGGGCCGATGACTCGGCCGCGGGCTGGGCGCGCCGCGTGACCTACCTGGCCCCGGGGGCGGGCATCTACTCCTGGCTGTCACCCAACGAGGCGCTCGACCTGGCTGGGCGGCTGGCGGGCTACGATCGCGCCGAGCGGCGCCGCCGGATCGAGGCCGCGACCGAGCACTTTCGGTTGGGGAGCGGGGTGGATCGGCCGATCTCGCGCGGTGGCGCGGCGCTGGGCCAGAAGACCTCGCTGGCCGCCGCGATGCTGACCGAGCCGGAGGTGCTCCTCCTCGACGAGCCTCTGCGCTCGGTTGAGCCCCTGGAGCGCGCCCGGCTGCTTCGCCTGCTGGGGGCGCGCACGACCATCCTCCTTGCCAGCCGCCTTCCGGCGAGTGATGCGGGTCTCATGAACCAGGTCGCGCTGCTGCGCGACGGGCGGCTGGCGCTGCACGCACCCGTCGCGGATCTGGAGCGGGCAGGCTTGCCACCCTCCATGCGGGGGATCGAGGCCCTTGCCGACCTCCGCGCCGCCGGCCTGCCCGCCGCCGCGCCGGGGTGAGGCGCTTCGCGACGCTCGTCGGGCTGGCCCTGCGCGAGCTCTGGCTGAGCTACCGGCTGATGACCATCCTCGCGGCGCTCGTCGCCGCCGCGCTGCCGGTGGCGCTCCTGCCGCAGCTGCCCGCGTTGACGCTTGCGGGCGCGCCGCTCGAGCGGCCGGCCTGCTTCGCGGCCGGCCTGGCGGGAGCGCTGGCCCTGGTGGCCGGCATCGCGGCCGGCACGCTTTCGGGGGAGCGCGGTCGCGGCACCCTGGCGTGGCTCGCCGTCCGCGCCGTGCCGCGAACGACAGTGCTGCTCGCCTGGTTCGGGGCCTTCGCGCTGGTGTTGGCGCTCGGTCTGGCCGCCTCGGTCGCGCTGGCGGCCTCGTCGCTCGACGACGCGCAGGTCGCCAGCCGACCGACCGCCCTCATCGCGGTCAGCGGGGCGGTCGGCGCCGCCGGGCTGGCGGCGACGGCCTCCGGCCTCCTGGTTGGCACCCTGCTGCGGCCCATCGCCGCGGTGCTGGTCACGCTCGTCCTGGTCGGCGGGACCCTGCTGGTCGCGGCCCTGGGCCCACCCGGCTGGTCGCCGCTGCCCGCGGCCGGCCTCGCGGTGCTGGCCGGCTTCGGAGATGCGGCACGTCCGATCGCCGACGCCGCGCGAGCATCCGGGACCGCCCTCGCCGTTGCCGCGGGGCTGCTGCTGTTGGCCTCGGCCCGGCTCGAGCGCATCGACCTGTGAACGACGCGGAGTACCCCGCCGTCAACCTGCACCCGGCGGCGGCCTGGGCCGTCCTGCTCGTCGCCTCGCTCGGCGTCTTTCTTGGCGGCGCCGAGCTGATGGTGGTGGCGATCGCGTTGCCTGCCATCGTGGCCGACTTCGGCGGATGGGCCGACCTGTCGCGGGCGTCGTGGATCGTGAACGCCTATCTGCTCGCTTACCTGGTCGCCATGCCCCTCGCCGGGCGCGCCGCCGACCTGTGGGGCGCGCGGCGGCTCTACGTGGTGGCCCTCCTGCTCTTCGCCGCAGGCAGCCTGGGCGCCGGGCTGGCGCGGTTCGCGGGTCCCGAGGCAGGGCTCGACTGGCTCATCGTGGCGCGCGTGGTGCAGGGCCTCGGCGGCGGCGCCCTGGTTCCGCTCTCGATGGCGCTGGCCAGCCATCTCTTCGTCGGCCGGGCTCGCGCCGTCGCGCTGGGCCTGGAGGGAGCGGCGACCTTCGTCGGCATGGCCGTCGGCCCAGCCTACGGGGCCTGGGTGCTGCTCCACTTCACTCTGCCGCTGCCGGGCATCGACCTGGCCACCTGGCAATGGATTTTCTTCCTCAACGCGCCGGCCGCGATCGTCACCCTGCTGCTGATCTACGTCGTGGCGGGCGGGATCGAGACGCCGCGCGGCGCGGGCCGGATCGATCTGGGCGGCGCGCTGCTGGTGAGCGTGGGGCTGCTCGCCGGGGTCGGGACGCTGACGCTCGCCGGCCAGCGGGGCTGGGGCGACCCGTTCCTGCTCGGAGCCGCCGCCGTGGCACTCGTCGCCATCGGCCTCTTCGTCGCGCTCGAGCTGCGGCTCCGGGCTCCGCTGATCGATCCGCGCCTCTTCCGCGACCGCCGCTTCTCCGCCGCCAACGCGGTGAGCCTGCTTACCGGCTACACGCTGGTGACCGCGATCATCGGTGGCCCGGTGTTCGTCAACCGCGTCCTGAACGGCGGCGCCGAACCGTCCGCCACGGCGCTGACCGGCCTCACCCTGGCCATCGCCGGTGGGGCGGTGGCCGGCGGCATCGTCTCGGCCTGGGCCGGCGAGCGGCTGACGACGGTGTGCGGCGTGCTGCTGACCATCGCGGCGCTCTGGCTGTCGCTGGCTTGGGGGACCGAGACCGACCTCGAAACGCTCACTCGCGACCTGGCGATCTTCGGCGCCGGCTTCGGCCTGACCGTCTCACCGCGGGCGACCGCCGCGGTGGAGGCTGCCGGTCGATCGGCCTATGGGGTGGCGAGTGCCATGCTGCAGATCACGCGCACGCTCGGCATGAGCGTGGGCCTGGCGCTGCTGACCAGCATCGGCCAGAACCGGATCGACGAGCTGACATCGCTCATCAACGATCCGGCACGGCGTGACGCGCTGGTCGTGGCGCTGGGTCGCCCCGAGTTCGTGGGCGTCGACCCGCGGGCCAGCCTGGTGCTGGTCGGCCTGCTGGAGGGGTGGTCCCGGGGGCAGGCGGCCGAGGTGCTGCGCCTGGTGCTCGCCATCGCGCTGGGGGTGGCGGTGGTGACCCTCGCACCCGCCCTGCTGGTCGGTGGGCGGAGGCCGGCGCCGGTCGTCTAGCCCACCGGCTTGGCGATCACGATCAGCTCGCCGTAGTTGCGGTTGAAGCCCTGGCTGGTCTGCAGGGTCAGCCGCTCGTGATCGGCTGGCTGGGTCCAGGCGGCGCCCTCCTCGCAGCCCGGTCCGGCGTATTTCAGGACGAGTGGCGGGTTCGGATGCGGGGCCTCCCGATCATCCGGACACGGGACGTTGGGACGCACCTCGGTGACCACGTATCGCAGCACCGCGCCATCCGACATCAGCACCTTCACGTCGTCACCGACCTGCACGTTCCAGAGCGGCTTGAACAGGCTGAGCAGGGCGTGGGCGAAGATGTACGAGTTGGTGCCGCGTCCGGGCTGCGAGCTGTTGCGCAGGATGTAGGCGGCGTCGTCGGGCGGGAAGTCATCGATGCCGCCGCTCCCGGACTGCTTGACCAGGACGTTGACGCCCACCGACTCAATCTGCAGCTGGACGGCGACCCAGTCGGGAGGGATCGGCGTGGGCGTCGTCGTTGGCTCCGCCGTGGCGGTTGCATCCGGCGACGCGCTCGGCTCGGGGCTGGGCGTGGCAAGGGCCACCGGGCTGGAAGGGTCCGGGATGGGTGGAAGGCTCGACCCGGGCGGGTCGAGGTCGAGGCTGCCCACCACGATGAGCGCCACCCCCGCCACCGCGAGGATGAGCGGCAGCAGGAGGCTGGTTCGTCGTCGCATGACGCGCCGGAGTCTACCAACGATCCCGCGGGCCCTCGGATAGGACCGATGGGTGCCGGGCCGCCAGGACCGCCTCGCTACGCCCGGCCGCCGTCCGCCTCGCGGCGAGCCGCGACCCGGCCCAGATCGAGAAGCTGGCGGTGCAGCCACCAGGTGATGTCCTCGCGCTCGACCCCGGCCCGCAGCAGCGCCAGGCGTCGCGCGCGCTCGGCGCGCGGCATGGCGAGGC
>DASWIE010000128.1:0-1815 GCA_036397815.1 Candidatus Limnocylindria bacterium
AGGACCTTGGCCTTCTCCAGCTGGCGACGCAGGACCTGGCGCGGGTCGCCGGGAAACGGCTCACCGTGCGGGGTGAAGACGTCGCAGATGACCCGTGCGCTGCCGGTCTCGATCGCACGCCCGTCGGCGTCCAGGCCCGGCTCCCAGGGGATGGGCGAGAAGGTCGTCAGGTCGGGAACGAGGAACATGTCCGACTCCGCAATCCGGGCGAAGCCCTCGATGCTGCTGCCGTCGAACCACTTCCCGTGCTCGACCGCCTCCTCGAGCTGGTGCATCGGCACCTGCACCGACTTGACGTGGCCCACGATGTCGGTGAACTGGAGGCTGACAAAGCGGAGGTTTCGATCCTCGGCCAGCTTCAGGGCGGCGGTGAGGTCCTTCCGAACCATGTACGGGCTCCTTCTTGGGCACAGGTGGGCAATAGACCGATGAGGAGGCGAGGCTAGGGCGCGGCGCAGTCCGCGGGAATGGAGCACAGCCCACGATGGGGACCGATCCTTTGTGCACTCTGCACAAAGGAGGCTCAGGCGGGCCGATCAACCTCGCGGAGCAGGCGCAGGGCATCCTCAGGCCGGCGCGGGTCGATTCCCCGCTGGTCGCGGGCAATGCGCAGCCGGTACAGGACCGTGTTGCGGTGCACACCCAGGCTGCGTGCCGCAGGAGCCACCCGGCCGTTGGCGCGGGCCACCGCCAGCAGCGTGGCGGTCAGCGGTTCGGCGGTCCGGTCAGCCGTTGGAAGCGCACCAGATGAAGGAGCGGCGATGCTCCCCGAGGGACGCCCCGTCCGCCCCGGCGCCCGGCGGAGCAGGGCGCGCAGGGTGATGCTGAGCGCGTCGGCCGCGGTCTCATCGACGCGAGCCATGGGGAGATCGTCGAACAGCCATACCGCGGCGCCGGGTCGGATGCGCTGCTCATGGATCCACAGGCCCTCCCGAAGGCGGCGGGTGGCCGCGGCGCGGGAGCTGGGCGTGCCGAACAGGCGGGAGAACGCGGCGGCGAATCGCGCGGCCAACGCCCGTCCTGCCGGTCGCGCATGGAGGGCGACGAGCTCGCCATCGGCCACCACGGCCACGCCCCGGCGCATCCGATGGGCTACTACACCGGCTGCGGCGGCGGGCGTGGGATCAGCCAGGGCGGCCTCGGCCGCGGCCAGTCGCAGCTCGTCATGCAGACGGGCCAGGAGTCCGCCCTCATCGGCGAGGTAGGCGCTGGCCCTGGCCGCCAGTGTCGCTGGAGGGCGATGGCTGGTCAGGATCGGGAACGGAGCGTCGGGCCAATCCGCGCTGCGATCGCCAGACGGAACGGCCACCAGAAGGGCGGCCGGCTCGCTACCCGAAGCGACGATCTCGGCGATCAGCCGCTCGACGGGCAGTGCGGACAGGAGCGAGCCGTCCACGATCAGGAGGTGCCCCGATTCGGGTAGCGGCAGATGGGGCGGCGCCGTACGGGTGCGGGACACGCCGCGCAGCAACACCACGCTGGCTGACGGATCGCCCGTCACCACGCGCGCCTCAGGGTCGACGGCGCGCCAGACGTCGATCAGGCGAGGCATGGTCGCCCGTCAGCCCGCCGCCGCGGCGGCGAGGTCGGTGATGAGGTCCTCGGCATCCTCGAGGCCGATGGAGACCCGGAGCATGCCCGGCGACAGACCGGCTGCCGCCAGCTCCGCGTCGCCGTACTGGCGGTGCGAGGACGACGCGGGATGGCTGACCAGGCTCTCGACCCCCGCCAGGCTGGTGGCATGGATCGCGACCTGGACCCGCTCCAGGAACCGCTCGGCGGCGGCCCGGCCGCCGGACAGCTCGATGGCCATCA
>DASWIE010000129.1:0-36635 GCA_036397815.1 Candidatus Limnocylindria bacterium
CAGCGCGCTGGCGATGCTGCCCCTGGTCGCCTTGCTCGCGGTCGTCCTCGGCGCGCCGCCGGCGCTCACGGCGCTCTCGATCGTCATCGGCGCGGCCGCGGCGCTCGTCCAAACGCTCGGCCTCGCGCGCTGGCCGTTCGCCGTTCCGGAGCTGGCGCGCCGCTACGTCGCCGCAGACGGGCCCGATGCTGAGGCCACCCGGCGCATGATCGAGCGACCCTCCATCGCCTGCTGGGTGTGGGCATCGGCGAACACCTCGGGTACCTGCTCACCGGGCTCTGGACCCTGCTGGTCGCGGCCTCGATCCTGTCCACCGCCGTGCTCCCGGGCTGGCTGGGCGTCATCGGTCTCCCGATCGGCGTCGCCCTCCTGATCGGCACCTTCGAGTTCGTGGGGCCCAACGAGCAGGACGGCTGGCCGCTGGCGGGCACGATCGTGCCGATCGCCTATATCGCCTGGTCGCTCTGGCTCATCGGACTGGGCGTGTTCATCCTCCTCTGACGAAGCGCTGCTCGGTTCAGCAAGAAGAAAGGACAATTCGTGTGACAGCCACACCACGGCCGAGCCCCGACATCGCCCAGCCCAGGGTGGCGCTGACGGCCGGCATCGCCCTGCTCCTCATGGCGGTGCTGGCGCCGTTCGCCTACTTCTTCGTCCTGCAGGGCCTCGTCGAGCCAGCCGATGCGGCGGCCACGGTCGACAACATCACCGCCTCCGAAGGGCTGTTCCGGACCGGGATCGCGGCCTGGCTGGTCATCATCGCGCTGGATATCGTGGTCGCCTGGGCGCTCTACGTCCTGCTGAGACCGGTGAACGAGGCGCTGGCCGTCCTGGTGGCCTGGATGCGGTTGGTCTACACGGCGATCTTTGCGATCGCGGTGGCGAACCTGTTCGACGTCGCGCAGCTGCTGGGGGGCGCCGAGCGCTCGGCCTTTGGGCCAGAGCAGCTCCAGGCGCAGGTGATGTCCTCCATCGCCTCGTTCGAGAATGGCTGGGACATCGGCCTGGCAATCTTCGGTCTCCACCTTCTGGGGCTCGGAGTCCTGCTCTTCGGGCCGACCGTCTTCTCCAGGGTTCTCGGCGCCCTCGTGATGGTTGCGGGCGGCGGATACCTCGCCGACTCGCTGGGTGAGATCCTGGTCCCCGGCTACGCCGTGAGCCTGGCGGTCTTCACGTTCGTGGGCGAGGTGCTGCTCATCGGCTGGCTCTTCTGGGTCGCCATCAAGGGATTCCGATCCGGTTCCTAGAGCCCAATCGACGACCCGATGACCGACAGCTGCGGCGCGCGCGGGTGCGCTCGACGGGGCGTGGCTGCAGCGATCGAGGCCTCAAGGCCAGGCAGGCGGGGTCGACTCGAAGCGAAGGCGCCGCGGACGAGACTCGGGCTAACGAGCAGCTCCGGCTCCGGCGCTGGCCAGGGCGGCGGTCATCGAGTGCCGCCGCTCCTCCAGCCAGCCGAGCACCGAGCCGGCGACCTGCGGCCACGTCTCCGAGCCCATCACCAGCCCGAAGTGCGAGGCCGACGGGAAGTACTCGTAGGTGGCTCCCAGCAGGTCGGCCGTGCGGCGTGCCTCGGTCGGGTGGATCACGTCGTCCAGCCCGGCGCCGATCACCAGCGATGGCACGTCGATTCGCGAGCTGTCGACCGGTACGCCGCGCATCCGCTCGCGGCGTGCGCTCCCCGACTCCCGGGCGCCGTCCAGCATTTCCTGCATCTTCTCCAGCTCGTCGTCGGTCATGTCCGGCATCGTTTCGCGCAGCCGGTCCCACGGCTGGATCCAGCCCCACCACCGCGCGTCGTAGATCGGCGGCACGTCGCGCAGCTCGTGCTCGCTGGGACGTCGCGGCAGCGCCGCCGCGGGCGGTGACGGCGCGAGCAGGACGAGGCCCAGGACGCGGCTGCGCTCGGCGTGCAGCATCGAGGCCAGCGCACCGATCCCCCACCCGATGAGCACCGGCGGCCGGCCCAGCTGGCGGACCGCCACGCCAATGTCGTTGGCGTAGTCGCGCATCGTCACCTCGCCGAGATCGGCAACGTCGGAGGTGTAGTGGCCGCGCAGGTTCATGGCATGCGCCTCCCAGCCGCGCTCGGCGAAGTAGGCGCCGAAGCCGGCCCACATCCACGACCCGCCCAACGCGCCGTGGACCAGCAGCAGCGGTGGCTTGCGGCTCCGCCGCTCGGGTTGCTGGGTCTCGACGTAGATCCCCTCCGGTTCGATGTAGACCTCGTCGCGCTTGATCGCCTGCACCACGTGCGGATCACTCCTCCAGTGGGTTGAAGACCATGCCGGTCAGCAGCTTCGGGTAGAAGTAGGTCGACTTCTGGGGCATCACGTCCCCCGCGCTCGCCACGGCGGCAAGCTGAGCGAGCCGGGTGGGACGCACGAGAATCGCGGCCTGCGCCTCGCCACGTGCCACCGCGGCGCGGGCCTCGGCCTCGCTCCTAGTGTAGGCGAGCCATCCGCCGGCGGCGACCTTGGCCTCGTCGATCCCCAGCCGGTCGGCGAGGACCGTCGCGTGCAGCTCCGACAGGTCCAGGCCGCGGACCGCCGGGCCTCCGGGCTCGCTCTGCATCCGGTCGGCGATCGCCGGTGCGTCACCGACCAGCAGGTGAGCCTCGTCGTCGGGCAGGACCAGGCCAAAGGCCGGCGCGTCGCCCCCCGAAAACGAATCGAGCTGGCCGACGAGCTCGGCCGGGGTGGTCGGGATCGCCCTCCAGAGCGGACCCGGATCGGCCACCAGGGCACGGAGCGCCTCGAGATTGGCCCGCAGGATGAGCCGATGGGTCGGCAGGATCTCGAGCTCGTCGGCCTCTCCGTTGACCAGCACGGCCATGATCCAGTCGGCCGCCAGGGCGCCGGGCGGCGCATCGGTCCAACGGGAGTCAGACCGCATCTCCGCCTGGTAGGTGAGGGCCGTCTCGTAGCGGTGGTGCCCATCGGCAAGGAAGAGGCGTTGCCGCGACAGGTATTCGGTGAGCCGGTCGTCCGGCTCGGTCGCGACGAGCACGTGCAGGATGGCATCCCCGTCTCGGGCCTGCCACTGCTCAGGCCCCGCCATCGGGCCGGGAACCCCGGAGCTATCGAAATAGACGGCCAGGATGGGCGACACCTGGGTGCGGGTTGCGCGCAGGTGGGCCAGGCGATCGGCCTTCGGGCCGGCCATGGTGTGCTCGTGGGCGCGCACTTCGCCGCCCAGCGGCTGCAGGAGGACGCGCGCCAGGACGCCGTGCACCACCAGGTCATCCGGGCGCCGCGAGGTGCCGTGGACGTAGTGATAGACCGATGGCTCACCGCGCAGCACGATCGTGCCGTCGCCGCGCCACGCGGCCAGCGTCGCCGCCGCGGCGGCGTGGGGATCGGGGTCCGGCGGCAGCTCCAGGCGGACGGCGTTGCGCTCGTGCCGTGCCAGCAGCTCGGCCTGCTGCGCCGGGGTGATCACGTCATACGGCGGACAGACGAGGTCGGTCAGGTCCGGGTACCGATCCAGCGCGTAGCCGAGCCCGCGGAACGGGCGCACCAGGGGCATCTGCCGAGTCTAGCCTCGGCGAATCATGAACGCTGGCGGCGCGTCGGCGTCGGGCAGCCGGGCCCGCGCGACCGCGCGCCGCGGCAGCTGCACCCGGATCAGCGTGCCCTGCCCGGCCTCGCGGTTGGGCTCGGCGCGGATCTCGCCACCGTGCGCCTCGACGATGGCGTGGGTGATGTACAGGCCCAGCCCCAGGCCGCCGAAATGGCGGCCACTCGAGTCGCCCTCCGCCTGGAAGAAGCGCTCGAAGACGTGGTCGGCCAGCTCGGCCGGGATGCCGACCCCCGTGTCGGAGATGGTCAGCTCCACCCCGTTGCCGTACGGGCTGGCGCGCACGATCAGCGGCCCGCCCTCCGGGGAGTACTTCACCGCGTTGTCGAGCAGGTTGGTCAGCACCTGGCCGATGCGATCGCGGTCCGCCTCGAGCGGCAGCGACTCCGAGACCTCCACCGTCACGCGCCGCTCCGGGTGCTCGCGCTCGGTGCGCGCCGCCGCCTCGCGCAGCTCCTCGGCCAGGTCCAGCTCCTCCGGCTCGATGCTCACCCCTCCGCGGCGGTCGATGCGGCTGACGTCCAGCAGGTCGTCGACCAGCCGGCGCATGCGGTCCACCTGGCTGCGGATGACGCGCATCTGGGACATCTCCTTCGTCCCGGACCCCGCGCCGCGCAGGCGCGCCTCGAGCAGCTGCGAGTAGCCCTGGATGCTGGTCAGCGGCGTTCGCAGCTCGTGGGACACGATCGAGAGGAACTCATCCTTGATTCGCTGCGCCTGCTGCTCGCGCGTCACCTGCTCCTGGAGGTCCGCCCACAGGGCGGCGTTCTCCAGCGCCGGGCCGGCCCGCTCGGCGATCGCGGCGGCCAGTCGCGCCTCCCCATCGCCGAAAAGTGGGCTGTCGGTGGTGGCCGAGGCGAGCACGCCTCGCACCGCTCCGCGCGAGACGATCGGCACCGCCAGGACCGAGCGCAGCTCGAGCGCCACCACCGCGTCCGGGTCGCCCGGATGCGACGGTGGAGGCTCGTCGCCACCGACCACCACCGGCGTGACGGTGGCCGCCGCCGCGCCGGCGATCCCCTCTCCGATGCGCAGCTGGCGCGCGGCCAGGTGCGCGCGCAGCCGCTCAGCCAGCTCGGGGGATCGGCCGCCGGCGCCCGCCATGACCAGCCGAGAATCCGAGCCGTCGTCACCGGGCTCGGCGACGAGCAGCCAGGTCACGTCACCGAGCAGCGGCGCCGCCGCGCGCACGATCGCGTCGACGGTTGCCCCTCGATCGAGCGAGCTTCCGAAGTCACGGGCCATCTGGCTCAGCAGCTCGGCCTCGCGCGTGCGCGCGCGCTCGCGCTCCTCTTCGGCCAGGCGCGCTTGCAGGCGGGCGTTCTCCGCGGCGCGGCCGATCACGACCCGGGCGAACAGCCCAGCGGCCAGCCCGATGCCGAGGAGGTAGCCGAGTCGTATCGGTAGCAGGTCGCGCACTGGCGTGCCCTCGGCGGCCACGAGCAGGACCACCGACGCGTACATGAACGACACGACCAGGGACGCCCAGACCGATGCGCCGAGCCCGAAGCGAAGGGCCACCCCCAGCACGACCGGCCAATAGAAGAGATAGGCGTCAAGCGCGTCGGGCTCAGCGTAGATGGCGAGCGTGACGACGGCCATGTCGAGCGCAGTGGCCACGATCCCGACCTCCCGAGCGGGGAAGCGGCCGACAGCAAGCAGGATCGCGAGGCTGTAGACCGCAGTCGCCGCCGCCAGGCCCAGCAGCCAGGCAAACGAGCTGAGCTGATCGCGAAAGAGGACGATGGCCACGACCGACGCCGCCACGATCGCCAGGCGAGCCACCGCCAGCTGCCGCTCCTGGACGCGCATCTGGCGCTCCAGGTGGCTCTCGAGGTCGGGGAGGCGAAGCCCCGGCGGATCCATCGGCAGCGCGGTCCTCGCCGGCACGGGGGTGGGCGGCCCGACTATAGCATCGGCCTCCGAGGCGGCCCTACACTGGCCGCCGAAGGGCTGCAACCGAGCGGGGGTCGATTGCGTCTACGGAAGGCAACCGCCGCTCCGCCATGCCACGAGGGCTGATGACGCACCGATCCCGAGCCGCGTCCCGCGTCGCCGCCGCGATTCTCCTGGGGGCGACCCTGCTCGCCGCCGCGGCCGGCAGCGTGGTCGCGGCCGACTCGATCACGATCCAGGCGCGGGCCCTGGTGGGGGCCCGTTTCGAGCCGGGCGGCTGGGCGGTGCTGTCGGTCAGCCTCGCCAACGACGGCGCACCGGTCACCGGCTATCTCGCGGCCGAAAGCGAGGACGGCACGGTGCGCCGCTTCGTGGAGCTGCCTGCCGGTTCACGCAAGGAGGTGACGCTCTACGTACGGCCCGCCTCGTTCGCGCGCGCGATCGCGGTGCGCTTTGAGTCGTCAGACGGCACGGAGCCTGCCGCGGAGGCCGAGGTGCGCGTCCTGGAGCGCACGACCGGCCACGTGGCAGTGGTCGGCGACGGCGGAGGGAACCTTCGCCCGCAACTGATCGCGCGCGCCACCGGCCTGCCAGATCCGATCCCGATGACTGCTTCCGATCTGCCGGACCGGCCGGAGCCGCTGCGTGGCATCGAGACCATCGTCTGGGCCGCCGACTCGAGTGGCCTGCGTGAGGCGCAGCGGCGGAGTCTGGAGCGCTGGATCGCCGCCGGTGGGCAGCTGGTCGTGCTGGGCGGCCCGGACTGGCAAGCACGCGCCGCCGGATTCGGGACGCTGCTGCCCGTGGACGACCTGGCCGCGGTCGACGACGCTTCGCTCGCTCCCCTGGCCGACTGGATCGGCAGCGCCCCACCCGCCGGCGTGACTACCTTGACTGCATCGGTCGGCACGCTGCGCGACGGCGCGGTGGCGCTGGCCAGCTCGGACGACGGAGCCGTCTTCGCGGCCATTTCACGCGGAGCCGGCCGGGTCGCATGGCTGGGCTTCGACCTGGCGACCGAGCCCTTTCGCGCCTGGCCCGGGGCCGCGGTCCTCTGGACCCGCCTGGTGCCGGACGACCGGCTCGCCCAGCAGATGTTCGGGCCGGGCCCGATGGAGGAGGAGACCGCCAGCATGATGACGCAGGTGCTCTCCAACCTACCGTCGCTGGAAGTGCCACCCGCGGAGCTGTTGGTGGCCGTCATCATCGGATACATCCTGCTCATCGGGCCAGTCAGCTACGTCGTCCTGCGTCGCCTCGATCGACGGGAGCTGGCGTGGGTAACCGCCCCGGTCCTGGTTCTCGTCTTTTCCGCGGCGTCGTACGGCATCGGCGCTTCGATGAAGGGCAGCGACATCATCGTGAACGAGGTCGCGGTCGTGCGCTCGACCCCGGGCGGCACAGCGGCATCCGTCTCGACCTACGCCGGCATCTTCTCGCCCAACCGCAGCACGTATGACCTGACCGTGCAGGGAGACGCTCTGTTTTCAGCATTGCGCAACACGGCCTTCGACGGCGGGATTGGGCCCGCCCCAACCTACGCCACCGAGGAGGGCGATCCCTCGCACCTGCGCGGGCTCTCGGTCAGCGTTTTCGGCATCCAGGCCGTCCGCGCCGATACGGTGGTGCCGTACGTGCCTGCGCTCCACGTTGATTGGTCGTTCGGGACCGGGCTGATCGAGGGCACGGTGACGAACGAGGGATTGGCCAGTGTGGAGGACGTGGCGGTCATCAGCCAGGGCGGCGGCGTGATGGTCGGCACGCTCGAGCCAGGCGCCAGCAAGGCGTTCTCGCTGTCGATGCGGAACATGAATGGCTCACCCGCATCGGACACGGTGTACGGCTTTGCCAATTTCGACACGTCATCCCCTGCGCAGCGTCAGGTCCAGGTCCGGCGCCAGGTGATCGACTCGCTGGTTGGTTATGGCGGCGGCTGGCCAGGCCGGCTCGGTGGCGCTGGCGGCGGGATCGACAAGGGCCCCTTCGTGATCGGCTGGCGCACCGATCACTCCCCGATGCCGGTCCAGATCGACGGCCACGAGGCACAGCGCTACGCACAGTCGGTCGAGGTACTCTCCGGCAGCCCACGTCTTGGTCCGGGCGCGGTGTCGCTCGATCCGGTCCAGATGACGACCCAACTGATTTCGACTGCTGGCGATGCCAGCGAGAGCGAGCCAGGCTACGTGACCTTGGCCAATGGAGAGGTCGTCTTCCAGGTCAGCCTGCCACTCGAAGCAGTCAGCCTGGCCCCCTCCAAGGTGACCCTCATCGCCGGCAGCGACCCGGGCTCGATCTTCTTCAACCAGGGCAACGTGGGTTCGTTCACCCCGCCCGGCTTCAGGATGTCGGCCTTCGACACGGTCGCGCAGGTTTGGGAGGATGTGGGCGACCTGTCGCAGCACGGCCGATTCGAGCTACAGGACCCTGCGCGCTTCCTGGATCGGGCTGGTCGCATCGAGGTCCGTATCAGCGCCTCGCGGGTGCCCGACGAGTTCGGCCAGATCTCCGTCTTCGCGGGTGCCGCGGTGGAAGGAGTTATCTGACTGATGGCTCCCGTGATCGAGACCCGCGGGCTGGTGAAGCGTTACGACGGCGAGCTGGCGGTGGCCGGGATCGACCTGGTGGTCGAGTCCGGCGAGATCTACGGCCTGGTCGGACCGAACGGCGCGGGTAAGACCACCACGATGCGGATCCTGGCGACCCTGCTCGCACCGAGCGCCGGCGAGGCACGGGTCTGCGGCATCGGGGTGACCGAGGACCCGATCGAGGTGCGCCGCCGGATCGGCTACATGCCCGACTTCTACGGCGTATACGACGACCTGCGCGTGTGGGAGTACCTGGACTTCTTCGCCCGGTGTTACGGCGTCACCGCCGGACGGCGAGCCACGATGATCGGCGAGCTGCTCGAGATCGTCGGGCTGACAGACAAGCGGCAGGCCTATGTCGAGACCCTGTCGCGCGGCATGCGCCAGCGCCTCTGCCTGGCCCACACTCTGGTCCACGATCCGGACCTGCTGATCCTGGATGAGCCGGCCTCCGGGCTCGACCCGAGGGCGCGCGTGGAGATGCGCGAGATCCTGCGGGCGCTGCGCGATATGGGGAAGACGATCCTGGTCAGCAGCCACATCCTCCCCGAGCTGGCCGAGCTGTGCACCGCGGTAGGGATCATCGATCGTGGGCACTTGCTGCGCTCCGGTCGGATCGGGGAGATCGAGCGGTCGCTGCGGGCCACCGCCGTCCTCAGGATCGACCTGCTGTCCGATGTGCAGGCCGCGATCGACTGGCTGGGAACCGATGAGCGGGTCGGCGACGTGCTGCATATTGAGGTTGAAGCCGGGGACGGCGGCGCCCGTATAGAGCTGCCGTTTGACGGACCGCCCGACGCGCAGGCCGCCCTGCTGCGGGCGATGATCGAGGCAGGCCATACGGTGATCGGCTTCACGCAGGCGACCAGCGGGCTGGAGGAGATCTTCCTCAAGGTGACCGGCATCGATGAGGAGGCAGTGGCGTGACGACAGCGACGGCGGCATCCTCCAGCATGCGACGTTCCCGCCTGAGTGAGTTCGCCGCGGCCGTCCTCACGATCATGGTCAAGGAGCTGCGCTCCCGGTTCCGCGGGCGCCGAGCCTTCGTCGTGCTGACCATCTACCTGGCCGTGCTCGCACTCATCGCCTACGGCGGCTACGTGGTGGTGGCGCCCTCCGCCCGGGAGCAGGCGCAGTTCGGGGGCTCGGCCAACGCATCGGCCACGGTCGGCTATGCGATCTTCATCCTCCTCTCGCTCTTCCAGCTTCTGCTGGTCTGCTTCATTGCGCCCGCGTTCACCGCCGGCGCCATCAGCCTGGAGCGTGAGAAGCAGACGCTCGACCTGCTCGTGACGACCCCGGTGCGGCCCGGCGCGATCGTGGTGGGCAAGCTGTTCTCTGCGCTCGCCTACGTTGGGCTCATGATCCTGGCGGCGATCCCGCTGTCCGCACTGGTGCTGATGTACGGCGGCGCATCGGTCGATGACATCGTGCGGCAGGAAGTGGTGCTGCTCGTCACAGCCGTCGGATTCGGATCCATCGGGCTGTTCTTCTCGGCGCTGATGAAGCGCACCCAGGCGGCGACCGTGCTGACCTACTGCGCCATGCTGGCCTTCACCATCGGCACCGTCCTTCTCTTCATCTTCTGGTCGGTGCTCAGCACGCGCGATTCGGCCAACAGCTTCGGCGCACCGCGGCGCGCCCCCGAGCAGCTGATGTGGGTCAACCCGGCGGTCGCGATGATCGACGTCATCGCCAACACCGAGGTCGGGTTCTACGGGCCTTTCAGCTCGATAGTGACTGAGATCCTGGGCGGACAGGCAGGGGTCATCTGTCAGGGAGATGTGTGCTTCAACGACCCTGGCGGACCCGTACCCGCCGGAGGAGTCCTACAAGGCGCCGTGATGGTCGACCTGGCGGCGTGTCCGCGGAACGAGCGCTGCCTGCCGCCCGACGAGGCAAGCGGCGCAGCCATCGCTCAGCCGGTGGCAGCCGTGTCCGGTCACTTCTGGCCGCGCTTCTCGCTCACCTTTGGCTTGATGTCGCTCCTCCTCACCCTCGCCTCGATGCGTCTCGTCGTACCCGCCGGGATGCGCTTTGTCTTCCGGCGTCATAAGGCGCGGACGACCGGCGCAACAAGCGGCGACCTGCCGATCGAGGGGATAGAGTCGTGAACGACCGGTCGTTGGCGGCGGCCATCGCGAACCGGATCGGGCCCGACGCCCTGCGTCGCTGGCGCGCGTTACGACGCCGGCTATGGGCGCGCCGGGCGCTCTCCGCGGCCGTGGTCTTCCTCGCCGCGGCCCTGGCCGCGATGGCGTTCATCCAGCTGGTGGCGCGCACCATCGTGCTCGAGCAGGCGCCATGGCTGATGGGGGGAGCGGGCGTCCTTGCGCTGCTCGGCTGGATTGCGTACTCGTGGAGGCGACGCCCGAATCTGGTTGAGACGGCGCGCCGGGCCGATGACGAGCTGGCGCTCCGCGAGCGGCTGGGGACGGCCGCCGAGCTGGCCATGGCGGCGCCCGATCCGGATCGTGATCCCGGCCTGGCGGCGCTCGAGGCGCGGCAGCTCGCCGACACGCGCAGTCGCCTCGGCCGAACGGACGTGCGGACGGCCTTCCGGCCGCGGCTCTCACGCCGCCCAACCATCGCGGGCGGCGCCGCGCTCGCGCTGCTCGTGGTGCTGACGGTGTGGCCGAACCCGCAGGACGCCATCGTTCGCGAGCGGCAGGCGGCGCGAGACGCCAGCCGAAGCGTGGCCGAACGGATCGAGGCGGTCGCCGACGAGGCCGAGCGGAGGGGCGCCGAGACCGATGATCCGCGACGCGCCGCCCTCATCGAGCAGCTGCGCCGGCTCGCCCGGCAGCTACGGGAGGACGGCGCCGACCGGCAGGAGGTCCTGGCTCGTATCGGTTCCGTGCAGGAACAGCTTTCCAAGCTGGCCGACCCGCAGGCGGCCGCCAAGGACTCGGCCTTGACGCAGCTGGCGCGGCAGGTCTCGCGGGCCGCGACAGGCGATGAGGAAGGCAACGAGGATGGCGATCCCGAGGAGGCGGCACGCGACCTCGAGGAGCTCAAGCAGCAGGCCGGGAGCATGAGCGGCTCGCAGGCCGCCGCTCGCGCGGACGCGCTCCGTCAGGCGGCCCAGGGTGCCGCGGCTGCGCAGCCCGAGCTGGCTCGGAAGCTGACCCAGGCTGCGGATGCCCTCGTCCGCGCGGCCAGGACGGGCGATGAAGGTGATGCGCAGGATGCAAGTGATGCCCTGCAGGACGCCGCGGACGCGCTCCGGCAGTCACAGCAGGATCGACAGCTGCAGCGCGACGTGGCACGGGCGCAATCGGCGCTGCAGGACGGCTCGCGTCAGGTGGCGCGCGCCGGCCAGCCCCAGCCGGGTTCGTCCGGCCAGCCGGGGTCATCGGGCCAGCCCGGCAGCAGCGGCCAACCGGGGGCTTCGCGCCAGCCCGGCAGCAGCGGCCAGCCGGGGTCATCGGGCCAGCCCGGCAGCAGCGGCCAGCCTGGGTCATCGGGCCAGCCCGGTGGGCAGCCGGGAGGTCAGCCCGGTGGGCAGCCCGGTGGGCAGCCCGGACCAGGGTCACAGCCGGGCAGCGGTGGCGGAGCGTTCGTCCGTCGCATCCCGGGCGGCGGGCTGCGCACCGGCAGCTTCAACGGTCCAGGCCAGGGTAACAAGGACTTCGACGTGACCGGGCTCGACGACGTCTACACGCCGTGGGATCGAACCGGGCAGCCGGGCGACCCGAGCTTCATCGCCGGACAGGGAGGAGATGGCGGCACCGACCAGACCGGCAGCGGCAGCGGGGTCGGATTCGACAACGACTCGGTCGTGCCCTATCGGTCCGTCTTCGACCTGTTCAGCGACTTCGCCAACTACCAGCTCGATCGCCAGCAGGTGCCGATCACGCTGAAGGACCTGGTACGCGACTACTTCTCACGCCTGGAGCCGACGGAATGACCGAGGGACCGATGACCGAGCAGACCGCCACCACCCCCGCCGAGCGGATCACCCCCGAGCGCTTTGCCGACCTGGCGACCGCCATCGAGGGCGAGGTCGGCCGCTACATCGTCGGGCAGCACCAGCTCGTGCGGCAGACACTGATCAGCCTGCTGGCCGGCAGCCATGCGCTGCTGGAGGGGGTGCCGGGGCTGGGCAAGACGATGCTGGTGCGGACCATGGCCGAGGCGCTGGAGCTCGGTTTCAGCCGTATCCAGTTCACGCCCGACCTGATGCCGGCCGACATCGTGGGCACCAACATCATCGTGGAGGAGGGCGGCGAGCGCCGATTCCGCTTCCAGCAGGGGCCGATCTTCAGCAACCTGGTGCTGGCCGACGAGATCAACCGCGCCACGCCGAAGACGCAGAGCGCGCTGCTGGAGGCGATGCAGGAGCATCGGGTCACGGTGGCGAAGCAGCAGTACACCCTCTCCGAGCCGTTCTTCGTGCTGGCCACCCAGAACCCGCTCGAGATGGAGGGCACTTATCCCCTGCCGGAGGCCCAGCTCGACCGATTCTTCTTCAAGGTCGACGTTCCGTTCCCGACCGAGGATGAGCTGATCCAGATCATGGAGCGCACGACGGGGGCCGAGCGGATCAGCGTCGAGCCCGCCGCGAGCGGGGCCGACATCCAGGCCATGCAGGCTGTCGCCCGAGACGTGCCGATCGCCAGCCACGTGATGGCCTACGCCGTCCGCATCCTGCGCGGCACGCACCCCGACGGCGAGTCGCCGCCCGAGCTGGTGAGCAAGTACGTCCGCTACGGCGCCTCGCCACGCGGTGCGCAGGCGATGGTGCTGGGCGCCAAGATCCACGCCCTGCTCGACGGGCGCTTCAACGTCGCCTTCAGCGACGTGCAGGCGGTCGCGCCGCCGGCGCTGCGCCATCGGATCATCCTGAACTTCGAAGGTGAGGCCGAGGGGATCAGCACCGACAGCGTGGTCCGGGCCATCATCGCCGAGACGCCTACCGAACCGGCCGAATAGGCCGGGGGCCCGATGACCGCGGCTCGCACTCCCGCCATTTGCAGCCTTGGCAAGTACCTACGACCCAGCGGCCGTTTTCGGCCTGGATCAACCTCCTGCCTGGCGGCTGTTCGCGGCTCTCGCAAACCGCTACCAGGCTGAGGGCTCTGCCTCGTGGTTACGTGCTAGAGGAGCAAACCGCCGCCTGGTGAGCCGCACGCGATGACACCCACGAGCACGCCTGCCGCGAGCACGGACGTTCTCTTCGACGAGGCGTTCCTGCGCCGCCTCGAGCAGCTCGAGCTTGCGTCACGCAGGCTCACCGCCGGCCGCATGAAGGGCGAGCGCCGCTCCGTCCGCCGCGGCCAGAGCGTCGAGTTCGCCGACTATCGCAACTACGCCGC
Organism: Candidatus Limnocylindria bacterium; assembly: GCA_036397815.1. GTDB lineage: Bacteria > Chloroflexota > Limnocylindria > QHBO01 > QHBO01 > DASQFY01. The sequence continues at coordinate 13,379 of DASWIE010000129.1, forward strand.
CGGCGATGACCTGCGCCAGCTGGACTGGAACGTCTACGCGCGCCTGGAGCGGCTCTTCATCAAGCTCTTCGTCGAGGAGGAGGACGTCACCGTCCACGTCCTGGTCGACGCCAGCCGCTCGATGGACTTCGGGGAGCCCAACAAGCTGTCGTTCGCGCGTCGCGCCGCCGCCGCGCTCGCCTATCTCGGCCTCGCCCACCTCGACCGGGTCAGCGTCGCATTCCTGGGAGACGGACACGCCACGACACTGCGGCCGCTGCGCGGCAAGTCACGCGTCTTCGAGGTCTTCCGATTCCTGTCGCAGCCGCGCGGCGAGCGTCTCACCGGGCTGGCCGCGGCGGCGCGCGAGTACGTGGGTCGCCTGCACGGCCGAGGCCCGCTGATCGTGGTCAGCGACCTCATGGATCCGGGCTACCTGGACGCGCTGCGCGACCTGGCCGGCACGCGCTGCCAGCTCTCCGTGCTCCACGTCCTGAGCCCTGAAGAGCTCGATCCCGACGTCCCGCCGGACGCACGCCTGGTCGACAACGAGACCGATGCCGGCATCGACGTCACCGGCGACGACGACCTGGTCGACCGCTACCGCGCGCGCCTCGCCGAGTGGCAGGCCGAGATTGGCGGCTTCGTGTCACGACGCGGCGGCTCGTACGTGGTCGTGCCCAGCGACCTCGACCTGGCCGACCTGCTGTTCGACGTACTCCGCCGCCGCCGAGTCGTCGAATGACTACCTCAAACACCCCCGCGCGAGCTGCCCGACGAGCAGCAACGGGGAGCTCATTTCCTCGCTGCGTCTCCGAAGTGGAGGCGGGCAGGGCCAGCCCGGCGAGTGTTGCGATAGCCACGAGCTGGGCTGGCCCTGACAGCCACAGCTCCTGGGAAGTATCGGTCTGATGATCCTTCCATTGGCGCTCATCGGTCTGGTCAGCCTGCCGATCATCGTCGCCTACTACATGCTCCGCCTTCGGCGGCGCGATGTGCCGGTCGGCAGCACCTTCCTCTGGCAGCAGCTCGTCCGCGACGTGGAGGCCAACGCCCCCTGGCAGCGGCTGCGGTTCAGCTGGCTGCTGCTCCTCCAGCTGCTCATCGCGCTGGTCGCGGTGATCGCGGCCGCCCGCCCCTTCGTCACCGTCAGCTCCGACCTGGCCGGAAACGTGGTCCTGATCGTGGACACTTCGGCCTCCATGCGCGCCCGGGATCCGGAGGGCGACCGGATCGACCTGGCGCGCGCGGCGGCGCGGCAGGTGGTCGCTGACCTGCCCGAGGGCGGGCGGGTGACCGTGGTCGCGGCCGACGACTCCGCACACGTCCTCGTCAGCGAGACCGATGACCGCGCGGCGGCGTTGGCCGCGATCGAAGGCATCGAGGCCACGGAGCTCCCCGGAGACCTGACCGATGCCTTCGCGCTGGCGTCGGCACTAGCGGCACGCGACTCGGACTCGACCATCGTGGTGGTGACCGATGCGAACGCCGACCGGCTGCCCGGCGTCGGCATCGGGGCGCCGGTGCAGGTCGAACGGGTCGGCTCGACCGATGCGAACCAGGCGGTCGCCGCGCTGTCGGTCGCTCGTCGCTCCGGTGGGGCTCAGCTGGACCTGTTCGTGGCGGTCAGCAACCCATCCACCATCGAGGCCTCGCGGCGGCTGGAGATCTACGCCGACGGCCAGCTGGTCGACGCGCGGGAGCTCACCATCCCGGCCGGTCAACGCTCGGAGGCCCTGATCGCGAGCGTCCCGGCGGCGGCGTCGCTGGTCGAGGCCCGGCTGGCGGGAAGCGACGCGCTGACCGTCGATGATCGGGCCTTCGCGCTCGTTCCCCAGGACGACCCGGTGCGCGCTCTCCTGGTCAGCGACGGCAATGCCTACCTGGAGAACGCGCTCGCCCTTCTGCCACGGCTGGAGCTCTACGCGGTCGGCGCGGAAGGCTACGAGGACGCGCTCGCCACGGCCGGGGAGGCCGGCACGCCCTACGGCCTGTTCATCTACGACGGCTTCGCGCCCGAAAGCCCACCGGCGGCGCCCGCGCTCTGGATCGGGCCAGTGGAGGACGGGGCGTTCGGTGACCTCGGCGGGCGGGTGGAAGGTCCCGCGCTGGACCGCACCGACCCGAATGACGTCCTGCTGCGCTTCGTCGACCTGTCCAGCGTGCATATCGGGCGGGCTCGCGAGGTCGCGCTGGCAGAGGGCATGCGCCCCGTGCTGTCGAGCATCGATGGCGAGCCGCTCCTCGCCGCCGGCCGCGTCGACGGTCAGGGGGTCGCCCTGCTGGCCTTCGCCCTCGGCGAGAGCGACCTGCCGCTGCAGGTCGCCTTCCCGCTCCTGATGAGCAACCTGATCGATTTCCTGCGGCCGCCGACCGATGGGGTGCTTCCGCCATCGGTCCAGCTGGGCGAGCCATTGTCAGTGCAGCTGGATCCGACGATCCGGCGAGTGTCGGTGATCAATACCCGAACCGGCGATGCACCGAGCGACACCTCGGGCGCGGTGGAGCTCGACGTCGTCGGCGGACGGGTCACGATCCCGGGCCAGCGCTTCGTCGGAGTTCTCGCCCTCCGCGTCGTGGGCGAGGGCGGCCCGGCGGGAGGGATCCTCGGCCAGAGCGCCGCCAACCTGTTCGATCAAGGGGAGTCGAACGTTGCGCCGGGCGACCCCTTGCGGATCTCCGACCTCGGGCGGGTCGGGCCGGCGGCCGGCGGCGGTGACCTCACCGCCCGGAACGAGTGGTGGTGGCCGCTCGCGCTGGCCGCCTTCGTCCTGCTGCTGGCCGAATGGATCCTCTTCCATCGCCCCACACGCCGAGCGATCGGCCGGCTGCTGCGCCGCGGCTCGCGATCACCAGGAGCCTCGGTTGGACGGCCGTCGCAGCGAGGCTCGGGCTGATGCCGATCGCTTTCACCGATCCGATCTGGCTCTGGCTGCTGCTGCCGGGCGTCGCGCTGGTGGTGGGCGGCTGGCTGGCGGCCTCGCGGACCCTGCCGCGTGGCCGGCGGATCGCCTCGCTGGTCATCCGGCTGGTGCTGGTCATCTGCCTCGCCGCATCGCTGGCGGGCGCCCGGCTGGCGCTGCATTCCGATCGGCTCTCGGTCGTCTTCTTGGTCGACGCGTCCGCGTCAATGGTCGACGCGACCCGCCAGGAGCTCCTGGCGTTCGCCCGTGACGCGGTGGTCGAGATGCCCGAGGGCGACACCGCCGGGGTCGTCGTGTTCGGTGCCAATGCGCTGGTCGACCGCCTGCCGTCAGGGCTCGACGAGCTGCGCGAGCCATCGTCGGTGCCGGTCGTGGGCGCCACCGACATCGCCGCCGCGGTGCGGCTGGCGACGGCGATCTTCCCGGCAGGGACGCAGCAGCGGCTAGTCCTGCTCTCGGATGGCAACGACACCGCTGGCCAGGATGAGCAGGCGATCCTGGCCGCCGCGGAACGTGGGGTGCGGCTGGACGTGGTGCTGCCCAACGGAGCCACCTACGGCGAGGCGCTGATCGACGACGTCAGCGCGCCCCCCGGCGCTCGCGTCGGCGAAACGATCGAGCTGACCGTCCAGGTCAGGGCCACGATTGCCACCCCCGCGAGCCTGCGCCTGCTGGCGGATGGCGAGACGGTGGCAACCCGGCAGCTGCGCCTGGAGCCGGGGACGATCGGGGTCACCTTCACCGTCGAGGCCGATGAGCCCGGCTTTCACGTCTTCCGCGCCGTGCTCGAGCCGGACGAGGATCATTTCGCCGAGAACAACGCGGCCGATGCCTACGTGCTGGTCACCGGCGAGCCCCAGATCCTGATGGCGACCGATGATTCCGGCCGCGCGGCCGACCTGATCGAGGCGCTGCGCGAGGCGCGCCAGAACGTGACCGTGGTCCCGTCGGGCGGCGTCCCGTCCTCGCTCGCCACGCTCGCGGGCTACGACGCCGTGATCCTGGACAACGTTCCGGCCGGCGCCCTGGGCGTGGCGGCGATGGCCAGCCTGCAGGTCTACGTCCGCGACCTGGGCAAGGGGCTGGTGATGCTGGGCGGTCACAACAGCTATGGCGCCGGCGGCTACCTGAACAGCGTGCTCGAGGAGGTGCTGCCCGTCTACATGACGGTGCGCGATCGCGAGCGGTCCCCCGACGTGGCGCTGGTGGCGGTGGTCGACAAGAGCGGCAGCATGGCCGACTGCCACTGCACCGGCGACAACCGGGACACGGCGACCAGCGGCTCGCGCGGCTTCGAGAAGGTGGACATCGCCAAGGAGGCGATCCTGCGCGCGGCGGATGCCCTGGCGCCCACCGATCAGCTGGGGGTGGTCGCCTTCGACGAGAACGCCCATTGGGCTCTCCACACCGGGCCGATCGACGTCAACGGGCTGCAGGCCTCGCTCGGCTTCCGCGCCGACGGCCAGACCAACATCTATGCAGGCCTCAAGGCGGCGTATGACGACCTGGTCCGCAACCCGGCCAAGCTGCGCCACATCATCCTCATCACCGACGGCTGGAGCCAGTCCGGCGCCTACGACGCGCTGCTGGCCGACATGAAGTCGGCCGGCATCACCCTGTCGACGATCGGCACCGGCGGCGGGTCGGCCCAGATCCTGCGCAACCTGGCTGAGCAGTCCGGCGGCCGCTACTACGACGCGGCCGACGCCACGACCATCCCGGATATCTTCCTGAAGGAGACGATCCGAACCGCCGGCGAGCAGATCGTGGAGGAGCACTTCCAGCCGATCCCCTCCGCCCCGTCCGAGATTCTCCAGGGCCTGGATACCGGCCGGCTGCCCGCCCTGTTCGGCTACAACGCCACCACCGCCAAGGGCACCGCCACGGTGGCGCTCCTCACCGGCCGCGAGGATCCGCTTCTCGCGCAGTGGCAGTACGGCCTCGGACGCGCCGCCGCCTGGACCAGCGACACGCGCCAGCAGTGGGCCAGCGAGTGGATCGGGACCGATGCCTTCGGCACCCTCACCGCTCAGCTGGTGGCCTGGACGCTGCCGCCGCAGGACGACCAGGGGATCGATGTGCGCTTCTCTCCCGGTCGGGAGGGGCTGCTGAACGTGGAGGTCACATCGTTCGACCAGGACGCCGCGCCGCGCAACTTCTATCGGACCGTCGTCCGGCTGGTGGGGCCGCAGCTGGAGCCGCTGCAGGCCGCGCTCGAGCAGGTCGGGCCGGGGCGTTACGCCGGTACCCTGCGCGCCGACGAGCCCGGCGCCTACCTCGTGCGGGTCGCGCAGACCCGGGACGGCGCCGACTCCGCCAGCCGGACGCTGGGCATCGTCTCCCCGGCGGCCGAGGAGTTTCGGCGGCTGGGCGTGGACGAGGAGGCGCTGGCGGCCTATGCGCGCGTCGGCCACGGCAGGTCGCTGGAGATCGATGAGGAGGGGGAGGCCGCGGCATCGGTCTGGGCGCACGACATCGAGGCAGTTGCGTTCCCCACTCCTGTCTGGCCGTTCCTGCTGCTGCTGGCGATGACGCTGGTGCCCATCGACGTCGGCGTGCGACGGGTGGCCCTCACCGGCGCCGACCTTGCGCGCGCTCGCGCCTGGCTGGCGCGACGCGTCGGCCTCGGCCGGCCGGTCCCCGAGATCGTTCCTGGCCTCGCCGAGCTGCGGGCGGCCAAGGTTCGAACCGAGCGGCGGGCGGAGCGGGTGGTTCGCGCGCCCCAGCCGGAGACCGCGCTCCCAGGTCCTTCCGCTCGGCAACGGGCGGCGACGCCCGCAGCCCCACGGGCGGCCGATCCAGGGCCGGCGGAGCCGGCCGCGGCCACATCGCCCGCGCCGGGCGAGACGCTGGCCGAGCGCCTCGCCCGCCAGCGGCGGCAGCGCTGAGCTAGTCGATCTCCTCGAAGGTCGCGTCGTCCCCTCTCGCCGCCGGACGCCGTGGTCGCGGCACACGCAGGTACAGGATCGCACCGGCCAGGACCGTGAGCACGGCCACCACCGGGATCCAGGGCAGACGCCGGAAATCGAGGAAGCCAACGACGCTCAGCGTGTGCTGGGCGCTGTTGCCGACGCGATCTGTCACCTGAATCCGCACATCTCGCGGGATGAGGCCGGCCTGAACCGCGCCGTCGAACCTGCCATCAGCGCGGACCGCGACGGGCAGGCCATCGATCAGCACGGTCGCACCCGGGTCGGTTCGGCCACGTACGGGCACGCTGAACGAGAGCGGTGCAACCGGGGTGGTGGCCACGACCGCAGGCGGCTCGCGGAGGATCTGAACCTCCCAGCGGGCGACGTAGCCATGCCCGGATGGGGTAACGACCTGGAGTCGCGCGCTGAACACCTCGTCGCCGACTCCCTCCGGCGACGGCGGCTCGATCGTGAGCTCGACGATGCCGCGCCCCCCGATCAGGACCTGGCGCAGGTCGTCGGGATTGCCATTCTCCAGCGCGACAGAAGAACCGGGTGGACCCGCGAACTCGACGGCGAACGAGTCTCGCGCCAGCAGGAGTGGCCGGACAGCGGAGCGTTGCTCGGCGATCGCCCCGTTGACGGTTGGCTCGAGGGCCCCGCCGTCGACTTCGGCCCGGAGCACGTCGTCCGTGGCTGCCACGGTCACGCTGATCGGTTCGATGGGAGCCTCTGCGGTCAGCCGGCCTCCGGTCCGCTCGGCGTCGAAGCGCGTCGCCGTCGCCAGCGCCATCCGCGCCCCGTCGGGTCCAAAGACGCCGATCGGCCAGATGCCCGGCAGTGCCGCGACCACGCGTTGGACCAGCGGATCGCCATCAGGATCCACGCCGCCGGCCCCCAGGGTCACGAGCCGACCGCGAAACACGACGGCGAGCCTCCCGTCGGCAAGGCCGCCCGGAACCTGGCCGCCGAACGGGGCGAGGAAGCTGTTGCGGAACTGGGCGGCCGCGGTGCTGCGCCTGATCACGCCCTGCTCCGCGAGGCCCTCGTCCAGCACGTGCACGATCCCCTCGTCGCGCAGCAGGAGCCGTGCGTCGACTCCGGTGCCGAGGACCGCAAGCGGGAAGCCGCGCTGCGGAGAGGTCGCGACCTCCGTGAGCTCGTCGTCCCCAGCCGGCCAGTCGAACAGGCGGAGGCCTTCCCCCGGCGACGCGAGCAGGATCCGACCCCCATCACCGCCCACCATCGCCGCCAGCTCGCCAACGAATGGGATGTCGACGAGCTCCGTTCGCGGCGCGCCATCGTCGTCCAGCGAGATCCGATGCAGCAGCGCGGGCAGGTTGGCCTCGTTTGGTACGGCGATGATGCCCAGCTCGTCGCCGGGCCGTCCATCGCTGTTCCCAAGCGGCGCGAAGTTCGAACCCAGCGCCGGGGTGAGGTAGAAGGTGGCCTTCGAGAAGGTGGCTCCATCCCAACGGAGGACCCGGAGCTGTACCTCGCTGGGGCGCAGCAATTCAGGTGGCTCGCCGATCACCAGCTCATCGGTCCCGTCGCCGTCGAGGTCGATCGCGTGAATCGAGCTTCCCGCGGCCTGCGAGTCGTACAGGAACCGCAGCTCGGTGGCCCCCGATGAATCCAGGCCGACCTCCCAGAGCGTCGGGCCGCTTGGACGCGGCAGCCCCTCGGTACCGACTCCGGCCACGATCACTCGCTCCACCCCGCCGACGCGCCAGGCCAGCAGTCGCGCGGGCTCGGCGGCGCCGACCACGAGCATGCCCTCGCCGTCCGGCCGCGCGCCTCCCGTGAGCAGGTCTTCAGGGCTCGCGTGGCGGCGCAACAGCACCTGCCCTCCAGGGGTTGGGCGCCCGATGTCGTCGATCCGCATGACCTCGACCGCAAGGCGGCCGGGGTCGTTCTGCCAGCGGCGGATCGAGACCAGCTCGCGGACCCCGTCCCGATCGACGTCACCGACGATGGCGGACCGGGCACCGAACGGCGGCCCAAACCCCGACTCCACCGGAATGGCGGTGACCGCGACGGCAGGTGTGGCGAGAGCAGCCAGCAGCCCGCCGGTCAGGCAGGCGGCGGCGAGCCGGGATCGCATCGTGGCGGGAGGATACGCCCGGTCGCGTCTGGCATCATGGCCAGCCATGGCCACGCCGCCGGTGCTCTGGACCCCGCCGGACGATGCCCGCCAGCGAAGCCGGCTCGGCCGCTACCTGAACTGGCTGGCAGCGGAACGCGGCCTCGACTTCGCCGATTACGGCGCGGCGTGGCGCTGGTCGGTCGACGAGCTCGACGCCTTCTGGCGATCGATCTGGCACCACTTCGAGCTGGGCAACGACGGCGACCCCGGGCCGGCGCTGGCGAGCGCCGGGATGCCCGGGGCACGCTGGTTCCCCAATGCCCGGCTCAACTGGGCGGAGCACGCGCTTCGACTCGCCGGGCGCCAGAACACGGACGTGGTGGTCATCGCCCATTCGCAGACGCGCGACCCGCTGCAGCTCACCGTGGCCGAGCTGCGCGACGCCGTGGCGCGCGTCCGCGGCGGCCTGCAGCGGCTGGGCGTCGGTCCAGGCGATCGGGTGGCCGCGTACCTGCCGAACGTGCCGGAGGCCATGGTCGCGCTGCTGGCCACCGCCAGCCTCGGCGCGATCTGGTCGTCCTGCGCGCCGGAGTTCGGCATCCGCAGCGTCATCGACCGCTTCGGCCAGATCGAGCCCAGGGTGCTGCTGGCGATCGACGGCTATCGCTGGGGCGAGCGCGAGGTCGAGCGAGCGGACGAGGTGGCAGCCATTCGGGCGGCGCTGCCCTCACTGCGCGCGACCGTGGAGCTCCCCTACCTGCGGCCGGGCCATCGGTCCATTCCGGACGCCCTCGGCTGGGCGGAGCTGACCTCGGAGCCTGGCGATCTGGCCTTCGAGCAGGTGCCATTCGAGCATCCGCTCTACATCCTCTACAGCTCCGGCACCACCGGATTGCCGAAGCCGATCGTGCACGGCCACGGCGGCATCCTGCTGGAACACACCAAGTGCCTCGCCCTCCAGCACGACCTGGGGGCCGACGACCGCTTCTTCTGGTACAGCACCACCGGCTGGATGATGTGGAATCTCCTGGTCTCCGGGCTGCTGGTCGACGCCACCGTGGTCCTGTACGACGGCAGCCCGGCCCACCCGGACCTCATGCACCTCTGGCGCCTGGCCGAGGAGGTGGGCATCACCTCTTTTGGGACGAGCGCGCCGTTCCTGATGGCCTGTCGCAAGGATCGGCTGGAGCCCGGGCGCGATCTGGACCTGTCGCGCATTCGGAGCATCGGATCCACCGGCGCGCCACTGCCGGCCGAGGGGTTCCGCTACGTCTACGAGGCCGTGGGCGCGGACCTCCAGCTGGCGAGCATGAGCGGCGGGACCGATGTCTGCACCGCCTTCGTGGGCGTCTCCCCACTCGTCCCCGTCTGGGAGGGCGAGATCAGCTGCCGGCTGTTGGGCTGCTCGGTGGAGGCGTTCGACCCGGACGGGCGGCCGGTGGTCGGTGAGCAGGGCGAGCTGGTCCTCACGGCGCCGATGCCCTCCATGCCGGTGGCGTTCTGGAACGACCCCGACGGCTCTCGCTACCGCGCGGCCTATTTCGAGGACTTCCCCGGGGTCTGGCGCCACGGCGACTGGGTGACGATCACCGAACGCGGTTCGTGCGTGATCAGCGGCCGATCGGACGCGACCCTGAACCGCGGCGGGGTGCGCATCGGGACGGCGGAGTTCTACGCGGTGGTCGAGGCGCTCCCGGAGGTGACGGACTCGCTCGTCATCCACCTCGACGCTGAGGACCGTCTCGTTCTCTTCCTGGCGCTGCGCGACGGCCTCTCCCTGACCGATGAGCTTCGCGCCCGGATCGCGGCCACCCTGCGGACGAGCCTCTCACCGCGCCACGTGCCGGACGAGATGGTGGCGGTGCCCGCCGTGCCGCGTACGCTGTCGGGCAAGAAGCTGGAGGTCCCGGTCAAGCGGATCCTCTCCGGAACGCCTGTCGAGGAGGCCGCGTCGCGGGGGTCGCTGGCGAACCCCGACTCACTCGACGCCTTCGTGGCCATGGCACGACGATCGCGTGGCTAGCTCAGGGCATGCCCAGTACGGCGAGTGCTGTAACAGCACCGATGCGGCTGAGCCGGTGCGCCGCCAGCACTCTCCGTTCATCTGCTGACGCCTATCCGGTCGGTTCGCGTCGGTTACAGCACCCAGGGTGCTGAACGCGCCGAATCGAGCCAGGGGGGTGCCGCGGGACTACATGGCGCGGATGCCGAGCAGGTTGCGCGCGATCACGAGCCGCTGAATCTGGCTCGTCCCCTCACCTATCTCGGTGAGCTTCGCATCGCGGAGGTAGCGCTCGACCTTGTACTCGGCCACGTAGCCGTAGCCGCCGTGCACCTGGATCGCGTCGTTGGTCACCTGGCGGGCCACCTCGGAGGCGAACAGCTTGGCCATCGCCGCCTCGGTGCCGAACGGCTTGCCGCCGTCCTTGAGCCAGGCGGCGCGGTAGACCATCAGTCGTGCGGCGTCGATCTGGGTCGCCATGTCGGCGATCATGAAGGCGACGCCCTGGAACGCGGCGATCGGGCGCCCGAACTGCTCCCGCTGCTTGGCATAGGCCGATGCCGCCTCGAATGCCGCCTGGGCCAACCCGAGCGCCATGGCGCCGATGCCGATCCGCCCGCCGTCGAGCGTCTGCAGGAACAGCCTGTCCCCTTCGCCCTCCTCGCCGAGCAGGTTCGCGGCCGGAATCCGGCAGTCGTCGAACAGCAGCTCACCGGTGTTCGAGGCGTGCAGCCCCATCTTCTCCTCCATCCGGCCGATGGAGAAGCCGGGCGTATCGGCCTCGACGATGAAGGCGCTGATCTTGCCGCTCGCCGCCTCGCGGTCGGTGACCGCGGTCACGACGTAGACACCGGCCTCGCCGGCGTTGGTGATGAACCGCTTGCTGCCGTTGAGCACCCATGCATCGCCGTCTCGGTGGGCGCGGGTCTTGGTGCCGCGCGAGTCGGAGCCGGCTCCCGCCTCGGTCAGACCGTAGGCGCCCAGGACCTGGCCACTGGCCATCGGCCGCAGGAAACCCTCCTTCTGCTCGGGCGTGCCGACCGCGTAGATCGGGTAGCAGCCCAGGCTGGTATGGGCGCTGACGATGATCCCGACGCTGCCGCTGGCCCGCGACAGCTCCTCGATGGTGATGGCATAGGCCAGGGAATCCAGCCCCGTGCCACCGACCTCCTCCGGATACGGCACGCCGAGCAGTCCCAGCTCGGCGGCTCGCCGGATGATCGTTCGCGGGAACTCGCCCGTTCGCTCCATCTCGTCCGCGACCGGGACAATCTCACGCTCCGCGAAGTCGCGGACGGTGCGCCGGATCTCCTCGTGCTGCGGCGAGAGGGCGAAGTCCATCGTTCAGCGGCGCTCCGTCTCTGCGGATTCGGTGGGCGGGTGGCCAAGTCTACCGCGACGATCGCTTCCACCGAGGATCAGAAGTTCTCATACGCACACCACGCAGACGCTATTCGCTTGGACAGCGTCGGGAGGCGCCATACGCACACCGAGCGAGCGGATGGCGCCCAGCACGCCCCCACGAGCCAGTTAACGCACGCCATGGCGACATGTGGCGCTGATGGAGGTCGACGGCGCGTGACTACGAGGAGGTGGTTCTCAGCCGCGCCGCCAGCGGTCGACCTGGCGTTGCGCCCGCCGCCTGGCGGCACGCTGCTGAATGGCGCGGCGGTGCCGGATCGGCAGCGGACGAGGTCGCGATCGCTTGGCGTGGTTCGGCTTGGCCATGGTGTCCATAGGACGCAGCAAACCTGGCCCGGGTTGCACACTGATTCCGTGTCGCAAGGGGACGTCCCGACGTTGAATCCTGCGGAAGCGCGGCCCTATACTGCCGAAGGTCGCTGAGCCTGCCGTCGATCGGCACGGGCTCGCACCGTCTCAGCCGAGGGACCGATTGGCGCCTCAGATCGACGTACGCCTCGAACACGTCACCAAGCGGTTCCACGACGTCGTCGCGGTCGATGACCTCTCGCTCGACATCGAGCAGGGCAGGTTCTTCTCCATGCTCGGGCCCTCAGGCTGCGGCAAGACGACCACCCTGCGCATGATCGGTGGCTTCGAGGAGGCCACCGCCGGCACGATCTACCTCGGTGAGACCGATGTCACCGGCCTGCCGCCTTTCAAGCGGGACGTGAACACGGTCTTCCAGAACTACGCCCTCTTCCCCCACCTATCGGTCTATGAGAACGTCGCCTTCGGGCTGCGCCGCAAGAAGGTCTCCGAGGGTGAGATCGGGAAACGGGTGTCGAGCATGCTGGACCTGGTCGAGCTGCCCGGCTACGAGCGGCGCAAGCCATCGCAGCTTTCCGGCGGGCAGCAGCAGCGCGTGGCCCTGGCCCGTGCCCTGATCAACCATCCCAGGGTGCTCCTCCTCGACGAGCCGTTGGGCGCCCTCGACCTGAAGCTGCGCAAGCAGATGCAGATCGAGCTGAAGCGGATCCAGACGGAGGTCGGGATCACCTTCATCTACGTCACCCACGACCAGGAGGAGGCGATGACGATGTCCGACCGCATCGCCGTGATGCGCGCCGGTCGGATCGAGCAGCTCGGGACGCCGGAAGAGCTCTACGAGCGGCCGGAGACGACCTTCGTGGCCGGCTTCCTGGGGGTCAGCAACCTGCTCGAAGGCGCGGTCGCCGGCAGGGACGGGTCGCTGGTGGCCGTGCGTCTCGAGGACGGCACCATCCTGCGTGCGCCGGCGGAGGGCGTCGATGGGTCGGCAACGGTGCGGATCGGCGTGCGCCCGGAGAAGCTGCGGGTCATCCCCGAGGGGAGTGGCGCCGGGGCATCCGAGACGCTCAACGTGATCGATGGCACGGTCCTCGATGCCAGCTACCTGGGCGTCTCGACCCAGTACCTGGTGGAGACGGGCGACGGGCACAAGCTGACCGTCTATGCGCAGAACCTGGAGACCGGGGGAGCCGCCGAGGCGCTGGCCGACGGCGAGCGGGTACGGCTCACCTGGAAGCCACAGCACACATTCGTGATCAGCGGACCGGCCGGCCACGTCGGCGGCGATCCGCACATACCCGAAGAAGGAGAGATCGATGAGTGACCTGGAGCGTCGCAGTAGGATCGAGCTCGCCATTGACCAGGTCATGCGCCGCGATCTCGTCACGCGCAGGACCTTCCTGCGTCGCGCGGGAAGGGGCGGCGTGGCGGTCGGGGCGCTGCTGACGCTGCCGGGCCTGCTGGCGGCGTGTGGCCCGGCGGCCTCGACGAAGCTGCGCTGGCTCAACTGGCCCGCCTACATCGACATTGACGAAGAGATCGACCCCGACCCGACGCAGTACCCGTCCCTCAATGCGTTCATCGCCCAGACCGGCATCGACGTGGAGTACAACGAGGGGCTGCTCGACAACGCGGACTTCCTGGCGCAGTACGCACCCGACTTGCGGGCGGGCAACAACACCGGCTGGGACGTCATGTCCCCAGGCGGCTGGGTGGTCGAGCGGATGGCGCGCAACGGCTGGCTGGAGGAGCTCGACCACTCGAAGCTGCCCAACTGGACCGCCAACGGCGCGGACTACGCCAAGGGCCTGTGGTTCGACTCGGACAACAAGTACAGCGTGTGGTGGCAGGGCGGCATCACCGGCATCGCGTATGACCCGGAGCTGACCGGCCGCGAGATCACCACCTTCGACGATCTGCTCGACACCGAGTTCTCCGGGCGGGTCGGCGGCTTCAGCGACATGCGCGACATGTTCGGCCTCACCCTGCTCTCCCTGGGCGTGGAGCCGGCGAACGCCACGGTCGACGACGTGCAGCGCGCACAGGAGAAGCTGCTCGCCGCGCCGAGCGGCCACTTCCGCGGTTTCTACGGCAACGAGTACTACGACGCGCTGGCCGCCGGCGACCTGGCCATCAGCGTTGCGTGGTCGGGCGACGTCAGCCAGATGCAGCTGTACGACAACGACAAGGTGCAGTTCGTGGTGCCCGAGTCGGGCGGGATGCGCTGGAACGACAACCTCGTCATCCCCAAGGGCGGCGCCAATCTCGACAGCGCGCACAAGCTGCTGAACTACTGGTACGACCCGGTCGCGGCCGCCACGCTATCGGAGTACGTGGGCTACTTCACACCGGTGAAGGACCTGGACGCGAAGATCCTCGAGGACGCTGAGGCTGCGCGCGCCGACGACGCGGAGTGGGCCGACACCCTGGAGGCGATGGCTCCCACGGTCGTGCCGGCCGCAGACCAGATCGCCAACACGTACACCGACAAGCAGTTGACCGAGGAAGAGGAGGCCCAGTGGAACGAGCGCTTCGAGGCGGTCCTGGGCGCGTGATCCTCAACTGAGCGCGCCCATCTCGCTCGGGGCGGTCTGAATGCGTTCCCTGAGTCGCGGGCTGACGCCCTTCCTCCTGCTGCTGCCCGGCGGGGGCTGGCTGGTCGTCTTCTTCGTGCTGCCGATGGCGTTCATGCTGCTCGTCTCCCTGCAGCAGGGAACCTTCGACACGGGCTACCAGCTGACGTGGAACTTCGGCATCTATCCAGAGGTGGTCGCCCAGTACTGGGACCTGTACGTCCGTTCTGCCTTCTTCGCGCTGACCACGACCCTGCTCACCCTGGCGATCGGATACCCGGTCGCCTACACCATCGCCTTCCGGGGCGGGCGCCTGAAGAACGCCCTTCTGCTCCTCGTGGTGCTCCCCTTCTTCGTCAGCTTCGTGATCCGCACCCTGAACTGGAGGATGATCCTTTCGGACAACGGGATGGTCTTCGGGACCCTCAAGGACCTGGGCCTCCTCGAGCAGAACTTCCATTTCCTGGCCACGCCCGCATCGGTCATCTTCGGGCTGACCTACAACTTCCTGCCGTTCATGATCCTGCCGCTCTACGTCGCGATCGAGAAGATCGACCGGCGGCTGATCGAAGCCGCGACCGACCTGTATGCCAGCCGGGTGCAGGCCTTCTGGCGCGTGACGTTCGTGCTCTCGCTGCCGGGCGTCGTCGCCGGGTCACTGCTCACCTTCATCCCGGCCATCGGCGACTTCATCACCGCCGAGGTGATCGGCGCGGGCAATCCCGAGGTCTTCATGGTCGGCAACATCATCCAGCGCAAGTTCCTCGACAGCCTGGACTACCCCGCCGCCGCCGCCCTTGCCTTCGTGCTGGTGGCCGCGGTGATGGCGCTGGTCACCGTCTACACCCGCGTCGTCGGCAGCGATCGGCTCGCCGGGTGACCAGGCGATGACCACCGCTGCCCCCGTGCACCACAGCCCGGCGCTGCGCGCCCGCCTGGGGGAGCTGGTGCTGCCGGCCTTCACCGGGCTCCTGCTCCTCTTCCTGTTCGCACCGATCGCGGTCATGATCGCGTTCAGCTTCAACGACCCCGCCGGGCGGCAGAACATCACCTGGCAGGGATTCACGTTGCGCAACTACGTCGACCTGTGGGGCCGCTCGCAGGTCACCGAGCCGATGGTCGTCAGCGTTGTCGTGGCCGCCATCTCGACGGTGGTGGCCACCACCTTCGGCACCATGATCGGGCTCGCCCTGACGCGCTACGCATTCCGCGGCCGCTCGCTCATGAACCTGCTCATCTTCATCCCCATGACCGCTCCGGAGATCATCCTGGGAGCCTCCCTGCTGACCCTGTGGGTCAGCTTCGACGTGGAGCGCGGCCTCCTGACCATCCTGGCAGCGCACATCATGTTCAACATCAGCTACGTGGTGGTCACCGTGCGGGCACGCCTGGCCGGCTTCAATCGATCCCTGGAGGAGGCGGGCATGGACCTCTATGCCGATGGCCGTACCACGTTCTGGAAGATCACCTTCCCGATCATCTTCCCCGGCATCCTGGCGGCCGGCCTCCTCGCCTTCGCTCTGTCGATCGACGACTACGTGATCACCCTCTTCTCCGCCGGGCATACGCTCACCTTCCCGCTCTGGGTCTTCGGCGTCAGCCGGCTCGGCATCCCGCCCGAGGTCAACGTGCTCGGCACGCTCATCTTCCTGATCGCCTTCGCCTTCATCGGCGTCCAGCTCTGGGGCCAGCGACGCCAGGGCCGGACGGGAGAGGCGGGGCCTGTCACCATGGTGGGCAAATGACCGATGACCAGCCTGGGGGAGGGACCGATGATCGACGAGCGGGCTGACCCGGAGGTCGGGCGCTGGCTGGAGCGGCGCGACCGCGTGCCATCGGTCTGGTCCCGCTACACCGACCTGGTGGTGGAGCGCGGCGAGGGCTCCTGGATCGAGACGATCGACGGCGAGCGCTACCTCGACTACACGTGTGGCATCGGGGTGACCAACGTCGGCCACGCCCACCCACGGGTCGTGGCGGCGATCGCCGACCAGGCGGCGCGGATCATCCACGCTCAGCAGAACATCCTCTACCACAAGCCCGGCCTGGAGCTCCACGAGCGGCTGCCGCGCACCTTTCCCGGCGTGGTCGAGGGCGACGAGGTGGGGCTCTTCCTGTCGAACTCCGGAGCGGAGGCGATCGAGGCGGCGATCAAGCTGGCCAAGGTCGCAACTCGGCGGCCGGTCGTGATCGCCTTCCGCGGCGGCTTCCACGGCCGCACCCACGGCACCATGGCCCTGACCAGCTCGGCGGTGCGGATGCGCGGCCACTACGAGCCGCTGCTGGGCGGAGTCCATTTCGCGCCGTACCCCTACGCCCTGCGCAATCCCACCGGGCGGAGCGACGAGGCGGCGCTGGCCTTCAGCCTGGCCGCGATCGAGGAGCTGTTCGCCACGCTGGTCTATCCGGACGACGTGGCCGCGTTCGTGGTCGAGCCAGTCCTGGGCGAGGGCGGCTACGTGGTGCCGTCCGACGGCTTCCTGCCCGCCCTCCGCGAGCTCGCCGACCGGCACGGCATCCTCCTCATCGCCGACGAGATCCAGACCGGCTTCGGACGCACCGGGCGCATGTGGGCGACCGACTGGTACGACGCGCGGCCCGACATAGTGGTCATGGCCAAGGGGATCGCCTCCGGCCTGCCCCTGTCGGGGATCATGGCGCGGCGCGAGCTGATCGAGCGCTTCGCGCCCGGTACGCACGGTGGGACGTACGGCGGCAATGCGGTCGCCTGTGCCGCCGCGCTGGCGACGCTCGACGTGATCGCGGCCGAGGGCCTGCTCGAGAATGCCCGCCAGCAGGGCGAACGGCTCCTCTCCAACCTGCGCCGCATCACGACCGGGCACGGCACTGTGGCCGAGGTGCGCGGGCGCGGGCTGATGATCGGGATCGAGTTCGCTGAAGGCGCCGAGCTGCGGCCCCGCCCGGACCTTGCCAAGGCACTCCTGCACGAGGCCTTCGAGCGCAAGCTCCTGTTGCTGACCTGCGGCGCCTACGGGCAGGTGGTGCGGGTCATCCCGCCGCTGGTCACGACCGATACCGAGGTCGACTCGGCGGTCGAGGTGATCGAGGAGTCGCTCGCCGCGATCGGCGCCTAACCCGCCTCGGGCTCGGGAGCGAGTCGCCGGTACGTGGAGCCGTACCAGATCAGCGGCTCGGCGCCCTCGTCGAACCCCGCGGCCACGATCTCGCCCACGAACAGGCTGTGGTCGCCGCCGGGATGCTGCGCCACCAGCCGACAGTCGAAGAAGGCGATCGCGCCGTCCAGGATCGGCGAGCCTGTCTCGGCCTCGTGCCAGGGCGCGTCGCAGAATCGCTGCAGCTTGCCGGCGGTCGTCGGCTGCGCGAAGCATTCGGCCAATGCGCGCTGATCCTCGGCGAGCACGCTGACGGCGAACGAGTGGCTGCCCACGATCGCGACGTGGGTCTCCGACTTGCGGCTGATGCTGGCCATCATGAGCGGCGGATCGATGCTGACGCTGGCGATCGCGTTGGCGGTCATGCCGGCCAGCAGCGGTCCGTGACGGGCCGCAACGACCGCCACGCCCGTGGCGAAGCGGGCCATCATGCCGCGCAGCTGTCGTTGCTGCTCGGCTGTCATCGGGGCCACCGCCGCTCCCGCCGGGTCGCGCTCGATGCGGGTCACCCCTGCGATCGACATCAGCGGTAGCGCTCGAGCTTCTCGAGCACGGCGTTGGCGGTGGCCCAGTCGTCGGCGGTCGGCTGCGCGCCGCGGCGCAGGTGGACCAGGGGAACCGCGTTCCAGGACGGGCCCTCGCGCGGGATATGGATCCCGAGCTCGCCGCTGTCCAGCACCGCCACCACCGTCGCGCCGCGCTCGCCGCCACGGGCCAGCGCCCGATCGAGGCTGCGCGCGAACTCCTCGGGTGGCCCGAACTCGAGGCCGATGCGCATCGCGATCAGCCCGGCGGTGGGCGGCACGACCGGATCACCCCGGGTCGGCTCGAGCTCCTCGCCGGGATCCGGCCCCATCGGTCAGGCCAGGACGCCGGCGAGCCAGGCGAAGAAGGTGAGGCTGCCGAGCACGGCGAAACCGATCACCGCCACCACCAGGACGAAGCCGATGGCGGAGGCCCAGGCCGGTACCGACCCGGTCGCGCGCCCGACCGAGCCGCGCGCCAGCCAGATGGCCAGCGCGTCGCCGTCCATCCGCAGCTCGACGTCCTCGTCGAGGGGCACGATCACCACTCGATCGCGATCACCGCCCGCCGACTCGCCGGTGAGCAGCGCCCGGGTGGAGTCCCCCTGCCTGACCAGCAGCGCGTGGTCGCCCGCGGCGTTCGTGAGGGGCAGGGCCTGGAGGCGCCCGGAGGCGCCGAGCTGGAGCGGAGCGTGCTGGTCGCCCGGATCGTCCATCGGCGGCGAGGATACCAGCCGTCACCCGTCCAGCAGAGCGAGCGTCGGGGCCAACGCCGAGATGGTTTCGGCGTTGATCGGGTCCAGCACCAGCTGGACATGCGCCACGCCCTCGTCGGCGAAGGCGCGCAGCGCGGGCGCCAGCACCGACGGCTCTCCGCTGAACGCCTCGACCTCGGGCGTCGACAGGTCGCCCAGCTGCCGACCCTGCGCGCCGGGGAACGCGACGAATACCGCAACGCTGCGCTCCACCTCCGATGGATCGCGTCCGGCTGCGCGGCACGCCTCGTCGATCTCCCCGCGCAGCGCGCGGTAGCCGTCGGGGTGGTTGCCGAACCAGGTGAACCAGGCGTTCCAGGCCTGGACGTGCGGCAGGGCGATCGACAGCATGCGCGGCCCCTGTGAACCGATCATCAGCGGCGGACCGCCCGGCCGCGTCGAGCGCGGCAGGAGCTCGCAGTCGTCGAGTTGGAAGTAAGTCCCGTGGAAGTCACAGCGCCCGTCGCGCAGCAGGGAGCGGATGATGGTGAACGCCTCCTCGAAGCGGCTGACCCGGTGGTCGAAGGGATAGCCGTAGGCGCGGTACTCGACCTCGTTCCATCCGGCGCCAAGGCCCAGGATCAGCCGACCGCCGCTGATCTCGTCAATGGTGGCCGCCTTCTTGGCGATCAGCCCCGGACTGGAGAAGCTGGTGGAGGCGACGAGCGGGCCGAGCTGCACCCGCTCGGTCACGGCCGCCAGCGCGGCGAGCGTGGTCCACGCCTCCCATGGGCCGCGCGTCGGGAGGCCGTCGCCGCGGTAGAGCAGATGGTCGCCGACCCAGATCGAATCGAGCCCGATCGCCTCTGCCCGGCGGGCCATCTCGCGCTGCTCGGGCCAGCGGGCGACGTACTCGACCTCGGGAAGCTGGAGTCCGACCTTCAACGGACGCGTCACGCTGCGATTCTGACCGGTCGCGGGACCCGACGCGGGATGAGTCGGCCATGAGCCCCCGAAAAGCCTGCCGCCGACGTGTTCAGGTGATCTGAACACTTCGGCAGTTGGCACATGCCCACGAACGATGGCGCAACCACTGGTCACTGCTCGAAGCTGGCTTGCGCTCGGGGGAGGCGAGTAGGTCGCGTCAGGCGACGCGCTTGCGCTTCTTGCTGACGTAGTCGACCAGCACGTACTCGCCCAGGTGCTCCGGCTCGACGTAGAAGGCACGCCCGCGGTTGATGCGGCTCATGAGATCCACGAACTCGGAGAGGTAGCGTGAGCGCTCCAGCATGAAGGTGTTGATCACGATCCCCTCGCGCGTGGCGCGGCCCACCTCGCGCAGCGTGGACTGCATGGTGCGCACCGTCGGCGGGTAGGCGAACTCGACCTGGCCGTTCGAGATGTGGGCGGTCGGCTCGCCGTCGGTGATGACCACGATCTCCTTGTTGCCGCCGGTGCGCCGGCCGAGCAGCTGTCGCGCGATGAGCAGCGCGTGCTGCAGGTTCGTCCCGTACTCGAACTCGTAGGGGGAGAGGGTGGCGATCGCCTCCGGCTTGATCTGGCGGGCGTAATACGCGAAGCCCACGACGTAGAGCCGGTCGCGCGGGTACTTGGTGTGAATCAGGGTGTGGAGCGCCATCGCGACGCGCTTGGCCGCGGTGGAGCAGCCGCGAAGCAGCATCGAGCGGCTCATGTCGAGCAACAGCACCGTCGAGCTGACGGTCGCCTCCTCCGAGCGATGCACCTCGAAGTCATCCGGCGAGAGCCGGACCGGGGTGCCCGGCCCGCTGCGCGCCATGGCGTTGAACAGGGTGCGGTTCAGGTCAACGGCGAACGGGTCGCCATGCTCGTAACGCTTCGTCTCATCGGTCCGTTCGCCGCCGGATCCCGCCGCCGGCAGGGGGTGCCCGCCCAGGGACTCGCGGCGCAGCCGGCTGAAGATGTCGGTCAGGGCACGCATCCCCAGCTTGCGCGCCGCGCGGGGCGTGAGGTCCAGCCGCCCGCCCTCGCGCTCCAGGTAGCCGGCCTCCTCCAGCGCCCGGGTCAGCTCGCGCAGCTGGTCGAGGTCGTCGGTGGCATCGTCGCCCGCCAGGTCGCGCAGCAGCGCCTCGTCGATACGATCAAGGGCGTCCGGCTCACGCGCGCCGAGGAGCTCTTCCTCGAGCGCGTCGTACTGCTGCTGGCGATCGATGGCCGCCAGGGCATCAACCAGGCCCATCGGTTCGTCGCCCGAGAAGGGATACGGCTCACCGAAGGGGGACTGAGGGCGAAGCGACTGGAGGTTCCCCGCCAGGCGCGCCATGTCCCAGCGCAGGCGGTCGTCACGCAGCAGGTCGTCCATCAGCTGCTGCAGCTCGGAGCGCATCTCCGGGCTCATGCTGGCCAGCAGCGATGCCATCTGTGACGCCTGGCGATGGAGATGGTCGATCAGCTGGTCGACGTTCTCGATGCCCTGCGGAAAGTAGCCGCCGTGCCTGGCCATGAAGGCGTCGAAGTCGGCTCGCGTGTCCGCCCCGGAGGCGTGCTTCTCGAGCAGCGCGTTGAGGTCGCGGACCATCTGGCGCACACCGTCCAGGTCGTCCGGCGAGAGGCCGGCGACGCCCTCCTTCAGCCCCTGGAAGTAGGTCTGCAGCAGCTGCTGTCGAAGCTCGTCAGTCAGAGCGTTGAACGCGTCACGAGCAGGCGGGTCCATGAACTCGTAATCGCGCAGGCCGTGCAGCCGGCCGGCCAGGTCCGGCGGCAGCGCGTCGAGCCGGTCTCGGCGCTGCTGGGCGGCACGACTGAGCACCTGCTCGGCCATGCGGGCCCGATCCTGGGCCTCGCCGGGAGCGGCGTCCAGGGCGGCCCGCTCCGCATCCCGTAGCCGACGCTCGATCCCGGCGCGTTCCTGCTCCACGATCCGGTCGAGCCGCTCGACGAGCTGGTCCAGCACGCCGTCGAGGTGGGTTCGCTCCAGCTCGGCCTGGCGTCGCTCGCGCAGCCGATCCACGATGCGGCGCAGCCCAGGCACGTCGCCCCCGCGCGTCCCGCGCAGGCCGCGCTGCATGAGGCGCTGCAACGCGCGCCGGACGTCCCCCTCGGCCAGGATGTCCTCGGACAGGGCGTCCAGGACGTCGTCGGCGTCGAACGGCGGCAGCTGCTGACTGCCATCCCAGCGGGAGTAGCGGTACAGGCTCATCGGCCACGCGCCTGCGAGACGGCGGCTCGCCCCAGGCGGACGAGGCCACGCGCGCCCGTCACCGATGCACGGGCGGCGACTACGGCTGCCCGGGCGCCGAGTCGCCCGCCGCGACGGACGATCCATGCGGCGCTCATCCGTACCGTGGCCAGGTCACGGTCGATGTCATCGGGCGACAGGTCGACAGCCTCCAGGTGTGCCGCCCGATCGGCCGCAGGCAGGCCCCGGAGCGCGAAGCGGAGGGCAAGGAGGCCGACCGCCGCGTCGTCGAGCTGGCCGGCGACCGGGATGATCCCGGGGACGAGATCGATCGGCGAGGCGAGGTAGGCGGCGGCTCCCATCACCGCCGCGCGCCGCGCCCTCGAGAGCGCCGGGTCCCGGCCAAGCCGCCACGCGAGACGAGCGTAGCGCGGCAATCGGCGAATGAGCGCGCCCAGGCGATCCATCGGAAAGCGGTCCGACGCTCCCGCAGTCCGCGAGGCGCTGGTCATCGGTTAACGCGCGTAGCGGACGCCGCCGCCACGTCGCTCCTTGTTGAGCCGACGGTTGAGGTGCAGCCCCTCGAGCACGAACTCAACGCCGCTTGCCACGCCGGCCGGCGACTCGCCCACGTCCAGGCGACCCACCGCGCGGCGCAGCTCCGGGATCTCGGAGACGAGGAGCTCGTGGGAGCCGGAGCCGACCGACTCCCCCACTTCGGCGTTGGCTCCGGCCTCGAAGCGCTCGACCAGCGGCACCAGCTCGGAGAGCGAGAAGTGGCGGTTGAAGACGTTGACCACCGCTCGCTGGACGAGCTTCTCGATCACCTTCTCCTCGCGCGTCTCGTCGCCCAGCGTCTCCAGCTCGATCTTGCCGGCGGTCGAGGCGACCACGGCACCGAGGTCGCTGATGCGGGGCGCGGCCACCGGCTCACCGAGCCGCACGGCACGCTTCAGGGCGGCGGCCAGCAGCGTCTCGTGGTTGGCGATCGTGACCCGTACGCTCACCCCCGAACGCTGGCTCACCTCCGACGAGCGGCGCGCGAGCTGCGACAGCTCCGCCACGATCTCGCGCATGAAGCCTGGCACCTGCACCGGGACAGATGCAGCCGTGTCGTCGTCGAACGAGAGCGCCTCGGCCTCGACGATGGCGCTCTCTACCTCCGGGTCCTCGGGGTAATGGGTCCGGATCTGTGCTCCGAAGCGGTCCTTCAGCGGGGTGATGATCCGGCCGCGGCTGGTGTAGTCCTCCGGGTTGGCCGATGCCACCACGAACAGGTCGAGCTGCAGCCGGACCTTGTAGCCGCGGATCTGGACGTCGCGCTCCTCCATCAGGTTGAGGAGGCCGACCTGGATCCGCTCGGCGAGGTCCGGCAGCTCGTTGAGCGCGAAGATGCCCCGATGCGTCCGCGGCAGCAGGCCGTAGTGGATCGTCAGCTCGTCGGAGAGGTAGCGTCCCTCGGCCACCTTCACCGGGTCGACCTCGCCCACCAGGTCGGCGATGGTGATGTCCGGGGTCGCCAGCTTCTCGCCATACCGAT
>DASWIE010000130.1:0-5160 GCA_036397815.1 Candidatus Limnocylindria bacterium
GTCGCCGGCCGCGTCTCGCTCAGCGTGGTGAAGCCCGCCAGGTCCGCGAACAGGACGGTCACGACCCGCTCCGAGCCCCCGAGCTGGGCCATCGCCGGCTCCTCGCGCAGGCGCTGCGCAAGCTGCTGTGGCAGGTACGGACGGAAAAGCTCGTCAACCCGCCTGATCTCACGAGCCGCCTGGCCGAGCAGCGCGATCTCGTCCGTCGAGGCGCCGTCACGGCGCAGGTCGGCGAACAGCTGATCGGGTGATTCGCCGCGCACCTCGATCGCGGCGAGGTCGGCGATGGCGCGGCCGTGCCATCGGTCGATGCGCGCCAGCGTCGCCTCCAGGTAGATCGGTTGGAAGGCCGCCACCAGCGATCGGGTGCGCTGGTACTCGGCCCGCGCGCCCAGCGCGATCAGCGCGAAGGCAACGGTCATGAGGACGTGCCACTCCCACCAGCTCAGGTGCCAGTTGCGGCTCAGCGCAACAGCGATCATTGCCTCCGCCAGGAGGAGGTACGCGGCCACGATCGCCAGCGCGACCTGGCTGCGCCGCCTCCGGTAGATCTCCGCGTATCGCAAGGCGGCGACCCCGTACAGGACCACGGCAGTCGAGGCGAGGACGGCGATGATCCCGCTCGCCTCCTCGGGGGCGATCGGTCCATTCAAGGGTGGCAGCCGCAGGATCGAGACGGCCGCCCAGGCCAGCATCAGGCCGATGAGCGCGCGACGCAGTGCAATGCGGTGCCGCAGCAGGGTCGGAGCCCTGGGACCCGCGATGGGGCTGATCGACGCCGCGGCGAAGACCGCCGCCAGGATCAGGCCGACCGGCGTGGCGATCGTGAATCCCACGTTGGGAGTGGGCAGGAGGGTGCCCGGCGTCGCGAGCGCGTGGAGGCCCAGGAAGCCGGCGCTGGCCAGGAAGCTGAGCGAGACGAGCACCAGCCTGGCGTCGGCGCGGCGGTTCGCGGCCTCGTTGGTCAGGTAGGCGAGCGCCACGTTGACCAGCGCCGTGACCAGGACGAGCCAGAAGTGGCTGGGATGGTGCTCCCAGACGACGTCGAGATCCGGCCGCGCCAGCAGCAGCCCCAGGCCGACCACGGGCAGGACCAGCAGGACGCCGAGCCAGGGCCAGCTGGTGGTGCGGGCGGACGCATCGGTCCGAGCTGCCATCCGACGACTATAGGCTGAGGCGCCATTTGCTGGCCACGCCGACAGTGGGATCCGCCGCGCAGGCTCAGGCGTCAGCCGGCGGACGTCTCGATCAGGCCGTCCCGCATGTGGATGATCCGGTCGGTGAAGTCGCCGACCTCGTGGTCGTGCGTCACCAGGACGAGCGTCTGGCCTCGCTCGCGATTGAAGCGCTGCAGGAGCTGCAGCACCTCGTGACCGGTGGCGGTGTCAAGGTTGCCGGTCGGCTCGTCGGCGAGGAGGAGCATCGGCTCGTTCACGAGCGAGCGCGCGATGGCGACGCGCTGCTGTTCGCCCCCAGAGAGCTCCATCGGTCGATGGTCGGAGCGCTCCGCCAGCCCGACCAGTCCCAGTGCCTCCATCGCCGCCGCGGTCGCCTTGCGGCGCGGGACGCCGGCGTACTCGCCCGCCAGGGCGACATTCTCGACCGCGGAGAGCGTCGGCACCAGGTTGTACGACTGGAAGACGAAGCCCATCGTCTCGGCCCGCATCCGCGTGCGGCTCCGGTCGGACAGCCCGGTCACGTCCGTGCCGTTGATGCTCAGCTCGGGCGGCGGTCCGCCGTTCGCATCGGGCGAATGTAGCAGGCCAAGGATATGCATCAGCGTGCTCTTGCCCGACCCTGACGGACCCATGATCGCGACCATCTCGCCGGACTGGATGTGGAGCTCCACCCCGCGCAGGGCTTCGACCTTGTTGCGCCGGCTGAGCCGATACGTTTTGCGCAGGTTGCGCGCTTCGAGGAGGTTCATGTTCGTCCCCTTCACTCGTAGCGCAGCGCTTCGACCGGGTCGAGGCGCGCCGCGTGCCAGGCGGGGATGATGCCGGCCACTATGCCCAGGATCGTCGAGAAGGCGACCGCGAAGATGGCCGTGCCTACCGTCAGGTCGAACAGGATGGTCCCGGAGTCGCGACCGGCCTCGTTGGCAAGCACGACCACGACGGCGCCAAGTCCAAGACCGATGAGCCCACCAATGAAGCCAATCAGCGCCGCCTCTGCCACGAGCTCGCGGACGATGCGCCCGCGCGCACCGCCGATAGCCCGCTTGACCCCGATCTCGCGCGTCCGCTCGGCGACTGACATGGCCATGGTGTTGATGACCGATAAGCCGCCGACAACGAGGCTGATGACCGCCACGCCGATGATGATCGCGTTGAAGATTGCCGTAGCCGAGCCGATCTGCTCGTCGAACTCGGCGCCGGTGAGGGTGCTCACGTTGTCGATCTCGGTCTCGATGCGCGCCGCCACGTCGCCCTCGGTCACGCCCACGTCGGGGTAGACCACGACCTGGCTGATGAGCTCGTCAGCGCTGATCGCCTCCTGGATGGGGGCAGGCAGGCTGGCATGGAACAGCTCCTGTGCCGCCGCCAGCGGGACCCACGCGGTCGTGTCCGGCGCGGTGAGAGTCGGCTCCAGGATGCCGACAACCTCGAAGTCCTCGCCGCGGATCTCCAGGGTGTCCCCGATCGATACGGCCTCCTTACGCGCCAGGTCGCTGCCGAGCACCACGACATGGGAGCCTTCGTCCTCGAGCGTGATCAGACGGCCCTGGATCGCCCGGATGGGGAACGTCTCCAGGCCCTTGTCCGCGCCGGTCACCGCCCCCAGCAGCGTCTCGGCGCCGCCGAAGGCGCCCCCGGCCTCCGGGTCGTAGATCATCTGGATCTCGGGTGCGGCCGCCGCCACGCCATCGAGCTCGGCAATCTGATCGGCGACTTCTCGATTCATCGGGCTGGTGCCAATCCCAACCCCGATGCTCGAGGCATCGGTCACCAGGACCTTGCCCGCGAAGTACTGGCTCCCACCCTCGACCAGCGCATTGATCTTGTTGGCCATGGAGCTGAACACCACCAGGGCCCAGATGCCAATGGTGATGCCCAGGATGGTCAGGGTGGTCCGCAGCTTGCGGCGAGTCAGCTGGCGCAGCAGGCGCATGTGAGGAGGCCTCCGGCTCGAGTCGCGCCGGATCCACTCGGCGTCGGCGCCAAGAATACGGTGGCCGCGTTAAGAACGCATTTCGCGCTCCGCCTCGAGCAGGTCGCTGGTGCGGACGATCCCGGCACGCAGGTCACCAAGTGCCGCGTAGAGCGCCTCGGGGTCGACGCCGGCCTCTTCCAGCTGAGCGACGAGCCCTCGATAGGCGACCGTGAATTCGGGGATCACGTGCTCCAGCCGTTCGCGCCCGGCGTCGGTGAGTGCCAGCAGTCGCGCGCGCCGGTCCCTCGGGTGAGGCAATCGTTCGACATCCCCGGACGCAACCAGCGAGGACAGCAGGTCGGCCAGGGTGGTGATCGGCAACCCGAACTCGCGCGCCGCCTGGCTGAGGGGCCGTGGACCGTTGGCATAGAGATAGCTGCAGACCGCGTACTCCTCACCCGTCATGCCGGCATCAGCCAGGGCCACCCGCATGAAGCGACGGGATGCCTGGCTGGTCCGGTAGAGCTGATAGAGCAGGGTCAGCCGGCGCGGCTCTTGGTGTGTCATCGAACCTCGGAAATGAACCTCCAGTCGTACGGATCCGTAGCATATAGTACGGATTCGTAATATTCTATGCTCGCGAGGACGACGATGCGCATGCGAACCAGCGGCCCCATCCTGCCCATCTGCAGCAGCCTCGTGCTGGTGGCCTGTGCTGCCGACAGCGCCGGGCTGCCGAGCAATCAGGCACCCGTCCCGTCGTCGGCTGAGCCATCCCCCTCAAGCGAGCCGCCCTCGATCACCTTCGCCTGGCCCGATGGTGCCGCGCCGACCGTCACGCGCCAGCTCGCCGGCCTGGATGAGCGCTACATCAACCCGGGGGCGATCATCGAGTCCGATGGCACGCTGCACATGTTCGCCAACCTCTTCACAGCCTGGCCCGGGCGGGTACGGATCCAGCACCTGGTCTCGAGCGATGGGGCCAAGTGGACGCTCGCCGCGCCGGAGCCGGCGATCGACAGCCAGGACGTGCCGCTCGGCGGGTTGGGGGCGGACGTCTCCACCGGTTTCGTGACCGACAACGGCACCTGGGTGCTCATCTTCGAGACGGTGAGCTCGCTGGATCCGTGGGTCCTCGGCCGCGCGACCGCGCCGACGCCGGACGGACCATGGACGATCGACTCGGAGCCGATCCTGGAGGGCGGGCCTGAGGGCACATGGGACGCCGGTGGACTCGCCTGGCCGAGCGTCGTGCGCACGCAGAATGGCTATGCCATGTACTACACCGCTACCGCTCGGCCGGGCGGCGACGGCATGATCGGCCTCGCTGAATCGACCGATGGCGTGACCTGGACAAAGCGGGACGCGCCGGTCCTCGAGCCACTGGCCGAATGGGAAGGTGGCTCGCTCGATCGTCCCCGCGTGGCTATGACGCCCGTGGGCATGGTGATGGTCTACGCGGGGGCCGACCTCACCGATCGCGGTCTGGCATGGTCAAGTGACGGCGTGTCGTGGCGGCGCGACGGCGACGTTCCGGTCATCACGCAAGACGACTTTCCGGTCGAGGGCAAGGCGTGGGATGCAGCTCTACTGAACCGCGAGGGAGCCCTCATCTATTACCTGGAGATCGGGACCGCGAGCGGATCCGCCGGGACCCAGGTTTATCGGGCGGAGGCCGAGCTGCCGGAGAGGTAAGGCGCGCGGCTTCCGGCAGGTGAGCGGCTGTACTCTGGGCACGTTAGATCGGCGGATACAGTGACAGAGCCGACACATGTACGCAGCTCCGAGCTGGAGCTCCTCGACAACGATGTGCGCCACGCTGGTGAACTACAACGGGCCGGAGACCATGCGGCGCAAGACGGCACTGGCCATGGCACAGGCGAGCGGGATCATGATCTGGACCGTGGTCGACGACACCACCGACGACAACTCGCTGCTGCGCGCAATCCATGCGGCGCCGGAGGAAGCCGGTGGCTGATGTGCATATGACCCGTCAGTGGCTACCATCGGCTTCATGTCATTCCCGAACGGCTTCGACGTCGTGGGGCCAGTGCAGGCCGAGGTGTT
>DASWIE010000131.1:0-21115 GCA_036397815.1 Candidatus Limnocylindria bacterium
GCGGCGGGTTGTCTCCGACTCGTCTTCGAGCGCGGCGGCAGGCGCGCCCGAAGCCGGCGGTGCTGCCGGCGGGGAGATCACCATGGACGCCTGGCTGCTACTCGTTCTGGTGGTCGCGGTCGCAGATGTCCGGGCAGAGGCACTCGGCCAGCTCGGCCACGGTCAGGCGCTGGGGTTCCTCAGGGAGTTCGGGCCTCCACTGCAGCCACGAGTTGGCCCACTCGGCCTGGCGGGCCGACGAGCGTGTCTGCGGGAGCGTTGTAGTCATCACCGCCCTACCTTGGTGGATGGAGTAGTATCAGTCAAGACGATTCTATTAATGTATATTATCAGTATGACCGATATGATCGCTCCGCAGCTCGGGCAGATCCAGGCCTTCAGGGAGGTTGCTCGTCACGGCACTATCAGCCGCGCAGCGGAGGCCCTCTTCGTCAGCCAGCCTGCGCTCACGGCGCGCATCCAGGGGCTGGAGCGCACGCTCGGCAGCTCGCTCTTTGCTCGCGGCCGACGTGGCAGCCGCCTGACCGAGGCCGGGCGCGCCTTCCTGCCGCACGCCGAGCGGGCGCTCACCGCCGTGGAGCGCGGGCGCGAGGCGGTGGCCGAGGTTGCGAGCGGGAGTGGCGGGCGACTGACCATCGGTGCGGCGCCGGCGGTGAGCACGTACGTGCTGCCGACCATGCTGCATCGATTCCAGGCAGACCATCCAGGCGTGCACCTGTCAGTGCGCAGCGGGCACTCGGAGGATGTGCTCGAGATGGTGCTGCGCGAGGAGGTCGACCTCGGCCTCATGCGACCCATCCAGCACGCCGAGGTCATCTCCTCGCTTCTGTACGAGGACGAGCTCGTGCTGGTGGTGCACCATGGGCATCCGTTCGCGAGCGGCCAGATCCTGATGGAGCGGATGGCGACCGAGCACCTCATCCTGTTCGACCGCACCAGTTCGTACCACGAGCTGACGAGCGCCGTCTTCCGGCAGGCCGGGATCGCGCCGCGCGGCTACCTGGAGGTGGACAACATCGATGCCGCCAAGCGGATGGTCGAGCAGCGCCTGGGGATTGCCCTCCTACCCCGCACGTCGGTCTTGGCGGAGATCGGGACCGGTCGGCTGTTCCCGGTCAAGATCAGCGACATGGCGCCGGTGAAACGGCAGATCGTGGTCGCGCGGCGGCGCGACGCCGGCGAAATGAGCCCGGCGGCAGCGGCGTTCCTGCGCACGCTTGACGAGCTGCGGCCGAACCAGGAGCGGTCGCACCACTTCCTGGCCTGAGGGGCGTTGCTGGTAGAGCAAGGCGTCACTGAAGCCGCGGGCCAGCCGGCAGCGAAACGCCGGACTCCCACTCGCGCCATCCCGCAATGGGGATGTTTGCTGACGTGGGCCTGGCACCTGCCGGGCGCGCCAGCCTCACTCATCGCTCAGGTGGTACGGCACGTCCGCCACGATCGTGTTCTTCCGCCCGAAGAGACGCAGCTTGAGCCGCAGGCTGGTCTGATTGTGTAGCAGGTTCTCCCACCAGTGGCGCGGGACGACCTCGGAGAGCACCACGAGCACCGGTCGCCCCGGGTCCTGGGCCTGGAGCGCGTCGAGATAGCGCAGGAGCGGCCCGATCAGCGCGCGGTAGGGTGACTCGACCACGACCAGCTCGGTCGTCCCCGCCCACTCCGGCCAGCGGTCGCGGAGCTCGGCAGCAGAATCGGGATCGTTCGTGATGTGGACGGCGGTGGCGTGCGGGCTGATCGAATTGGCGAACGCGATCGCCTGCCGCGCCGGCCGGTCGAGGCGCGCGATCGGCACGATCACGATCGGCTCAGCGGCGACCTCCTTGCCCTCCGGAATGCGATCGAGCTTGAGGGCCTGCTCGAGCGATCGATAGTGCCGCCGGATCCCCCAGAGGGTGACCATCAGGATCGGCACCAGCACCATGACCAGCCAGGCGCCCTGCAGGAAGTTGCTCGTCCCCACCACCAGCGTGACCACGGCGGTCGTCAGCGCGCCGAGGCCGTTGATGACGAGGCCCGATCGCCAACCCGCCTCGCGGCGGCGGTACCAGCGCACCAGCATGCCGCCCTGTGACAGCGTGAAGGCGACGAACACGCCCAGGGTGTAGAGCGGGATCAGGCCGGACACGCTGGCGCGGAAGCCGATCATCAGCGCGATCGCCATGCCCGACAGCGCCAGGATCCCGGTCGTGAAGGCGAGCCGCTCGCCTCGGAAGGCGAACTGGCGCGGCAGGAACCCGTCCCGGGCCAGGAACGAGGAGAGCCGTGGGAAGTCGGCGAAGCTCGTGTTAGCCGCCAGCACCAGCAGCAGGGCGGTGGCGACCTGCGCCAGGATCAGGATCGGGCCGCTGCCAACGACGTGCCGAACCAGCAGGCTCAGGACGGTCTGCTCTTCGTTCGGGTCGGGGACGATGCCGGCGGTGGCGGCCAGGTACGCGATCCCTATGAAGAGAATGGCGAAGATGATCGCGGCCCAGGTGAGGGTGGTTCGGGCGTTCTTCCATTCCGGCGGCTTGAAGGCCGGCACGCCGTCCGAGATGGCCTCGACGCCGGTGAGGGCCACGGCGCCCTGCGAGAAGGCCCGCAGGATGAGGAACAGGCCAAGCACCTGCGCCCCTTCGTCCAGTCGCTCCCAGCCGGCGGGGGCGACAAACGGAGGCAGCCCGCCTCCGGGGAACGCCTGCCACAGGCCAATCCCGATGACACCGAGCATTACGACGATGTAGAGGTAGGTCGGCGCCATGAAGATCGTGCCCGACTCGCGGATGCCGCGGAGGTTGCCGAGCATCAGCAGTGCGACCATCACGACACCGATCCAGACCCGGAAGTCGAAGAGCTCGGGAATGATCGAGGTCATCGCCGCCACGCCGGCGGAGACGGACACGGCGACCGTGACGACGTAGCCGATCAACAGCGCGGACGCGGCGAGAATCCCAGCCCGATCCCCCAGGTTGTCGCTGGCCACGATGTAGCTGCTGGCGCCCATCGGGTACGCCTTGATCGTCTGGCGGTACGACATGGTCACGATGGCGAGCATCCCGATGATGAGCGCGGCCAGCGGCACGGTGAGGGTCAGCGCTCCGGCCCCCGCGAGCGCCAGCACCCGCATGATCTCCTCGGGGCCGTAGGCGCTGGAGCTGATGTTGTCGCTGCTGAAGACGGCCAGCGCCTTTACCTTGGAGAGCCGCTCGTGCTCCTCGTGCTCGCTCGAGATCGGCCGGCCGATCAGGAAGGTGCGCAGAGCCCGGAGCCCGGCGTGCCAGCCGCTCCGCGCCGTGATCGTCCTCTCAGAGGCGACGAGGTGCCCCTCGTCACTCCGTTCGAACTCGTCCTCGAAGGGACGGACGATGCGGACGTAGGCGTCGCCGGGCCGCTGACCCCGGCGCTTCTCGCGGACTTCGAGGTGGGGGTCGACGCGCCGCGGCTCGTCGTTCCGTCTAACTGGGCGTTCCGGCGGGTTGCGGGCCATCGGGACGCATTACAGCACTCTGCCTGCCGACACGTCGCACTTGGCTACCGTGCTGCCCACCCAGAGCGCCGCATCGCGTCTCTCAGCAACCTGGGTACTGGTAAGCGGCTGGGCGACCTCGCAGCCGCCCCGCAGCGACGCCCGCTGAGCGTGAATGCCGGCCCAGAATCCGAGATGGCCGCCATTCCTTTCGCTTGGCAGTAACCCCATTGCTACGAGACAAGAACGAGACCGCTGAAATGGTCAGTGCTGGCCCAGCGTGCCTCGCACCCGCATCCGGTGCTCGGTCCGCAGGAAGACGGCGCGGCCCACGATGACCATGGCGACGGCCAGCACCACCAGCGCGACCCACTCGACGAGCGGCGCCAGCAGCGGTCGCGTGCCGAGGGCGTAGACCCGCAGCAGGTCGACCGCGTAGGTGGTCGGCAGCACATAGGCGAGCGGCTGGATCAGCGCCGGCAGCACCGTCACCGGGAAGGCGACGCCGCTGATCATGGCGAACAGGAAGTTCGTGGCGTCGACGAAGAAGTTGGGCTCGCGCAGCATGAGCACCGCGGAGGCGACCAGGTAGCCGACCCCCACCATGCTGACGGCGGCCAGGGCGAGCGCCGGCAGCGCCAGCAGAACGCCACCCGCGACCGAGGCGCCGAAGACCAGCAGACCGATGGCCAGCAGCACCACGCTACCGGCGCCGGACAGGATCCCGCCGGAGATGGCGCGGCCCAGGATGAAGGTTTCCGGCCGGGTCGGCGTCAGCCAGGCGGACTCCAGCGTCCCCGCATCCATCTCGCGCTTCAGCCCGAAGGCCATCTCCCAGAAGGCTGTCGCCACCATCGCCCCGACCACGATGCCGAGGAACAGGTAGCCCGCCAGGTCATCGGTCCCGGCAGACGCCTCCAGGCCCAGCGCCTTGCCACCCACGAAGAAGGTCGCGCCCAGCAGCAGGCTGGGGAGCAGGAACTGGTAGAGCGGCTGGAGCACGCCGTTGACGAGCTGGATCGGGTAGCGGCGGGCGACCTGCAGCTCCTTGCGGGCGATCGCCCAGGCCGCGCGCAGCTCGGCGCCCTCGACGACCATCAGTACTGCGCCAGGCTGCCGCCGCGGCGGGCGTAGCGCTCGGTGCGGCGAAAGGCCACGATCGCGAGCCCGCACAGCAGCAGGCCGATCGAGAGCAGGATCGCGAGGTCCGGAACCAGCGAGGCGAGGTCGGAACCGGCGAGCAGGACCTTGCGCAGGTCGCCGATCAGGTAGGTCGGCGGCAGAGTGAGCGCAACGGCCCGCGCCCACTCGGGCAGGATCACGATCGGGAAGGTCATGCCGCAGAAGACGGTGAACACGCCACGCACCGCCTGCACCAGGGCGTGGACCTCGCCGAAGCGCAGCACCACCGCGGCGAACAGCGCTCCCAGCCCATACAGGGCAGGGACCGCCACCAGGATCACCACCAGCGCGCGCAGCGCCGCCGGCGGCGGGATCGCGACGCCGAAGAAGAGGATCAATGCGCCGCCCACGATTGCGAACATCCAGAGCGCCCAGACCACCTGGCTGACGATCGGGCCGAACAGGATCACCAGGCGAGAGACCGGGGTCATGAAGAGCGCCTCGAGCGTGCCGCGGACCTGCTCGGTGCGCAGGGCGGTGCCCGGGCCCCACAGGATCATGCTGATCCACATGTAGGCCGCCCAGCCCACGAACAGGAAGCCGGCGATCTCGGTCGTGCCCGCTCGCGACGCAAACGCGTCGAGTGCCGCCTGGCTGTCGCCGGCGTAGCCACGCGCCTGGAAGACATAGGCCGTGGGCAGCGCGATCGGCCAGAACAGGAAGCCGGTGAACAGGGTCGGGTAGCGCCGTAGCAGGCGCCATTCCTTCATGGCGGCGGCGCCGAAGGCGCGCAGATCGGCGGCCAGCAGCGAGCCTCTCATTCGCGCAGAGCGCGCCCGGTGAGGGAGAGGAAGACATCCTCCAGCGTCACCGGCACGACCTCGACGTGGCTGATGGTCGCCCCCTCGGCGTGCGCCGCGTCGAAGGCCGCCGGGACGAAGTCGCGGGCGCTGCGGCAATGGACCGTCACCGACAGGACGCCGTCGTCCCGCTCATGGTGGGCGACCGATCCGGCGCGCTCCAGTCGGGAGAGCAGCGCCGCCTCGCCGTTCCCGGATGCGATCTCCAGGCGGACGACCTCGGTCGCGGCGATGGTGCGCTTCAGGCCCGCCGGCGTGTCGAGGGCGACGATGCGGCCGTGGTCGACGATCGCGATCCGGTCGCACAGCTGGTCGGCCTCCTCCATGTAATGAGTCGTCAGCAGCACCGTCCGGCCCTGGGACTGGAGGTCGCGCACCCGGTCGCGCAGGTCGCGCGCGGACTGCGGGTCGAGCCCGACCGTCGGCTCGTCGAGCAGCAGCAGCTCCGGGTCGGGAAGGAGGGCCCGCGCCAGCACCAGCCGCTGCCGCATGCCGGTGCTAAAGCGCTCGACGTAGTCGTCCGATCGATCGTCAAGCTTGACCGCGTCGAGTGCGGCGGCGATCCGGGCTCTGGCCTCGGCGTGCGGCACGTGGTAGAGCGCCGCGAAGTACTCCAGGTTCTCCCTGGCGGTCAGCTTCCAGTACAGGCTCCGTCCATCGGACAGCACCGCGCCCATGCGGCGGCGCACCTCGCGCGCCTGGCGGACCACGTCCAGGCCCAGGATCTTCGCCGTGCCTGCGCTCGGCTCGAGCAGGGTGGCGAGCATCTTCATGGTCGTCGTCTTGCCGGCGCCGTTCGGCCCCAGCACGCCGAAGATCTCGCCGCGATCCACGTGCAGGTCGATCCCGTCCACGGCTCGGAAGCGTTCGCGCTGGTCCGGCTCGCGGCGCAGCCGCTGCCAAAAGGTGCGCCGTCCGCGCTCGAACTCCTTGACGAGGCCGACCGCCTCGACCGCCGGCGTGCTCATGCTCGTCACTCCAGCGTGATCAGGACGCCGTCGCCGTTCTCGTCCTCGGTGTCGACGATGGGTCCTATCGTGGCGGTCTCGACCGCCTGTTCGATCAGCGTGGCGTAGCTGTCCGGGATGCCAGGCACCATGCGCGCAGCCACCGCCGCGAACGACAACGGGACGCGGACGTCGACGACCCGGCGGCCGCGCTCCTTCACCTGGATCCGTACCCGGCGCCCGCGGCTCTCTCCGCCGGCGCGCGGCTCTGGCCCGCCTGCATGGCCGGCGGGGGAGGCGCTACGGGCCGTCGAGCGCTGGGCGCCGGGGGTCAGCGCCTCGATGATGGGTGCCGCCTCGTCGGGGGACAGCTTGCCCTCCGCCACCAGCCGAAGGACGGTCGCGAGCTCATCACGCATCGGATCGGTTTCCAAGGCGGCGCGCGGCCTCGTCGACGTCGATCTCGCCGGCCTCCAGCGCCCGCAGGACGGCGAGCTGTTCATCCGGAGACTGCCGCGGCGTCGGTGAAGCGTCAGGCGATTCCACGTGAGCACGTGTGAACCCGGCATCGACGCGCCGCGGCCGGCGCACCGCCAGGTCCCCGGACATCGAGCTGAATGAGAAGGCCGGCCCGCCACCGCCGATCACAACGCGGCGACGATCATCCCGCCCCTCGATGCGGTGATCGAGGTCGCTGTGAATGTCGGTCGACAAGCCGCGCACCTCGAACGACGCGCCGCCGACCAGCCCGACCGTCAGGTCGCCGCTCACCGTCTCTGCGCGGTACTCGCCCTTCCCAAGCTCGCCCTCGACCTCGATGTCGCCCGATACGGTGGTGGCGCGCACGCCGTCGAGCCGCGGTGCGATGACGCTCAGGTCAGCGGACACGGCCTCGACCTGCACGTCGAGCCGATCGGTGGCGCGGATCGTGACGTCGCCCGAGACGGTATTGACCCGGATCGTGCCGCCGACGTCGGTCAGGTAAAGGTCGCCGGAGACCGATTCGTAGCGCTGGTCGCCCTGGAGGCCGTCGGCCCGGACGTCAGCCGCGGCGCTCTCCACGCGCAGCTCGACCAGGCTCGGCACCTCCACCTCGATGCTGAGCGCCAGCTGGCCGCGGCCACTGATGAGGCGCGAGATCGCAGCGCCGATGTTCGGCACGTTGTCCCGCTCCTCGACGAGCAGCTGGCTGCCGCCCGCCTCGGTGTGCAGCCTGGCCTCCTCGAAGATGCGGTCCGCCTCCTCGTCGCTATCCGCCCGGATCTCGAAGGTGGCGCGCAGGCTGGCCTCGTCCCCGCGCACGCCATTGATGCTCATGTCGGCGCCGTGCACGCGCAGCACCAGCCGGCCGCGCCCGCCGATGCGGTGGGAGATCGACTGGGTGCGTACGAAGGTGGCCATCGCTCAGGACTCACCCAGCTCGCGCAGGGCCGCGGCGGCCTCTTCGGCGCCGATCTCGCGCCTGGCGAGACGCTCCAGGATTACGCGCCGCTCGGCGGCGTCATCGGTCTCGGACGCCGGCTCGTCCATTGGCTCGACGTCGATCGGCTCGCCCTCGCCTTCGGCCAGCCCGAGCGCTCGCACCAGGGCGTCAACCCGGCCGCGGACGGTCGGATATGAGATCCCCAGCTCGCGCTCCATCTCCTTCAGGTTGCCGCGTGAGCGCAGGAAGCTCTCGAGCAGGGACAGCTGTTCGCGACTCAGCCGGCCGAACCGGCCGACGCCGAACTCACCCTCCAGGGCGGTGCCGCAGCTCCGGCAATGGAGGCGCGTGATGAGCAGCTCGCCCTCGCAGACGGGGCAGGTGGAGATGACGTCGCGCGCCATGGTTAGCGCCGTCCTGCGTCACGGGCGGCGGGGCGCTCCTCGGCGATCCGGTAGACGCGCTTGACGCCCCGGTTCTGGGCCCACGCCTGCTTGTGGGACGGGCGAACCCGATCCTCGGTGGCCATGATTGCGTAGTGGAATCGGTAGTCCAACATTGGTATCAGCTCCTTCAGCTATGGGAACTACGAGTCACGATCTAATCTCTGATAACACAAGACTAGGTTCTTCGACTCCTGTTGTCAATACCAAAATTGCAAAAAGGCAAGCGGACTTACCAAAACCGTAAGACCGATGAGCAACTGTCGTCCGCGATGTCCTCGTGCAATCCCGCGGCGACTTCGCTACCATCCGCTGCGACCGATGCAGTCCCAGCTCTTTCCGTACTCACCCGAGCGAGACGTCTATCGCCTGCTGCAGGTCGAGCCGTCGGCCGCTCCCGACGAGATCAACGCGGCCGTCCGCCGGCTGGCCCGGACCTTCCACCCCGATCGCAACTGGTCCCCGCGCGCCACCCAGGAGATGCAGGTCGTCAACGCCGTGCGGAGCCTGCTGATCGACCCACAGGCGCGCGCCACCTATGACCGGGCGCGCCACCGATTTCTGGCCGAGACTGCCGCCCGTTCCGAACGCCGGGTGACGAGGCTGGTGGCTCATCCTGCGGTGGCCCGGCACGCGCGCACCGCGCCGGCCATCGCCATTCCTCGGTCGGTCACTTCAGTGCTGACGCTCACCGGTCAGGCGTTGATGGCGGCGCTGCGCGCCCTGCTGGACGCGTTCAGGCCGCGATGCTCGGTCTGCTGGGCGCTGGCGGACTTCGATCATCGCTACTGCGCCGCCTGCGGCGCTCCACTCGGACAGCCGCGGCCACTGCCCGGCCGCTGACCGCCCACCTCGCATGTGGCTGCGGGGATCACACGCCTGTGATCACTTGTCGTTCACATCGGCCAAGTAGTCGCAGAATCCGGGTCGATCTTGGCTGCCCTGAACGCCCGATGATCTGCGCAGCCACCCAACGCCTTGAAGATGGCCGATATGAACGTCCCGCGTTCGCGGCCACGTCCAGAGGAACGCGATGCCGTTCCCAACCGGGATCAACGCCGGCGCGCAGCGGAGGAGCGGCGTCTCCCTACGCGTGGAGCGGATCGGCCCGGTCGGGATCGATGCCGAGCTCGCCGAGGGCGCGCACCAGCTCCTCCCGGCTGCCGCGATCGGTGAGGCACAGGCCGTGGAGCGCCGCGTAGGCGATCTGCTCTGGGCTCACCTCGAAATGGATGCGCAGCGCTTCTCGCGTGTCGCTGCGCCCGAAGCCATCGGTCCCCAGCACCGTGAAGGGCCGGTCGACCCACGGCGCGATCATATGGGGCACCGCTTTCAGGTAATCGGTCGCGGCCACGATCGGTCCTTCTGCCGGCCCGAGCTGCTGGACGACATACGGCGTTCGTGGCTCGGCATCCGGATGCAGGCGATTCCAGCGCTCCGCCTCCAGAGCATCGTTGCGCAGCTGCTGGAACGACGGCGCGCTCCACACGTCGGCCGCCACGTCGAAACGCTCGGCCAGGATCGTCTGGGCGCGGACCGCCTGGTGCAGGATCGAGCCTGAGCCCAGCAGCTGCACCCGCCGCGAGCCGGACTCGGCGGGGCGGAAGCGGTAGAGGCCGCGCAGCACGCCCTCCTCCACGCCGTCCGGCTTGGGCGGCATCGCCCAGTTCTCGTTGTACAGGGTGACGTAGTAGAAGACGTCCTCCTGGGGTTCGCCGTACATGCGCCGGATCCCGTCGCGGACGATGACCGCCAGCTCGTAGGCGACCGCCGGGTCGTAGGCGAGGACGTTCGGAATGGTGGAGGCCAGCACGTGGCTGTGCCCATCGTCGTGCTGCAGCCCTTCACCGGTCAGGGTGGTTCGGCCGGCGGTGGCGCCCATCATGAAGCCGCGCCCGCGCGCGTCGCCGAAGGCCCAGATCTGGTCGCCGGTGCGCTGGAAGCCGAACATCGAGTAGAAGATGTAGAACGGAATCATTGGCTGGCCATGAGTGGCGTAGCTGGTGGCCGCCGCCGTGAAGTCGGCCATCGCGCCGGCCTCGGTGATTCCCTCCTCCAGGATCTGGCCGTCGGTCTTCTCCAGGTAGCTGAGCAGCAGCTCCTTGTCGACGGCGGTGTAGCGCTGGCCGAGCGGGTTGTAGATGCCGATCTCCTTGAAGAGCGGATCCATGCCGAAGGTGCGCGCTTCATCCGGGATGATCGGCACGACGCGACGCCCGATCTCCGGGTCGCGGGTCAGGTTCCGCACCAGCCGGCTGAACGCCATGGTGGTGCTGGCCGGGCGCTCGGACCCGGCGAACAGCTCGTCGTAGGCCGCGTCGGCGGCATTCGGCAGGGTCATGCCTGCCACCGTCCGGCGTGGCACGAAGCCGCCGAGCTGGCGACGCCGATCGAGCATGTACTGGATCTCGGGCGCGTCCGTGCCGGGGTGGTAGTAGGGGGCCTCCTTGAGCTGCTCGTCGGGGATCGGCAGCTCGAGCCGATCACGGAAGATCTTCAGCTCGTCCTGGGTCAGCTTCTTGGCCTGGTGCGTGACGTTGCGGCCCTCGATCCCCGGTCCCAGGGTCCAACCCTTCACCGTCTTGGCCAGGATCACGACCGGCGAGCCGGTGTGCGAGACCGCCGCCCGGTAGGCGGCGTACACCTTGCGGTAGTCGTGCCCGCCACGCCGCAGCTTGGTCAGGTCGTCGTCGGAGAGGTGCTCCACCAGCGCCCTGAGCCGTGGATCGGGCCCGAAGAAGTGCTCGCGGATGTAGGTGCCATCGGCGACCGAGAGGCGCTGGAAGTCGCCGTCCAGCGTCTCGTTCATCTTGGTGAGCAGCACCCCGTCCTTGTCACGCGCCAGCAGGTCGTCCCACTCGCGCGCCCAGATCACCTTGATGACGTGCCAGCCGGCACCCCGGAAGACCGATTCGAGCTCCTGGATGATCTTGCCGTTGCCGCGCACCGGGCCGTCGAGGCGCTGCAAGTTGCAGTTGACGACGAAGATCAGGTTGTCCAGTCCCTCGCGGGCCGCCAGGCTCAGCGCGCCCATCGCCTCCGGCTCGTCCATCTCGCCGTCGCCGGGGAAGGCCCAGACCCGGCTCGCCGCAGTGTCGGCGATGCCCCGCGCGGCAAGGTAGCGGTTGAAATGCGCCTGGTAGATGGCGGTCATCGGTCCAAGACCCATGCTGACCGTCGGGAACTGCCAGAAGTCGGGCATAAGCCGCGGGTGCGGGTAGGAGGAGAGCCCTCCGGGCCACAGCGCTTCACGGCGGAAGTGGTCGAGCTGCTCCTCGCTCAGCCGCCCCTCCAGGAAGGCGCGGGCGTAGATGCCGGGAGCGGCGTGGCCCTGGTAGAAGATCTGGTCGCCGGACCCACCCTCGTCGCGACCGCGGAAGAAGTGGTTGAAGCCGACCTCGTACAGGGTCGCGGCGCTGGCGTAGGTCGACAGGTGCCCGCCGATGCCCTCGAACTTCGAGTTC
The DNA here is from genome assembly GCA_036397815.1 of Candidatus Limnocylindria bacterium. Classification (GTDB taxonomy): domain Bacteria; phylum Chloroflexota; class Limnocylindria; order QHBO01; family QHBO01; genus DASQFY01. The sequence goes on from DASWIE010000131.1 coordinate 11,705, forward strand.
GCGCGCAGGACCATGGCCAGAGCGTTCCAGCGGATCATGCGGCGGATGCGCAGCTCCATCGCCTCGTCGCCCGGGAAGTCCGGCTCCTGCTCGGGGCTGATGGTGTTGATGTATCGGGTCTGGGTGAGCGGCGGCAGGCCGACCTGCAGCTGTCGGGCGCGCTTCAGCAGCTTGTAGACCAGGAATCGGGCGCGATCGGTGCCCGAGCCGTCCACCACGGCGTCCAGTGAGTCGATCCACTCCTGGGTCTCCGTGGGGTCGATGTCGGGCAGCTGCTGCTTGAACTGGTCGAAGATCTCGTGGATCGGGCGATCCTGCATAGCTGCCTATGGTACAGACCGATGCGGACGGCGGCGATCCGCCGTCCGTCGGTTTGTGGCGGCAGCGAGCCGCTCGGCGTCAGAATGCGTGCGGCAGTACACCCGGTGCTGCAAGCGACATGTTCCGCAGAGAACCGTGCTGGCGCAGTACTCGGCGTGCCTACCGACAACCGGAATCGGTCCAGATCCGTCCGCTGTAGGACCGTGAGTACTGACGCGGGTTGTTGTACGCCACGAGCGATGTTTGCGCTGGGGCGGGTCCGTTAGTCCCCTGGGGACGCAACGTCGGGCGAGATGGGCTTGGACCGACCAGCGGCCGAGATGGTGGCACCATTGGTTCATGAGCACCACGCAGGCAACTGATCTCACGAAGCGGCCGCATCGGGTGCTTGTGCTGGGCGGCGGCTTCGGCGGGGTCATGACCGTGCAGGCCATGGAGCGACTGCTCGGGCGGCGGACCGATGTCGAGGTCTGGCTCGTCAACCGCGACAACTTCATGCTCTTCACGCCGCTCCTGCCCGAGGTCTGCTCCGGCGTGCTGGAGCCTCGCCACGTCGTGACGGCCCTGCGCGCGATGGCGCGCCGGCCGAGCACGTGGTGCATCACCGCGGAGGTGCAGCGGATCGACCTGGACGACCGGAAGGTGACCGTCCTGGGCGGCGACGGCGACCTGCATCGGCTCACGTACGACACCCTGGTGCTGGCCCTGGGCGGCCGCACCGACACGTTCGGGATTCCGGGCATCGACGAGCACGCGATGGGCATGAAGACGCTGGCCGACGCCTTCAGCCTGCGGAACCGGATCATCGAGATGCTCGAGCGCGCCGACCTGGAGGAGGATCCGGCCGAGCGAGGCGCGCAGCTCACCTTCGTGGTGGGTGGCGCCGGCTCGAGCGGCGTGGAGACCGCAGGCGAGATCGAGGACTTCATCCACCGCGTGCGCCGGCGCTACTACCCCCATCTCGACCGGGAGGAGGTCGGCCTCTACCTCGTCGAGCTGCGCGACGCGGTGCTGCCGGAGATGACCCCCGGGATGGGCGTGTACGCCCGCCGCCGGCTCGCCGAGCGCGGCTACCAGGTCCTGCTCGGCACGCCGCTGCGCGAGGTCAGGGAGGGCGAGATCCTGGTCGGCGCGGGCGACGCGGCCCGGACGATCCCGACCCGAACCGTGGTCTGGACCGGCGGCGTCCGCCCGGCGCCGGCGGTCGCCGAGTCCGGGCTCGAGGTCGACCGCTCCGGTCGGGCGGTGACGCGGTCGACCATGGAGACGAGCCGCGACGGCGTCTTCGCCATCGGCGACTGCGCCGCCATCCCGGACGAGCGCGACCCGGATGGGCGGCCGTACGCGGCCACCGCCCAGAACGCGGTCCGCGAAGCTCGCCAGCTCGCGCGCAACGTCATGGCCCGCATCGACGGTGGACCGATGGCTCCGTTCCGCTACCGGCCGCTCGGCACGCTCGCCTCCATCGGTCATCACACCGGCGTGGGCGAGGTGTTCGGCATCAGCGTGCGCGGCAGGATCGCCTGGCTGATGTGGCGCGGCTACTACTGGAGCCGCGTGCCCGGCTTCAACCGCAAGGTGCGCGTCGCGCTCGACTGGCTGCTGACCGCCATCTTCGGGATCGATCCGGTGCAGCTCAAGGTCGAGGACGCCCACAGCCCGATGGGCTCGTCCGGAGTCCGGCGCCCGCCACTTCGCGACGACGACTGAACGGGCTACACTCTCCAGCCGATGTCACGCGCCGAGCGACGCGCCTACCAGCGCATGAACAAGAACCGCGACCCGTACGCCATGCCGGTCGCCCCGGCGCAGAAGGCGCGCATCGAGCGCGTTCGGGCCCGGCGCGAACAGCGGCGGAGCGAAGCCTTCGTCTTTGCCACGCGTCGGTTCCTGGCAGTGGCGCTGGGTGGGGCGTTGCTGGCGGCCCTGATCGGCTTCTCGGTGACCTGGCCGAACGGCATGCCAGGAGCGCTGTACGTGGGCCTCGCCGCCGCCGCCGTCTGGGGGGTCCTGGCCTTCGGCCTCCGGCTCGCACAGGGCCGCGCCGCCGCCAACCGGCCCTGACGCCCAGGTGAGCGGGCCGCTCGGGGCCGCGCTGCTCGTCGCGATTGGCTACCTGATCGGCGCCGTGCCGGTCGGATTGATCGTCGGACGGCTGGTGGCCGGCATCGACCTGAGGCGCCACGGCTCGCATCGCATCGGCGCCACGAATGCCCTGCGAACGCTCGGCACGCGGTGGGCCGCGGTCGTCTTCGCCGTGGACGTGGCCAAGGGGCTCGCGGCGGTGCTGCTGGCGCGCGCGCTGTACCAGGCCGGCCCGCCCGGCTCGCCGGAATGGGTCGCGGCAGCCGCCGGCGTGGCGGCCGTGGCCGGCCACAACTGGTCTGTGTTCATCGGCTTCACCGGGGGACGAGGAGTCGCGACGGCGGCCGGTGGGTTGGCCGCGTCGGCGCCGATGGTGCTGGCAATCGTCGTCCCGGTCGTGGCGCTCGTCGTGTGGCGCACCCGCTACGTGTCGCTCGGATCGCTGACCGCGGTCGCGCTGGCGGTGGTGTTGATGGCGGGGTTCGCCGCCACCGGTCGGGGCTCGCTCGCGGCGCTGGGCTACGCTCTGGCGGCGGGGGCGCTGGTCTGGATCGCGCATCGTGACAACATCGAGCGGCTGCGCGCCGGCACGGAGCGCCGCATCGGGGAGCGGGAGCAGGTGGCGACGGATGTCCGCGGCTGAGCCCCGCCCGCGCCTGACCTCGCTGCCGAACCTGCTCGGCATCTCGCGGATCGTCGCCACGCCGATCGTCATCGTCCTGCTCCTGGCGCCGTTCCCCGGGGCGGGGCTGCTCGCCTTCGCGACGTTCGTGGCCGCGGCCGCGACCGACCTGCTGGACGGCCGTATCGCACGTGCTCGCGGCGAGGTGAGCCCGCTTGGCGTGTTCATGGACCTGACCGCGGACAAGGTGCTGGTCGCCGGCGTGCTCGTGGCGATGGTCGAGGTCGGACTGCTGCCCACCTGGATCGTGGCCCTGCTCCTGGTGCGGGAGCTGGTCGTGCAGGGGGTTCGGCAGGTGGCGGCCAGCGCCGACGTGGTGATCGCCGCGCGCTGGCTGGGCAAGGGCAAGACCTTCGCCACCAACCTGGGGATCGCGATCCTGCTGCTCTCGTTCGACGCCGCCACCGAAGGACCGCTGGCGAGGACGGGCCTGGGGCCGGTGCTGCAGACCGCCGGGGCCTGGACGATGGTGCTTGCCACCGTCATGTCGGTCGCATCGGGCTGGGATTACGTCAGGGGCGCCCTGCCGCTGCTGATGGGCCGATCCGCGACCCGGACCGATCGGCCTACTTGATCAGCTTGCGCTCCATCTGGCGCATGCAGATCGTCAGGCAGATCGCGCAGAAGACGACCAGGTAGGCGAAGTCGAACCACAGGCGCGGCTCGATCGCTCCGATGCTGAGGCTTCGCAACAGCACCACACCGTGATACAGCGGGGTGAGCTCGACCAGCCACTGGATGATCTGGGGCATCTCGGTGATGGGAAAGAAGGTGCCCGAGAAGAGGAACATCGGCATCACGACCAGCCCGAACGGCAGGTCGAAGTCCTGGACCGTGCGGAGGTAGACGCTGGTCGCCAGGCCGGCCGCGCTGAACGCCGCCCCCAGCAGGACGGTCGTCGGAATGATGAGCACCGCCCAGGGCGAAAGGACCAGCCCCATCGCCACCATCACGCCGAGGAAGGCGATGCAGTAGAGCGTGCCGCGAATCAGGGCCCAGATCAGCTCGCCGATCGCGATCTCGCGGATGCCGAGCGGCGTGGCCAGGATGCCGTCGTAGGTGCGCGCGTAGTTGAGCTTGAAGAAGACGTTGAAGATCGTCTCGGCTATCGCCCCGTTCATGCTCGACTGGGCGAGGAGGGCGGGCGCAACGAACGCGGCGTACGAGATCGCGCGGCCGTCTGCCAGCTCGATATCGCCGAGGATCGTGCCCAACCCGTAGCCGATGCCAAGCAGATAGAAGAGCGGCTCGAAGAAGCCGGAGACGATCACGATCCAGCTGTGCCGGTAGACGAGCAGGTTGCGCTCCACCAGCCGTCGTGAGCGCAGGATCGAGCGGATCGCGCCGGCGAGCGGGTTGGGAGCGGGCGCGCGACGCGCGATGACGGCCATCGGCTGCCTACGTCACCAGCCGCCGGCGCAGAAGCCTGTGGGCAACGACCGCGCCTACCCCGAAGAAGACGACCAGGTAGCCGAGGTGCAGCGGCCAGGCGGCCAGGCTGGGCGCGTCGTTCAGGATCGTGCCGCGCACCAGCGCCACGCCGTGGTAGAGCGGCGTGGCGGCCGCCAGCCATTCGACCGGGTCCGGCAGCCGGGTGACCGGGAAGAAGGTCCCGCTGAACAGGAAGAGCGGGTTGATGATGAAGCGGAACATCCACGAGAAGCCGGCGTCGTTGCGCTGGGTGGCGGAGAAGGCGATGACCGCCGCCGAGAAGGCGAGGCCGGTCAGGATCGCGGCCGGCACGGCCAGCACGGCGAGCGGCCCGCGGGGGATCCCGAACAGGGTGAGGATGCCCAGGAAGACCAGCGCGATGGTCAGGCACCGGAACCCGATCCACAACAGCTCGCCGATGAGCAGGTGGCGGACCTCGAGCGGCGTGGCCAGCATCGCCTCGTAGTTGCGGCGCCACATGATCTTGCCCATCACCGGGAAGGTCGACTCGAAGACGGCCGATTGCATGACGCTTGCGGCCAGGATCCCCGGACCGAGGAAGTGCAGGTAGTCGTAGCCGCCAAGCAGGGTGGTGCCGCGGCTTTCCATGAGCGAGCCGAGGCCGATCCCCATGGCGGTCAGATAGAGGAGCGGGGTCATGAACGAGCTGAACAGGCTGCCGCGCCAGGTCCGCCGGTAGACGAGCAGGTTGCGCTGCAGGACCCTGGTGGCGATCGTCACCGTGCCTACTCCACCAGCGAGCGGCCGGTGAGCCGCAGGAAGACGTCCTCGAGCGTGGCACGACGGACGAGCGCGCTGTCGATCCGGATCTCCCGGGCGTGGATCGCCTCCAGCGCCCGCTCCCCGTCGGCTGTGTAGAGCAGGACCCGATCCGGCAGCTCCTCGACACGTTCGGCCAGCCCTTCCAGGCGGCCGTCGAGCCCGGACTTGACCTCGTCCGGGAAGCGGAGCTCCAGGACCTCGCGGGTGCTGTAGCGCTCGATCAGCTCGCGGGGCGAGCCCTCGGCCACGATCTTGGCCTTGTCCATCACCACCAGCCGGTCGCAGAGCTGCTCCGCCTCGTCCATGTAGTGGGTGGTGATGATCAGCGTGGCGCCCCGTTGCTTGAGCCGGTAGAGGCGCTCCCACAGGAGGTGCCGCGCCTGCGGGTCGAGGCCGGTGGTCGGCTCGTCCAGGATGATCAGGTCCGGCTCGTTGATCAGCGCGCGGGCGATCGTCAGCCGCCGCTTCATCCCGCCCGACAGCGGGTCGACCTGGTCCTTGGCCCGCTCCGAGAGCTGGACGAACTCGAGCAAGTCATCGGCCCGTCGCCTGGCCACCTCGTCGGGGATGTCGAAGTAGCGGGCGTACATCTCCAGGTTCTCGCGGACGGTGAGCTCGGCGTCCAGGTTGTCCGTCTGCGGTACCACGCCCAGGTGGGCCTTGATCTCGGCCGCCTGGGTGCGAGGGTCCATGCCGATCACCGTCAGCTCGCCCTCGGTGATGGGGGAGGAGCAGGCGATCATCTTCATCGTGCTCGTCTTGCCGGCGCCGTTCGGCCCCAGGAAGCCGAATGCCTCGCCGGTCGCCACGTCGAAGTCGACCGCGTCGACGGCGGTCATCGCGTCGAACCGCTTCGTCAATCCGCGGGCGTGGACAAGGACCTCGGAGAGGCTCTGGGACATGCCCGGATTCTACGGTGCGAGGTCTGAGCTCGCTGGCGCGCGCCCTCGACGTTGCAGCACTGTCGGTGCTGCAACCGACCTGAAAGGCCGGAGGATGTGCAGGCCTAGGCACTGAGGGTACTGCCCGCGCGCCTTGGCCGCCGAAAACTGTCGTTTGCAGCACTCGGTGTACTGCCCGATCGAAGGAGCTGCCCAGTAACTTGCGCCTTGACAGTAGCACGTTTCGCGCGCAGGATGAACCGATGAGGATCGCCGTGGTTGGAGCCACCGGCTTCGTAGGCAGCCACCTGGTGCCGCACCTGGTCGAGCGCGGGCACACGGTGCGCGCCATCTCGCGGCGTGGACGCCGGTTGGCCGGCTGGGGCGCGGAGGTCCAGCCGCTGGCGGCCGACGCAGAGACCGGGGCCGGGCTCGGCGCGGCGCTCACCGGCGTCGACGCGCTGGTCCACCTGGTCGCGATTCCGCGCGAGGTTGACGGGCGCACTTTCGACGAGGTGAACGTGCGAGGCGTCGAGCGCACCCTGGAGGCAGCGCATGCCGCGGGCGTGCGGCGGATCGTGCACCTGTCCGTACTGGGCGTGATCGACGACCCACGCCTGGGCTTCCTCTCGTCGAAGTGGCGTGGCGAGCAGCTGGTGCGCGAGAGCGGCGTCGAGTGGGTCGTCCTCCGGCCCTCGCTGCTGTTCGGCGTGGGTGATGGCTTCTTCAACCTGGTCAAGGTCACCCTGACGTGGTGGTCGCCGGGCGTGGTGGCGATCCCTGGCGACGGGCAGACTCGCTTTCAGCCGCTCTCGGTCGACGACCTGGCGATCGCGGTCGAGCGCTGCCTGGTCGACCAGGAACGGGCCGGATTGGTCTACGAGCTGGGCGGGCCCGCGTACCTGACCTACCGGCAGATCGTGGATGCCGTCATGGCCGCGACCGGGAAACGACGGTTGAAGCTGAGCATGCCGGTCCCCCTGATCAGCGGCGCCACCGCGGTGACCGACCGCCTGCTACCGGCCTTTCCAGTCAGCCACGATCAGGTTGCCAGCATGGGTCGCCCGAACTACGCGGCGCTGGACTCCTTCGAGAAGGCGTTCGGCGTCATACCCCGCCCGCTCGATCTCGGCTACCTGCGCGGCTGATCAGGCCTCCCACGTCTCGCCCGGCTGCAGCTCCACGACCTGGGCATCGGTCGCCGCCTGGAGCTGCGCCGGCGTGCCCGCCAGGATCGGGAACGTCGCATAGTGCACCGGGATGACGGTTCTAGCGCCAACCAGCGCCACGGCCCGGGCCGCATCGGCCGGATCCATGGTGTAGTGCCCGCCGATGGGCAGCACCGCGATGCCCGGCGCCCATCGGTCCTTCACCAGCGCCATGTCGCCGAACAGGGCGGTGTCGCCGGAGTGATAGACGCGGGTCCCGTCCTCGAACTCGAGCAGCCAGCCCCAACAGCCGACCTCGCGCGTCGTCGGGCCGCCGCCGGTCTGGGTCACCGCCCCGCTGTGCTCGGCATGGAGCATGGTCAGCTTGATGCCGGCCGCCTCGAAGGTGCCGCCCCGATTCATGCCGACCGCCTCGACTCCCTTCTCGGCCAGGTAGAGGCTCATCTCGTGGGAGCAGACGACCGTGGCGCCGTTCTTCGCCAGCTCGACCACGTCCCTGGCGTCGTCGCCGACATGGTCGAAGTGCCCGTGCGTGGGAGCCACCACGTCGACCCGCTCCGCCATCCGGTAGGTGTCGGCGTAGGTCGGGGCGCCGGTCCATCGGTCCACCCAGAGCCACTTGTCCTCCGGGCTGCGGTACAGGACGCCGCCATGCCCGAGCCTGGTGATCCGCAGCTTCGCCATGCGTTATCTCCTCTTCTGGGCGGGGACCATGCTAGACCGATGGCTCCCGCGACGGCTTACCACCGCGGTTTGGCGTCGGTTTACCACCAGGAGCAGTACAAGGACGACTGCGAGTGCGAAATGATGCCCTGAGGCCCCTTGTTGGTGTCGGGTTTACCACCCATGGCGGTAAGCGAGGCTGTTAGGCGCGATAGGCGTCGATGTACCACCTGTGGCGGTAAAGCGAGCGTGCGGCTCTCAGCCGGGGACGAGGAGGCGGCCCTCGCGAGCGATGCGCTCCAGCCATGGCCGCTCGCGGCCGATGGTCGTCTCCGGTCCATGGCCGGGCAAGACGCGGACGTCATCGGGCAGGTCGCGCGCCAGGCGCGCCAGGCTGGCGACCATGAGATCGTCGTCGCCGCCGGGCAGATCGGTCCGACCGTACGAGCCGGCGAAGAGGACGTCGCCAGCCAGCAGGAGCCCGGCCCGCTCCTCGTACAGGCAGACTGAGCCCTCGGTGTGGCCGGGTGTGTGCAGGACGTCGAAGATCAGGTCGCCGACCCGCAGCTGGTCGCCCTCGAGCAGGTCCTGCGTCGCCACGCTCGGCTCCACCTCGAAGCCGTAGCTGTTCCGGCCGTCAAGCCGGTAGGCGTCGTCGGGATGGATCGCCAGCGGGGCGCCGCTGGATCGGACGATCGCCGCGTTGTCGAAGACGTGGTCGATGTGCCCGTGCGAGTTGGCGACGACGTGCAGGCGCAGCGCGTTGGCCGAGGCGCGCTCCACCAGGGGAACGGCCGAGCCCATGCCGGGATCCAGGACCAGCGCATCGGGCGAGCGTCCGTCCCACACGAGGAAGGCATTCGTCTCCCACGGCCCGAAGGCCCCGACCTCGATCCGCGCTGCCAGCCCGGGCTCGCCGCTCACTGCTCCGCGGCGCCGCCCGGCCCCAGCACGCCGGGCCGCCCGGCGGCGACCGTCAGTCCGAACTGGTCCGCCAGCGCGTCGGCCAGCCGGTCCTCCACCTCCGCCATCTCGATCGGGCGCGCCAGCTCGCGCGCGAGGCTGGTCACGTCCTTGTCGTGGATGCCGCAGGGGATCATCTCGGCGAACCAGCGCAGGTCGGTGTTCACGTTGAGCGCGAGCCCATGGGTCGTCACGCCGCGCTTCACACGAACGCCGATCGCCGCCAGCTTGCGGTCGCCCTCCACCCAGACGCCGGTCAGGCCTTCGGACCGATGCGCCGGGACCCCGAGCGAGCCCGCGGTGGCGATGATCGCGGCCTCCAGGGCGCGCACGTAGCGTCGCAGGTCGAGCGGGTCGCGCAGCTCCACGATGGGGTAGGCGACCAGCTGCCCCGGCCCGTGGAACGTGATGTCGCCGCCACGGTCGATGCGGA
>DASWIE010000132.1:0-7943 GCA_036397815.1 Candidatus Limnocylindria bacterium
GGTCGTGTCTGGCTCCTGGGCGGGCGACAGGGCTCCCTCGACACGAACACCGGCGCGGTCGATCTCGTGGAGGGGAACGCTGTCACGCGGATCGGCGAGCTCGGGACGCCACGGGGTGGAGCGGCGGCCTTCTACCTGGCCCAGGTCGGTGCCTGCCTGGCCGGCGGCGAGCAGCCGGACCGCGCGCTCGACACGGTCGAGTGCATCGGCTCCGACGGGTCCGTCACGACGCTTCCGCCCTTGGCGGTCGCGGTCCACGGTCACGGCGCGGCCGTGGTTGACAGCGTGGCCTACATCATCCTGGGCGGACCCGAGCCGCTGCTCACGGTGAGCGACACGATCCAACGATTGACGACCCGCAATTGACGTCGCCTGCGGTGCCACCACCGTCCGTACTACCAACGGCGCAGTTTCGTGCCAAGCCCGGGTTCGGTAGCACCCGCAGCGGTATGACGACGCGCAATCCCAGCGAACGCGTCGGTGTCAGCACGCAGAGCGGTACGGCCGAGATGCGTGCGCGCTGTGGATAAACCCCCTAGCGATGGAGGCGGCCGATCCCTAGAATCGGCCGATCCACCGAAGGCCGCGTTGGCGGTCCCTTGCCTTCAGATACGAGCCCGAGCCACGAGGAGCCCACGCGATGAACCGATCCCGGATCTGGTTGAGTTTGGCGAGCGCATGCGCGCTCGTCCTCGCCGCCTGCAGCACGCCGGCTGGCACGGGCAGTGCGCCGGCGGTCGCCAGCGCCGATGCGAGCGCCGAGGCACCAATGGAGATGACATCGGTCGAGCTCCAGCTGCAGTGGGCGCCGCAGGCCCAGTTCGCCGGCTACTTCGCCGCGGCTGAGCTCGGCTATTACGAGGAGGAGGGACTCGACGTCGAGATCCTCGACGGCGGCCCGGACGTCGTGCCGCAGCAGGTCGGGTCGTCGCCCGATGGCCCGGAGTTCACGATCAGCTGGGTCCCGAAGGTCCTCGAGGCGCGCGAGCAGGGCTCGGACCTCGTGAACATCGCGCAGATCTTCCAGCGCTCCGGAACACTGTCGGTGGCGTGGGCCGACACCGGCATCACCGAGCCCGCCGACTTCGAGGGCAGGCAGGTGGGCGTCTGGGACTTCGGCAACGAGTATGAGGTGACCGCGGCGGCGCGCGCGGAAGGTCTGGAGGAGAACGTCGACTACGAGAAGGTCATCCAGCCGTTCGACATGCTCCTTTTCCTGGAGCGCGACATCGACGTCGCCGAGGCGATGATCTACAACGAGTACGCCCAGGTGCTCGAGGCGGAGAACCCGGACACCGGCGAGCTGTACCAGCCGGAGGACATGAACGTCATCGACTACAACGACGTCGGGACGGCCATGCTCCAGGACGCGATCTTCGCCCGCGCCAGCTGGCTCGCCGACGGTGACAACGAGGATGTCGCCACCCGCTTCCTGCGGGCGAGCTTCCGTGGCTGGATCCACTGCCGCGACAATCCCGAGGAGTGCATCGAGTTCACCGTCAACGCCGGCTCCACGCTCGGAACCGGCCACCAGACATGGATGATGAACGAGATCAACGCGCTGGTCTGGCCGTCGCCAAACGGCATCGGCGTGATGGACCCGGCGCTGTGGCAGCAGACGGTCGACATCAGCGTCGAATCAGAGATCATTGCCGCGGCGCCGGCCGACGACGCCTACCGGACCGATCTCGCCGAGGCTGCCCTCGCGGGAATCGAGGATGAGGCCACCGGCGAGGGCTTCACCAAGGCCACCGTGGAGGTCACGCCGGGCGGCGAGTAGCCTCCCCGCACCCGACCGATGACAAGGCCCCGCCTTCGGGCGGGGCCTTGTCGCTTCCCAGGCCCGGGCCCGGGCCCCGATTCGCCTTGCCCCCTCCGTGGCCAAGAGGGTAGATTGAGGCCGACGCGTCCCACGCGTCGGGCCCGGCGTTCGGCCCGTACCCGAGCGCCTCGGTGGAGACTGCGCGCGCTGTTTGCGGCAGTCTCCCGTGCTATTCGGAGTTGGGCAGGCATGGAGTTCGATCTCTCGCTCTGGGCGTGGACCGCGGTCTTTGCGATCTCGGCGTCCGTCGTCGTGGCGGCCGGGATCGTGCTGGCCCAGGCCGGGGACGCGATCGCCACGAGAACCGGTCTCGGCGGGCTCTTCGTGGGGATGCTGTTGATGGCGGCTGCGACGTCGCTGCCGGAGGTCGTGACCGATGTGAGCGCGGCGCTGGCAGGGGCGCCCGATCTTGCGGTCGGCGACCTGTTCGGGTCGAGCATGGCGAACATGGCGATCCTGGCCATCATCGACCTCGCCTACGGGCGACGTGTCTGGCCCACGATCGGCCTCGGTCATGCGCGTCTCGCCGCGGTGGCGATCGGGTTGACCGCATTCGTACTCATGGCGATCGTCAGCCCGGTCCGGCTCCAGATTGGCTGGATCGGCCTCGAGTCGCTGGCCGTCGTCGCCGCCTACGTCGTCGCCGCATGGTGGATGCGTCATCCGACCGGCGCACCGAGCGCGGCCCAGCCGCGTCTCGCCGCGGCGCGCGAAGACCTGCTCACGCCGACCGGATGGGGGGCGCGGGCATCGGCTCTGCCGGTCCGCGTCCATCTCCTGCGCTTCGCGGCGGCAGCCGGCGTCATCCTGATCAGCGCGCCGTTCGTCGCGCAATCGGCAAAGGGGATCGCGGAGGAGACCGGGATCGCCCAGACGTTCGTGGGCGTGACACTCCTGGCCCTGGCCACGTCACTGCCGGAGCTGGTGGCATCGATCGCCGCAGTTCGCATCGGCGCCCACGACCTGGCGGTCGGCAACCTGTTCGGGAGCAACGCCTTCAACATGACGATCGTGCTGTTCGTCGACGCCGCCTACGTGGAGGGTCCGGTCCTGGCGGCGGTCTCCCCGCTCCAGCTGCTGCCGGGGCTCGGCGCCGTCGTGCTGATGGCGATCGCGCTGGGCGCCATCGTGCAGGGCACGACGACGCGCCTGCGGCGAGGCGAGCCGGACGCGGTACTCCTACTGCTGGCCTACGTCGGCCTGCTGCTGCTCGCCTGGAACGCCGCGGCCTGACCGCCGCGCTACCTGCCGTCGCTCCTGCTTTGGGCGGCCTGGGTCCCCCGTCGGCCACGCTCGGCTCGGCGCACGAGCACCGGCAAGAGCGGCGGCACCACAAGCGTGGTGACGACCGCCATGCCGACCACCACCGAGTAGACCCGCCCCTCGATCGCGCCGAGCTGCAGTCCCAGGCCGGCGACCACGATGCCGACCTCGCCACGGGGGACCATGCCCCAGCCGATCAGCGTGGCACGCGGGAGCCCGAGGTGGATCGCGCCGATCAGTGACCCCCCGAACTTCGTCACGACCGCCACGATGGTGACGACCGCAAGCAGCACCAGCGCCGAGGCGTCGGCAAGGCCGACCAGGTCGATCTGGGCGCCGATGGAGCCGAAGAAGAAAGGGGTGAAGAAAGCGGCCACCGGCGCCACCTCACCCTCCAGCGCGTGGCGCTCACTCGACTCGCCGACCACCATGCCGGCGAGGAAGGCGCCGATGATCGCCGCCAGTCCGATCACCGCCGCCAGCGCTGCCAGGCCCAGCATGATGATCATGCCCGGCAGGAACGGCGTCTCGGCGAACTCCGGATCGGTGAGGATTGATCGTCGGCGTCGGAGGAGACCGGTCCCGCCCACGAGCACGATCGCGATGAACGCCATCGCTAGGAGGAGCAGCGTCGCGATCCGCTCCGCGCTGATGCCGCCTGCCGCCAGCCCGGTGGCGATCGCCAGGATGAGCATGGCCAGGACGTCGTCGATGATCGCCGCTCCGAGGATCACGCGGCCCGGGATCGTCCGCAGCGCGCCCAGCCCGCCGAGCACGCGCGAGGTGACCCCGACCGAGGTGGCGACCAGCGCCGCCGCCAGGAAGACGTTGACCTCGAGCGGAAAGCCGAAGAGCAGCCCGACGGCGAAGCCGCCGATGAAGGGGAGCATGACGCCGAGCGCGCCGACGGCGAGCGCCGTCAGCCCAACGCGCAGAAGATCGCCGAGGCGGTTCTCGACGCCCACCTGGAAGAGCAGGAGGACGACCCCGATCTCGGCAAAGAGCGTCGTCTCATCGGTGATCTGGTACCAGCCGAGGAGCGGGGGGCCGACGACGACCCCGGCCAGGATCTCGCCGATCACGGTCGGCTGACCGAGGCGCTTGAAGATCTCGTCCCCGATCTTCGCTGCGAGGAGGAGGATGAAGAGCTGGAAGAGGATCTCGGCGAGGTGTTCCATCAGTGCCACGACGGCGGCCGCGGCCGCCCTTCACCGGTCATAGGTAGCGCAGCCAGACGTAGGCGGTCGCGATCAACATGCTGCCGGCCGTTACCGGCAGCCCGTAGCGCAGGAAGGTCCCGAAGGTGACCGGATGGCCTTCGCGCTCCGCCATGGCGGCCAGGATCACGTTCGCTGACGCGCCGATCACGGTGGCATTGCCCCCCAGGTCTGCGCCGATCGCCAGCGACCACCAGAGCGCATCGCGCGCGTGCCCGCCGCCAGACAGCTGCTCGACCACCGGGATCATGGTGGCTGTGTACGGAATGTTGTCGATGAATCCGGAGAGGACGGCGGAGACCCAGAGGAGGACCACCGACTCAGCGCCAAGCTCTCCGCCGGTCAGGGTGGCGATCCCGTCGGCGACGGCCCGCAGCAGCCCCAGCTCGAGCACCCCCGCCACGAGCATGAAGAGACCGATGAAGAAGAAGAGCGTCGGCCACTCGACCTCGCGCAGGACCTCGTGCGGGTCCTCTCGCGCAACGACCATCAGGACGACTGCTCCGCTGAGGGCGATCGTGGCCGGCTCGAGGCCGAGCGCGCCGTGGACCAGGAACCCGATCAGCGTGAGCCCCAGGACGACGAGCGAGCGACGCAGGAGCCGGGGGTTGGTGATCATCTGACGCTCGTCGAGGGCCAGGAATGCGTCGCGGAGGCTTGCGTCGAGGACGAGATGGCGCCGGAAGAGCCAGCGCGCCGCCACCAGGTAGACGCCCAGGAGCACCGCTGCCAGTGGTGCCATGTTGACCAGGAATGCCACGAAGTCGAGGTCGGCGGCACTCCCGATGAGGATGTTCGGCGGATCGCCGATGAGCGTGGCCGCACCGCCGATGTTCGAGGCGAGAATCTCGCTGACGATCAGTGGCATCGGGCTGATCCCCAGCCGCGCGGCGAGGAAGAGCGTGATTGGGCCGACCAGGACCACGGTGGTGACGTTGTCGAGAAAGGCAGAGGCGACCGCAGTGATGACGCTCATCACGACCAGGATCCGGTAGGCGTCGCCGCCCGCGAAGCGCGCCGCCCGGACGGCGACCCAGCCGAAAACTCCCGTCTTTCGGATGATGCCGGCCAGGATCATCATGCCGGCGAGCAGGAAGATCACGTTGAAGTCGATCTCGGCGAACGCCTCCTCCTGGGTCACGATGCCGAGGAGGACCATCGCAACCCCGCCGGCCATCGCGGCCAGCGTCTTGTGGACGCGCTCGGTTGCGATCACGGCGTAGGTCGCGACGAACACGATGAGGCCGATGACGACCTCCGCGTTCACGGGCGGACCTCTGGCTCCAAGAGGCGCGATCGGCCGGTGGCGCGCACCCACACCAGCAGCAGCTCGAGCTGGTCGATGTAGCCCACCACCCGCTCGTCCTCGTCGGTGATCGGCAGCCCGTAGAGCCTGTGCGCATGCATGCGCTCGAAGGCGTCACGCACCGTCTCGTCGGGATGGACGCTGACCGGCTCGCTCATGATCTGCCCGCACGTCCGCGCGCCGACATGCGCCGCGTACTGCAGGACTGCCTGGTAGTCGGCGATCTCGGCCAGGAACTCCTCGGGGACGATCTTGAGGAAGATGTCGTTCACGAGGACGCGGACCGGGATGAGACCCACCAGCCGCCCGGATTCGTCCACCACCGAGAGCACGCGGCAGGCCGCGTTCTCGACCGCGAGCTCTGCGAGCTGCTTCAGGCTGTCGCCGGCGTGCACGACCACCGGCCCGATGCGCAGCAGGCGGTCCGCCTCCGCGATCGGTGTCTGCTGTGTGATTGACTCTGGACTCTGCCCGATCTCGCCCATCTGACGCTCCAGAAACGACACGAGGCCGCGCAAATTCGCGCAGCCTCCACCAGCGGCACCCCGGTATGGGCCTGGTGCCGGACCCGAACCCACCCGCGGCAGGTTGCAGCCGAAGTCTAGCCCATCAGGGTCCGCCGTTATGATCGGCTCATGCCGCCGACGACGCGACGCGCCGCCGACAGCCGGTCCATGCCATGACCGGACTGGGCCTGACCCTGCTCGTTGCGCTCGCGGCGGCGCTCGTGCTGGGCTCGCTGGCCCACCGGATCGGACTGCCCCCAATGCTCGGCTACATCGTGGCGGGCATCGCAGTCGGACCCGCCACGCCCGGGTTCGTGGCAGGTCGCGAGGAGGTGCTGGCGCTCGCCGATATCGGAGTCGCGCTGCTCATGTTCAGCATCGGCCTCCAGTTCAGCCTGGCCGACCTCCGCTCGGTCGGCCCCCGAATCCTCGCCGGCACCCCGGTTCAGATCGCCATCACCATGGGAATCGGGACCGCCACTGGGCTCGTCCTGGGCTGGGACCTGCTCGAGGCGCTGTTCATCGGCGGTGCGGTCTCGGTCTGCTCGACCGTGGTGCTCGTGAAGATCGCGGGCGAGGGAGACCTGCATACAACGTCGTTCGGCCGTACGGCTCTTGGCATCTCGATCG
Organism: Candidatus Limnocylindria bacterium; assembly: GCA_036397815.1. Taxonomy (GTDB): domain Bacteria; phylum Chloroflexota; class Limnocylindria; order QHBO01; family QHBO01; genus DASQFY01. The sequence goes on from DASWIE010000132.1 coordinate 6,745, forward strand.
TGCAGGACCTGGTCACGGTGGTGCTCGTGGTGGCGCTGACGGCACTGGGCAGCCGCCAGGATGAATCGGTGGCCGGTCTGGCGGCCTCCGCGGGCCTGGCCATCGGCTTCGTCGTGCTCGTCATCTTCGGAGGTTCCCGCGCGCTGCCTCCGCTGCTCCGCTTCGTGGCGGGGCTCCGTTCGCGAGAGCTCTTCGTCATCGCGGTCGCGGTGATCTCCATTGGCACCGCCTTCGCCGCCGATGCCGTCGGCGTGAGCATCGCCCTCGGGGCATTCGTCGCCGGGCTGGCCCTGACCGATTCGGACCTCACCGCCAGCGTCCTCGGCGAGATCGTGCCGCTGCGTGAGCTGTTCAGCACGTTCTTCTTCGTCTCGATCGGCCTCCTGCTCCAGCCAACGGCCGTTCTCGAGGCATGGCCGGTGGTGCTGGCGTTGCTGCTGATCATCACGCTGGGCAAAGCCATTCCGATCGCGGCACTAGCGCTCATCGACCGCCAGCGCCCGTCGTCGGCCCTTCGCGCCGGCGCGCTGATCGGGCAGAGCGGCGAGTTCAGCTTCGTGCTGGCGTCCGCCGGGTTTGCCATTGGCGCCGTCTCCACCGAGACCTTCAGCTTGGCGATGGGCGCGGTCGTGCTCTCGATCCTGACCGCGGAGCCCCTGCACCTCGCGGCGCGCGTGGTCGGCCGGCGCCTCGATGCGCTGACGCACGGACGGGCGCTGCCGTGGGGCGAGCCGGCGGTCGCGCTCCGGCGCCACGCGGTCATCCTCGGCTACGGGCGCGTCGGCCGTTCGGTCGGGCGCATGCTCGGCTCGCGTGGCTTCGGGTGGGTCGCCGTGGACGGCGACTACTCGATCGCGCGCGAGGGGCGCGCGGGCGGCGCGCCGCTCATCTACGGCGACGCCGGCAGCCCGTCGGTGCTCGACCACGCCCGCGTGGTGGACGCGCACGCCATGGTGGTGGCCATACCCGACGCTCTTGCCGCTCGACAGGCGGTCATGTACGCGAGGTTACGCAACCCGCGGATCGAGATCGTCGCTCGGGCTCATTCGGAGGCGGAGGAGGCCGACCTGCGACGCCTGGGCGTCGCGCGTGTCGTCCTGGCCGAGCGCGAAGTCGGGAACGAGCTCATCCGTCACGCCCTGCGCCGGTTCGGCGTCAGCGACCGGGAGGTGGCCGCCATCCTGGGACCGCGGCGCGGG
>DASWIE010000133.1:0-62968 GCA_036397815.1 Candidatus Limnocylindria bacterium
CTGGGTAGATTCCGTGAAGTTCACCGCACGGGAATCGGGGGCAACCGTCGCAGAGGCCGCCGAGAAGGTGATGGCCCAGATCAATGAGATCCGGGGCGCCTAACGGTGCCTCGGCACGAATTCAGCGTAAGCCGGCGGGGCGTACGGTCCGAACGTTCGTGCTCGTAGCGCAATGGTTACGCACGGGGGCTCCGGAGGCCGACGCTCTATCCACTGAGCTACCGGCGCCAGGCGTCAGGGGCCACCGAGTCTAGCAGAGGCCCCGGGCGGCCCTCGATCAGCGAGCGGCGCCGCGCAGACTCTCGGTCAGCTCGTCGTCCAGCGGGTGGTAGAGCGCGCACTGCATCGCGTGATCGCCGCCGTTCCAGCCGTCCTCGGTCGGAGCGAACTGGAAGATGTCGTACTGCGACTCTTCATATGAGAGGCCGACGTATGACGCGAACGCGGGTAGGCAGTTTGCCAGCGTGTAGTCCGTCATGGCCGTCTCGGTGGGAAAGGTTCCATCGGGCATGTCACCGACGAACATCATCTCGAACTGGTGCGGCTCGGTGCACACCTTGGCGTTGACCTCGTCGACCTCGGCCGCCTCGCGATCCTGGAGGTCGAAGCAGTCCCCCTGCCGGAGCTCGGTGATCGCCATGTTGCCGCTGCGCGTGATCGCGCCGCTGTCGTCGCGGCCGGCCGAGAACCAGTAGCCGACGAGTGCAATGACGATTACGACAGGGATCCACGCGAATCGACGCAGCAGGCCCCCGAGCACGCTCGGCCGCTGCGTGGGCTGAGCCGCGGGGAAGCCGAACGGTGCTCCCGGGTCGGCTGCACCCGGCTCGGGCGCAGCGGGAGTCGTGCCCCGGGCCAGGCCGCATTTCGCGCAGCTGACCAGTGCGGCATCGTTCGACTCGTAGCAGCGGAGGCAGACCCAGCGTCCCATTTCGCCGCGCACCTTCGCACACGGGGCGGGCCGTCCGCAATGGGACCCCGTCATGGGACCAAGGGCCTACGACGGAAAGGAGAAGGCCCCTCCGAAGAGGGGCCTTCCGTTGCTGCCGGATTCGCTAACCGCAAGGGCATCTTTCACGCGCGGTTTCCCGCACTACCCTTACCCAAACCTACCCATGGCCTTGCGATCAGTGGTGAATCGCTGTACGAACAGCGAACAAAGGATAGACCACCTGTTCGGTGTGGGTCAACGGTTGGGAACTAAGATTCCTTTACATTTCAGAGCGGTCGAAGGTCCATTTCAGCCCGCTGTGGGGCTCGGGGCAGGCTCCGCCTGGACCGTGATCGTCTCGATGATCACCGGGTCGAGCGGCACTCCCCGAGCGCCGTTGGTGGGCACCTGCCCGATGGCGTCGACCACATCGGTTCCGGCGATCACCAGGCCGAAGATGGTGTACGAGCGCGGCAGCTGGGCGTCGAGATCGGCCAGGTCGATGAAGAACTGGCTGCCGTTCGTGTCGGTGCCTCCGGCGTTGGCCATGGCCAGCGCATAGCGGTCGTAGTTCAGCCCATCGGCGGGCGTCTCGATCGTGAACCGATAGCCCGGCCCTCCGCTCCCCAGCCCGTCAAAGTCTCCCCGATTCGTCTTTGTCTGCGGGTCCCCGGCCTGGATCACGAAGTCGGCGATGACCCGATGGAAGCTGATCTCGTCGTAGAAGCCGCAGCGGGCGAGTGCAACGAAGTTGGCGGTGGCGATGGGCGCCGCCTCGCCGTAGAGCTCGATCGTGAACTCGCCCCCGTTGGTCACGATCACGGCCTGGTCCGCGCCGGCCAGGATGGACGTCGCCTCGTCGGCCGTCGGGGCGGCGGTGGGGCAGCTCGGCCGAGGCGTCGGCGTGGCCCCCGCGCAGGCAGCCAGCCCCGCGGCCATGGCGAGCGCGCCGGCGGCGGCGCGCATCGGTCTGGTGGGCATCATCGGTCCAGGACCCCAAGCTTGGCTTCGAACAGGCGACGAGCATACGAGACCGGCATGGTGCCGCCGTAGATCAGCGTGTCGTGGAAGAACCTGAGGTTGAAGGCGGGCCCCATGCGCCCCTCCACCTGCCGCTTGAGCCGGTCGATCATGTGGCGCCCGTACAGGTAGCTGAGCTGGTAGGTGGGCGTGCTGGTGTAGCGCTTCACCTCGGCCAGCGCGGCGGAGCGGACAAAGCCGGTGTGCTCCACCAGGAAATCGACGGCCTCGTCGAAGCTGACCTGGCGGCGATGAAGCCGGACGTCCAGGACGATGCGGGCCGCGCGCCAGATGGCATCGGTGTGCTGGATGTACCGATGCGCCGGCGTGTCGTCGAACCCGTGCTCCTTCATGACCCGCTCCGTGTAGAAGGCCCAGCCTTCGGCGAACTCGGCGGCCGACCCCGCGAGCAGGCGCACCAGGCTCGGGTTGGTGATCGCCGCCGACAGCTGCAGGTGGTGGCCCGGGTAGGCCTCGTGCACGCTCGTGTTGCTGATCGAGGCGTAGTTGTGCTCCTTCCACATCTCCGGCGAGGCCGGCGGCGTGACGACGTAGGTGCCGGTCGGCTCCGGGTCGAAGCGCGCCGGCTCGTAATAGGCCGCGAACGGCGTCAGGTGACGGAGGAAGGAGGGCGTCTCGATGACGCGCAGCGCGTCCTGCGGCGGGGGCGTGGCGAGATCGCGCTCGACCATGAAGGCGCGCGCGCGATCCATCGCCTCGCGATAGGCCTCCAGCGCCTCAGGGAAGGTGTCGGGGTGGTCGCCCTTGACCAGCTCACCGGCCTCGCGCGGGTCAAGGGTCGGGTCGATCTCGGCGCAGACCGCGTCGCGGGCCGCGTGCTCCTCGACCAGGATCCCCTCGCCGACGGCCAGGATCTCGTCGCCGGTCGCCTCCAGGGCCCGCAGGCTGACGAGGTGCTCGAAGTCCTCCGGACCGGCGCGCCAGTCTCCGTCCGCGCGCGGCAGCACGGCGTCGCGCAGCCAGGCCGCGTGGGCGTCCAGCGCCTCGCGCGTCGCGGAGACTGCCGACTGCAGCCGGTCGAGCAGGGATGGATCGGCGCGCTCCGAGCGCGCGGCGGCCTGGATCGAGTCCAGGAAGGCTGGCAGCGCCTCGGTGCTCTCGATGTCGATCTTCGTCCAGAGGCGCACCGGCCGGTCGACGCGCGTGCGTGACTCGGCCAGGTAGCGCGGCGCTGCCTCCAATCGCGCGGTCAGCGCCTCCAGCCGCTCGGCCAGCGGGGCATAGTCGCGGGTGAAGATCGGAAAGAGCGCATCCCCGACGTGCTGCGCCGCATTCGACGCCGCCCGCCAGCCCTGCCGCTCCTCGAGCTCGTGCAGGTAGAGGCGCGCCTCGTGGACGAGCAGGTCCCGATCGAGCGCCCGATCGGCGGACAGCTCGTCCGATCCAAAACGCTCCATCTCGTCGATCGCGGCGTGGTGGAACGCGGTCTCGGCCTCGACCTGCTCGCGAGTCCCAGCCGACAGGCGATGGTCGTGTTCGTGAATGCCGTGATAGGTGCCGAGCTCGGGCTGAAGGTCGAGGCGCTCGCGGAACCACCGCTCGACGGTCCGGTCGAACCGGGCATCGGCGTCCGACCGGTCAGCGGCCCCGGGGGTGGCGTGGATCAACGCTCTACGATGCCGTGCCGAAGCTCTGGCGCAGGAAGCCCAGCACCCAGTCGCGGTACTCGGCCGCGCAGGTGCCGATTGCGCCTCCGTGACCGGCCTCTGCGCAGACCTGGAGCTCCGCGTCCGCTCCCCCCGCCTCGGCGGCAGTCAGCAGCTCTTCCGCATCCGAGTGCCCGATGGCATCGTCGCGGCCGCCGGCGATGATCAGGACCGGCCGGTCCTCGTAGCGCTCGATGGCTTGCACCGGGTCCACCGCGCTCATGTCCTGGCCGGTGCGAATCAGGCCGCCGAGCAGGATCGACCAGGCGCCCGGCATGGGCAGTGGGTAGCCGGCCCGCTCGAGGCGGGCCTGCAGCGCGTTCGCCAGGGTGGCGTGGGTCGAGTCGAGGATCAGCGCGTCGATCCGCTCGTCCTCGGCCGCCTCATTGACCGCGGCCGCGCCGCCCATCGATACACCCAGCACCGCAATGCGGGACGGTCCCTTGGCGGTCGCGAGCCAGTCGATCACGGCGCGCAGGTCGTCCTGCTCCAGCACGCCGACGGTGATCAACCCGCCGCCGCGGCTCTGGCCGTGGTTGTGGAAGTCGAAGAGCACGAGGTTGTAGTCGGAATGCAGCGCGTCGGCGAAGGCGAGCATGTCGCTCTTGTTGCTGCCGTGACCGTGGGCGAGCACAACCGTCGCGCCTGTTGGCCCGATGGACCGTGCAGCGGGCACGTACCACGCCGCGATGCGCGCGCCGCCCGCCGTCGTCAGGTCGATGCCCGCCGCCGGTCCCTGCTCGGGGCAGTTCTCCGGGTCCGGCACCTGCACCAATCCCTCGTCTGCGGTCCCGTCGTAGTTGATCGCCTCGTACTCCCAGCCGAAGGCGCTCTCCGGGGTGCGACAGTCGGCGGACGGCGAGCGCGGCTCGACCAGCTGGCCGGACCCGTCGAACCCGACGTAGGCGAGGTAGGCGACCAGCGCCACCAGCACGGCAGCGAACAGGAAGGAGACCCAGCGCAAAATCCTGCTGCGCCGGGCTCCACGGGGATCGAATTCGTCGGGCAGCTCGTACGGCACGGCCCCGAGTATACGGTCGCGTCTGGCGCAGGGGTCCCGTACAATCGGTGCCCTCTGCGACGCGCCCGAGCAGGCGCGTCGCATCGCGTCTGAGGCACTGGATGGTCAACAGGAAGGTCAACAGACCCACCGCGTCCCCGCGACACCGATCGCATTCGCTTGCCCCCGAGCACGTCGGCGAGGCCGGCAGCGCGGCCGTGCTGGCGATGGCCGTGCTGGGCCTGGCGATCTTCATCGCCGCGGTCGCGATCATCGCCTCCGGCCTGACGATCGCGGGCCGATATGGCGAATCTCCGCCACCGAACGTGGGACAGCTCGGCTACGGGCAGGTGCTCGGCGGCGCGGGGATGGTGGTGCTCGGGGTGGCGCTGGTCGCCAGTGCGCTCGCCGTCCTGGCCGATGTCCGTGGTGGCCGGCGCGTGGCCGCGGCGGTCGCGGGGCTCACCGCCGTCCTGTCCGCCGCTGGTGTCTTCCTGGTCATGAGCCAGCCCGTCACCGACACGATCCTCGCCTCCGCTCTGGCCGTCCTGACGCTCGTCTTCGGCGTCTCCGCGATCGTCCTCGGCCGCCCGCGCCGGTAGGGTCGCCGGCAGCTCATGGCCAGCCCGGTACACCGCCCCGCCGCGCTGCTGGCAGCGGCCGGCATGCTCCTGCTGCTGATCTGCGCCGCCGGCGTGGCGGCGGGGCTCCTCTTCGCGGAGCGGCTGTTCGCCCTCCTGCCACCGGTCACCATCGACGCCGCGGCGGTGGGCGGCGCCGCCGTCGCGCTGGGCATCGCGATCGGGCTGCTCGGGGTGATCCACCTGGCGTTGGCGTTCGCCCTGCGACGGGGGGCGCCAGCGGCCGCCGTTCCCGCGATCGTCCTCTGCTTGGCCATGGCGGTGCTCTCGCTGGCCTGGGCCGTGGCGGCGCTGGTGAGCGCCGCATCGGGCAGCGCCCCCCCGCTCGCCATGCTGGCGGCCGGCATCGGTCTGACCCTGGTGGCCCTTGCCTATACCTGGGCCGGCGGCGTCCTCATCGGCCTTCGAGGGAGGTCAGAGGCGGGGGACTGAGGGCCAGTCGGTCCCTGCTATACTCCGCCCCCGTCACCCCCGCGGGCCCGTGGTGTAGTGGCCAAACATGCCAGCCTGTCACGCTGGAGATCGCCGGTTCGAATCCGGTCGGGCCCGCCACCAAGCCACGCCAAAGGCCTAGTGCTCGAGGTCGATCACCAGGCGATCGGGCTCGGAGAGGGTGAAGACCCGCGTGCAGGCATCGCCGCTGAGGCCGAAGTACCAGGTGCTCTGGGCCTCGAAGTCGCCGCCCTCGACCAAGTCGACGAGCCGCGTCAGGCCGGGATCGAAGTCGGTGGGCCCGTCGTAGCTGCTCTCGCCGGTATCGGTCTGCTTGGTTCCGCCGCGCATGACCAGCACCAGGAACGACTCGCCCTCGACGTCGATGGGGAATCCAGAGCCGTCCTCGGTGAACGGCGGCTCGGCCTGATCGACGGTGAACTCGGGGATCCCCGAGTCGAACTCGAAGACCACACGGTCATAGTCGTCGTGGGTGCCGACGCGCACGTCGACGATGTTGACCGGAGGCGGCTCGGTCGCAGCCTCGACCACGGGAAGCTCGCAGGAGAACGGATCGAGGTCCTCGGATGGCGCCGGGTCGATGCTCGACACCGGGCTGCCACCCGGCTCCTCGCTGCCGGACGGGACGTCCGCCGAGGCGGACAAACTCGGCGATGCCGATGGGCTGGTGGCCGCCTCGCAGGCGACGAGGACCAGCAAGCTGGCCACGAGGACCGGAAGGCTGCGACGGTTCATTGGTGCGGGTTCCAAGCTCGTTACGGATTGTCGGAGCGAAGACGCGCGACTATCTCGTGGCGTTTCATTCTCGCCGTGAGGTGGTGATCATCGGGTGTTCACATCGGCCAACTTCGGCCCCTTGGATGGCCATGAGGACCACCGGGTGAACCTGGTGGGCGAGATCGGCCCCGGATCGGGGTCAACTTGGCCGATACGATCACGTGGCGATCCTAACGGATGCGCACCCGCCTGACGGCTCACGGTAGTCTCAGGCTAGTTTGCTGGCTCCGCGATGCGGCCGTCGCGGAGGTCCACCACCCGATCGGCGAGGTCGATCAGCATCGGGTCATGGGTGGCCACGATCGCCGTTAGCCCCTCGCGGTGCACCAGCGTTCGCAGCAGGGACATGATCCCGCGCCCGGTCTGTGAGTCGAGCTGGCCGGTTGGCTCGTCGGCCAGCAGCAGCTCGGGGCGGTTGGCGAGCGCGCGGGCGATCGCCACTCGCTGCTGCTCACCGCCAGACAGCTCGTGGGGCCTATGCTTCGCGCGATCCGCCAGGCCGACCAGCCCCAACAGCTCGGCGATCCGCCCCGCCCGCATCGCCGGGTCGGCGCGGACCAGGCGCAGCGGGATCTCGACGTTCTCGGCCGCGGACAGGATCGGCAGCAGGCCGAAGGCCTGGAAGATGAAGCCGATGGTGTGGCGCCGAAACTGGACGAGCTGATCCTCGCTCATGGTCGAGACCGGCAGCCCGTTGACTGTGACGCTGCCGGTCGTGGGCCGGTCCAGGCCGCCGATCAGGGAGAGGAGCGTCGTCTTGCCGGACCCGGATCGTCCGCGGACGGCCACCAGCATGCCGCGGTGAACCCGCAGGTTGACGCCGCCCACGGCGTGCACGACGCCCGCCGCCATCGGGAAGTCGCGAGCCAGGTCGCGGGTCTCGACCATCACGCCGTCCTGGATCACGGCAGCGGTCATGGCCGCGGCTCCGAGCCGTCGCCGCGTCCGTCATCGGTCCCGTGCGCGGGGCCGCCCGAGCTGCCCTTGCGCCCGTCGGGCCAGACGCCGATGTGGTCCGCTTCCAGCGCCAGGCGCACCCGCCGTTCCATGCCGAGCGCCTCGATGTGCGCCCGCGGCAGCTGGAGGCGGCCGACCCGATCAAGGACCGCGTACTCCTCGGCGATGACGTGGTGGTCGCCGGCATCCGAGACCGCGCGCCGGCGAAGCGTCTCGCTGCTCGTCCGCCCGTCGCGGATCACGACCGTGCGGCTGACCTGCTCGCTGACCAGCGGGTCGTGGGTGACCACCACGATCGTGACGCCGAGGTCGCGGTTCACGGAGCGGAAGAGCTCGAAGACCTCGTGCGCGGTGGCCGTGTCGAGCTCGCCGGTGGGCTCGTCCGCGAACAACACCGCCGGCCGGTTGGCGAGCGCCACCGCGATCGCCACGCGCTGCTGCTCCCCGCCGGAGAGCTTCTGCGGGAGATGGTCGGCGCGCTCCTCCAACCCGACCAGGCTGAGGAGGGTGCGCGTTCGCTTTACCCGCTCGTCCGACTCGACCCCGTCGAGCAGCATCGGCAGCTCGACGTTCTCGTAGGCGGTCAGGTAGGCGAGGAGATTGCGCGCCGTCTGCTGCCAGACGAAGCCGATGGCACGCCTTCGGTAGAGCGTCCGCTCCCGTGTGCCCATCTCGCCAAGCGCGTGGCCGGCGACCGATGCCCGGCCGGCCGAAGGAAGGTCCAGCCCGCCCAGGATGTTCAGCAGCGTGCTCTTGCCGCTCCCGGATGCCCCGACCAGCGCGATGAACTCGCCCGCCTCGACCACCAGGTCGAGCCCCTGGAGGGCAACCACCTCCAGGTCCGCAACCTTGTAAATCTTCACCAGGTTGTCGCACACGATCAGCGCCCCATCGCCGTGCTGGGGCAGCGGCCTGGAGACCGGGGGCTGGGCGGGCGACAGATCGACGATGTCGGAGATCTCCTCCATCGGCTCCTGCCCGCGCGCGTTCAACCACTCGTTCATGGGGGACCCATTCTGACGCTCATTGCCTGACGCTCATTGCCTGGCGCTCATTGCTCGGCCAGCCGCAGCACCTGGCCGAGATCGGTCCGACGCGCGAGCCAGGTGCTGCCCACGACCGTGACCGCCACCACGCCGACCAGCCCGGCGCTGACCAGGCCGATCGAGGTCCAGTCGATCTGGAGTGCCACCGTCGCCTCCGGACCGATGAAGCTGCCGAGCGCGAGGCCGGGCTCGACCAGCCAGGCCACGCCCAGCCCCAGCCCAACCCCGGCCGCGAGCGCGAAGGCGACCGGCGGCCCGTGCTCGACGATGATCAGGCCGAACGCCTGGCGCGCGGTGACGCCCAGGGTGCGGAGGTAGGCGAGGTCACGGCTGCGCCGGCCCGCGGTGAGGGTCACAGCGGCGACGATGGTCAGCGCCGTGTACGCCGCCGCTACACCCAGTGCGAGCCGGAACCCGCTGGCGATGGCAGCCGACAGCGGCGCGTCGTGCAGCTCCGCATACCCCGCGTGCCGCGAGAGGAGGCGCGACCTGGGCGATTGCTGTCGAACGGTGGTTCGCAGAGCATCCTCGATCTCGGCTGGGCCACGCACGAAGAAGACCGACGGCTGCAGCGGAGCGCCCAGCGCGCTGGCCAGCTGCGTGAAGGGCACGATCACGAACGGGTCGCCCGCCGAGAGGCCCGCAAAACCGGTCCGCACGGCGACGACCTCGAAGCTCAGCGGGCGGTCCTGGACCGTGGCCTCGAAGGTGGACCCGACCTCCAGCCGCGGTACGCCGCGAGGAAGCCGGCGGGACACAATGGCGGGCACCGGCTGAGCAGCGGTCCCCAGGTCCTCCTCGGCGGCTGGAGCCGTCTCGAAGGCGGTGGGCCACTCCGGTTGAGCGGGCGAGCCGGCCGTGACATCTCGGTATGCCGCCGGCTCCACGCCCAGGAGTGGAATGGTCCGCCTGTCGGAGGCACCGATGGCCAGCACCGCCGCCGGGTCCAGGTAGCCTCTGGCGACCGCCTCCACGCCATCGACCACGGAGGGATCGACGGCGGATGCCAGGGTCAGACCGCCCTCCGACTCGACCCGGTAGTCGGCGCCGAACTCCTGCCAGGAGGCCGTCAGCTGGCCGCGGTCGACGGTCGCGACCACGACCGATGAGAAGGCACCGATGGCCGCGGTCAGCATCAGCACCAGGAGCGGCAGGGCGACGATGGTGGGGTGCCGGCCCACCGTTCGCAGGCCGAGCACCGGCACGAGGTCTATGCGTCGCGCGGCCAGCGAGCCGAGGGCACGGACCGGCAGGGGATAGAGCCGGACCACCACGAGTCCGACCGCCATGCCGATCAGGACGGGAACGGCGGCCAGGAACGGGTCGAAGCGAACCGGGGCCTCATCGCCTGCGGCGTCGGCGATGGTCAGCCCGCGTTGGCGCAGCAAGAAGGCACCCGCCACCGCCAACCCGATGGCCGTGAGCTCCAGCACCAGCCGCCGCGGGGCGACCCGCAGGGCGGGCGGCTGCTCGCGCTCGATCAGGCCCAGGGTCCGCCGCGCCAGGGGCCAGGTCGCTCCGACGAACAGGACGATGGCGCCAACCAGCGCCAGGCTGGCGAGGAGCCCGGAGGTGGCGCTGGAGCGCCCGGGGACGAGCGAGGCGAGGAGAAAGCCGAGAATCGCGGCCGGCCCGCCGACGAGCAGGGCCTCCAAGGTCTGGGTCCGCAGCAGCAACCCTCCGGAGGCGCCACGACCGCGCGTGAGGACCAGCGCCGCGCGGCGGCGGCTGACGAGCAGGATGGCGACCATGGCGGTGGCTCCTGCCGCCAACCCCAACGGGCCAGTGGCCGCCACCGACAGGACGGCGGCGGACGCGGCACGCTTCGACTCGAAGCGCTGAATGATCTGGACCAGGCCCGTCTCCAGCAACAGCTCCCCGCGCTGGATGAAGCCGGTGCTGGCAGTCCGGTAGGTGCCGTCCAGCCGGCGCAGGTCGGCGACCAGAGCGTCCAGGTCGCTGGCGGTTACCCGCTCGGCGTCCAGCTGGTAGCGCCACCGGAATCGCTCCGGAAGGTGCGAGGCTGCGATCCCCGGATAGTCCTCTGCGGCGATAAGGACCGACGCGAACGCCAGCACGCTGTCTCCGACGCCGACCAGGTTCACCACCTGCAGCGCCACGTCGTCGTGCCAATAGTCGGCCGCGGGGTCGATGGCGCGGTAGATGCCCACCACCTCGAGCTCGATCGGAATGGGCACCTCGAAGGTGAACCGCACCATCGGGTCGTTGCCGTCCGCATGAGCGACCAGCCGATCACCAATGCCGATCCCAAGCGTCTCGGCGATCGGCCGCGAGATGGCCACCTCGAAGCGTTCCGGCTCGGGGACCGGAAGGTCGGCGCGAAAGGCGCCGAGGATCGCGCCTGGCAGGATCCCTCCCAGCGATGCCGGAAGACGCCCCTCGACCAGCTCGACCTGATCGGAGATTCCGCCCTGGTAGCGGAGCGTGAGGAAGGACGGGTAGCGGAGCGAGTTCGAGACCTCGAACCGGACGGTCTCGACGGCGATGCTGCGGTCGCTGATGAGGGATCGGAGCGACCCCGGGAAGGTCTCCTCGTGAATCGCGCCCTGCGCTTCGACGGCCTCCAGGTTTGCGCCAAGGCGTCCCGCCGGCAGGTCGACAGTCGATATCTGCACCTTCCGTTGCGAGGCCAGGGCGGTGCCGAGCTCATGGCGCAGCCCCTCGTCCGACAAGTGGTTCAGGAGGCGGGGGGCCGCGGCGAGCATGAACGTGGTGGCCGCCACCAGCGCGAAGACGAGCAGCACCATGCCGCGCTCGGCGCGCAGCCGGCGGAGGAGGAGCGCGATGGTCCGCAGGCCGGTCATCGGCTCAGTCCTCGCCCATGCGCAGCGTCGAGCCGATCCCGAGCCGCCGCAGCAGACGCGCCAGCAGTGCGACCGTGACGCCCAGGGTCACGACGCCGATCGCCTCGAGCAGCAGCACCCCGGCCCACGGCGGTTCGACGGTCACGGGCGGGAAGGGGATGGCGGCCTGCTGGGTGACAGTCACGAAGGGCAGGGCCACCCAGCCGATGAGCAGCCCCAGGCCGGTGCCCGCCACTAGGCTGACGAGGGCGAGCATCGAGTTCTCGAGCGACAACCACCCGGACAGCTGTCCGGACGAGAGGCCCAGGGCCCGCAGCAGGGCGAACTCGGTGACCCGCTCGCGAGCCGACACGGCCGCGCTGACCACCAGGCCGATGACGGCGAACAGCCCGGCCGCCACCACGCCGAGCGCCAGCGCACCGATGATGCCAAGCGCGACCGGATCGGTCCCCAGGCTTCGTGCGCGTCCCAGCCGGCTGGCGATCGCCACGCTGGAGAAGGGCGCCGCATCGAGCTGGCCGACGAGGGCATCGGTCTGAGCCGGCTCGACCGTGAGCCACCATTCATCCGGCGCGCTGGTGGCGTGGGTGGCGCCGAAGCGCAGCAGGTTCAGGGTCGGCAGGTCGGCGACCAGCACCGGCGCGTCCGGCTCCGTGGTGGGGAACGAGCGTACCGAGCCGGCGACCACGAGCGGCTGCTGCCGGCCGAACAGCGTCAGGCTCAGCCCGTCGCCGGTGCGGGCGGCAGTCCTCTCCAGGAACGCCTCATTGGCGATCACCGGGAGCGGCTCATCGGAGGCGTCCACCACCGACGCGGGCGTGAAGCTCAGCGTCGTCCCGCGGCGGTACCGGTCGACCCCCTGCAGCGTGCCGAACGGCCCCCGATCGTCCAATCGCATCGAGAGCCCGTCGACCAGCTCGCTGGGAACCGCCTCGGCACGAGCGCCGAAGACCGCCCACCCCAACCGCCACGCGCCGGCGGCCGCGAGGTCCGCGGCCTGCCAGTCGCCGGCCGGCTCGGTTCCGGCGGCCACCTCGCTGAGGATGGCGGTCGCCGAGGTGGCGGCGAGGCCGCTCGGCAGCGAGAACGCCAGCTCCAGGCTGACCAGCTGCAGCGGGTAAGCGAGCGTCGAGCCACCGCCGGTACTGCCCAGCGGGATGAGGAGCTCCTCGTCCTCGTCGTCGACCGTCACCGGGTCGGCGAAGAAGCGGTGCAGCTCTCCGCGGACGTCGCGCACCACGGCCGCGGCATTCAGCAGCGGCACGCCGGTGAGCAGCTCCAGGTCGGCAGGCTCGAGAACGAACGCTTCCGCCTCGAAGTCGAAGACCCGCTGCGCCACCGCCCGGATCGTGACGTCGGTCGTCACTCGCAGGTGGGTCGGCTCGCCGTCCAGCGACGGGAGGGCCGACGTCGGGCGCCCCGCCTCAAGAGGGGCAAGCAGCGACGCGAGTGAGGCGTCGGCGAGGTCCGAGCGAAAACGGACGATACCGGGTGCCGCGGCGGCGTCGAGGGCAAGCAGCTGGGCGGCGCCGGCCGCGCGGGAGATGCGGACGTCCTGGCGCGTCACCGGCATGTGCGCGGTTTCGCCCGCCAGCGAACCGTATGCCGCGTCCAGCTCCCAGCGAGGCAGCGTCCCGGAGGATCGCCCGGGCGTGACCCGCACGTCGGCGCCGACCTGGAACTCGGCCTGATCCTGCTGCGATTGCGTCCAGGTGACCGTGTAGAACAGCGCGAAGACTCCCATCGCCATGGCCAGCATCAGCAGCAGCGCCGCCCTCGTGTAGCGCAGCGGACGCCTCGCAACCTGGCGGGCGCCCAGGGAGGAGACGAGGCCGCGTCCGCGCACCACGGCTCGCTCCACGAGCTGAGCCAGCAGCGGGACGAGCCGCAGCGCGACCACGGCGCCCGCCAGCAGCCCGATCGCCGGCGCGCCGATCAGCAGCGGGTCCAGCCCCAGCGTGCCGCGCACCGATTCGGTGAGCGGGGCGCCGTACAGGCGCAGCTGCCAGAAGCCAAGCGCGGCGATGGCCAGCAGAGCGACGTCGAGGCCGATCCGCTGGCCGATGGGGCGCGTCTCCTGGCGCGAGACCGCCCCGTGCTCCGCCGCGAACGTTCGCGCCGCCAGCAGCGCCGGCACGACCAGCAGGATGACGCAGGCCGCCGCGGCGACGCCGGCGGCAAGGAATGCATCGTCGGTGACGCCGGGCTCGATGTGCAGGCCAACGTCGGCGAGCGGTCCGGCGACGTTGAAGAGGCGCAGCACGCCGGCCGCCAGCCACGGGGCGGCGAGCCCCGCCGACAGGGCGATGAGCAGCCCCTCGGTGAGCGCCATGCCCGCCACTTGGAGTGTCCCGGCGCCGCGCGAGCGGAGGAGCGCCGTATCGACGCGACGGTGGTCGACGAGCAGCGCCGCGGTCAGGAGGATGGCGTATCCGGCGAGCACGGCGAGCTGCGCCATCAGCAGCAGGACGCCGGTGCGGCTGGCGAGGAGGGAGCGCTCCGCGGTGGCGATGATCCGATCGAGGCCCGTGACCACGCTGGAGGGAGCGCCTCCGGCCGCGGCGTCGACCCGCTCGGCGAAGTTCTGAACCCTGGCGCGCAATGAGCCCGCGGCATCGATCGTAAGGCGCTCGAAGTCGGGGAAGAGGCGCCACTGGAGGAGCACCTGGTCACCCGCCACGCGCCCGATCAGGTCCTGTGGCGTGGTCAGCATCGGGCCGAAGGTTCGGTACTGGTCACTCTCGGTCAGCCCGTCGAGCATCTGGCTCTCGTTGAACCAGACAGAGTCGCTCGGGTCCGTCACGCGGAAGATGCCCACGATGCGGACGGGCACCGTCAGCTCCTCGTCCAGCCGGTTCTGGAGCGCAAGGTCGTCGCCGACCCGCAGGCCGAGCGTCTCGGCGACCCCTTCACCGATGACGACCTCGACCGGATCGCCCGGGGCGACGGCAGGCGCAGACCACTGACCCTCAACCAGGGAAGCGTGCTGGTCGAGCTCGGTCATGAAGCCGAGCACGGTGAGGTCGCGCACTTCGTCGGCCGGCTGCCCCGGCAGCGCGAACGTGTCGGATCGTCCCAAGCGCACCACGCTGCCGCGGAGCGGGCCGGAGACGCGCGCAAGCTCGCCGACGACGGCCTGGCTCACCTCCGCCGCGGCATCGGTCTGGACCCGGGCCGATGCCTGGACGTTGGCCGCCTCGACTGGTGCCTCCGCGAGCACGCGGTGGAGCCCCGCCAGGGAGACGGCGCTGGCGTAGATCGGGCCCGCCGCCAGGAGGGTGGCGGCCAGCAGCGCGATCAGCCAGGCGGCGGCAACGATGAGCCAGTCCGCGCGCATCCGACGCAGGCTCACCCGCCACGCTGCAAGCGAGGACTGCACCGGCGTGGGGTCTCCAGAACGGAAGCTCTGCCCTTTGTACACGATGCGGCGGCCGTCGGTTCAGCCCGCCCCATCGGTGTGACGCCGTGCGACGCGGCTAGGCGCCCCGTCCGCGCTCAGCCTTCTTGACGGCCTCCCCCGTCGCAGCCACGGCCTTGGCCTCCTCGCGTTCGCGCTGTGCGCTGCGATGGCGGGTGAGGGCCTCGACCGCCTCTTCGACGCTGTCGGTCACGATCAGCAGGTCGAGGTCCTCGGGCGACACCTTCTCCTCGTAGAGGGGCTTCTCGCGGATCCACTGCAGCAGGCCGGCCCAGTAGTCCTTGCCGTAGAGGACCACCGGGAAGTGCTCGACCTTGCCGGTCTGGATCAGGGTCAGCGCCTCGAACAGCTCGTCCAGCGTGCCGAACCCGCCGGGAAAGATCACGAAGCCCCCCGCGTACTTGACGAACATCGTCTTGCGGACGAAGAAGTAGCGGAACTCCATCCCCAGGTCGACGTACTCGTTCAGCCCCTGCTCGAACGGCAGCTCGATGTTGCAGCCGATGGAGAGCCCGCCTCCATCCTGGGCGCCGCGGTTGGCGGCCTCCATGATCCCCGGCCCACCGCCGGTGATGATCGCGAAGCCCTCGCGCGCCAGCGCCGCGGCAAGCCGCCGGGCCGCCCCGTAGTAGCGGTTTCGACGGCCGACCCGCGCCGATCCGAAGATGCTCACCGCCGGGCCGACATCGGCCAGTGCGTCGAATCCCTCGACGAACTCTCCCATGATCCGGAGGGTGCGCCAGGTGTCCGTCTCGCGAAACGCGACGTCACGCCGGGCGCGGAGGAGCTCCTGGTCCTCGGTGCGGCGGATTCCGTGGCCCCCGCGCACCACCACCGCGCCGCTCCTACGCTCGGGCTCCCGCTTCCTGCGTGCCATGGCCAGAGCTCCTGTGGTACGGTGGCCGCTCGTCCCGCCGACGGACGGTGCGCGACTGCGGAGAGTGCCCACTCGCTCGCGTCACGGCCGCGGCCGCAGCAGCGGGATGGACGGACCCCGCTGCACACGAGGATTCTATTGCTCGATCTCCTGCGGCGCGTCGCCGTGCTGACGATCGTCAGCGGAGTCGGGATCGCGCTCCTCACCCCGCTCACGGCGCGCTCGGCGCTGCCCGATGGGAGCGCGGAGCCCAGCCTGCTCAGCGTCGCCGACCAGGCGGGCGCGACGCTCGACCGCGGCGACCTCGACGGTCGCGAGCGCTCCGCCGCCCTGACCCTCTTCGACCTGGCTCGCACGATCCCAACCGAGGACCTCGACCCCGTCGCCTCCCTGCCGACCCCGGGCTCGGTACCCATGCAGGCGACCCTCTACCGCAAGTCCACTCCGGCCCCCAAGCCGGTCGTGATCGTCGCGCCACCCACCGGCGGCAGCATCAGCGGCAGTGCGACCTGGTACTGCTGCACGATCGGCTACCGCGGCCAGGCCGTGGTGGCCCTGCCCGGCGCGCTGGGCGGGCACTACGACCCGGTGCCCGCCAGCCGCTACGTGACCGTCTGCGCCAATCGCTGCGCCCAGCTGCCGGTCGTCGACTATTGCGGATGCTCGTGGGGCACGGCCAACCAGAAGGTCGCCGACCTCTCGCCCGAGGCGTGGGCGGCGATCAGCGACACCAGCCTCTCGCGCGGCGTCATCCCGGTCACCGTCCACCTCGGCGGCTAGCGACACCTCGGCGGTAGCGACCGCTTGCTCGTCCGGCCGGCGGCCTGCCGCCTGCTAGCATCGGCGGATGCTCCACCCGCAGCGCATCGGGCATGTCGTCCTCAAGGTCCGCGACCTCGACCGGTCGCTCGCCTTCTACCGCGACCTGCTCGGCTTCCAGGTGGCGGGCGAGATGAGCAACGTGATGATCTTCCTGACCGCCACCGGGGAGAACCATCACGACCTGGCGCTGCTGCGGGTCGGCGACCAGGCCCCCTCCGCACAGCCCGGCGCCGTGGGCCTCTACCACGTCGCCGTGCAGCTGGCCGATGATGAGGCCCTCCGTTCCGCCCACGCCCTCCTGGTGGAGCGGGGCCTGCTCAAGGGTGCGATCGACCACGGAGTGACCCGATCGATCTACACCGCGGACCCGGACGGCAATGAGATCGAGCTTTTCTGCGACGCCCCGCGCGCCGATTGGGAGGGTCGCGTCAACGAGGCGATGACCGTCCGGCCGCTGCGCCTCGACTGACCCGCCGACCTCCTGTGCGGGACGCGCGTCGTCGCTCAGCGCGCGAAGGTCAGGATCGCGAAGCCCGCGACCATGATGAAGGCCACGAACACGACCAGCAGCCGCGCGCCCCAGTTCACCCGGCGCGTCGGCATGGGCTGGTAGGCGCGACCACGGCGGCCGCTGCGCCGCGTCACCGGCCCCACTCGCGGCGCAGCAGGAAGGGCGTGGTGAGCGCCTCGCGATTGCTGACCGAGCGCAGCTGTTTGCGCGTCCGCTTCAGCAGCTTCCCGTGATAGCTCCCGTCGCCGTACGGCTCGTGCAGGCGGGCCACGTCCCAGTCGTGCGTGCCCGCGACCGCAGAGGCCGGGAGGTACCGGTCCAGGATGCCCTTCGCCTCGTCGATCGCGACGAAGCGGCGCGGCCGGGTCCCGTTGTCGAGCATTGTCATGAGGTCGGCGAACGAGGCCCCCACGTCAGCCACCAGGGTCGACAGCCGCTCCATGGTGCCCGGCATCCGCTCCTGCTTGAAGAGGGCGCCCAGCAGCGTCTTGCGGTCCTCGTCGTCCAGGCCGCCGAGCGCCTCGTGCAGGTTCGGCACGCCCGCCGCCGGATCGGCGACGGGCACCTCGTAGTCGTACAGGTGGACCATCATGGCGGCACTCAGGGTAGACCGATGCGACCCGGCCCGCACTTGGTGTTCTCGTCCGCCGTCCTCATTCGCGCGAAGGCTTGGTTCCGGAGTTCTTCCCATCACCTGCGCATGGTGACAGCGTTAGAGGCTTGAGCCGGCCGAGAGCAGCGGCGTGGAGGGCCGGCGTGAGCACGCCATGCGGGTTCCAGGCCCTCACCGTGCACGGCTGTTGCCTCCAGTGCTGCGGTGATGCTCGTATGAGAAGACGAGGTGGCCGACGATGCCAAGCGCCACTCGGACCAGCCCCCGAGCCACATCGAGGTCCCGAACATTGGCTCGTGGGAGTTCTGAGCTGCGCAGAGAATCGGCTGCCCGACGGTCATTGTCGACCTTGAGACGGGAGAGGTAACGAGATTGCCACCGGCTCTCGACGGCCTGGCCCTGACCACAGTAGGTGGCGAGGCCGCGCTCGCGATGACGTCCGCGACCCGGGACGTTCAATTGTTTGGCATCGATGTGCGCTGGCTCGAAGATGGCCGAACTGAAACCATCCTCGGGACGCCAGCTGATCGGCCGCTCTTCTTGCATGCGGGTGTGTGGTGGGTGCCGGTCCTCCCGGGAGGGTGGGTCGAGATCGGCTTCGATCACCCGAACTGGCGCGGGGCGTTTGCCCTTCGCGTGACCGATGGCCGGATCGTTCTGCTGCCGGCCGCAAATGTGGACCCGCCACCGCCCCAAACCCGTCCCCGTCGGCCCCGCTGCGAACGGCTGACCTCCACCGTCGGTCTACAATCCGCGAGCGGTGCGGGCGCCTGCGCCCTCATCGGTCCATCACCTGAGGAGGTCCCGACCGGCGATGCTGCTCGAGGGTAAGCGGCTGCTCATCACCGGCGTCCTGACCGACGACTCGATGGCCTTCGCGGTGGCGAAGGTCGCCCAGGAGAATGGCGCCGAGATCCTGCTCACCGGCGTGGGCCGCGGCATGAGCCTGACGCAGAGGGTCGCGAAGCGGCTGCCGACCACCCCGGACGTGCTCGAGATGGACGTCAACAGCGATGAGCAGATCGAAGCGGTGCGCGCCGTGGTGACCAGCCGATGGGGGAGCCTGGACGGCGTCCTGCATTCCGTCGGCTTCATGCCGCAGGACGCGTTGGGCGGCAACTTCCTGAACACCCCATGGGACAGCGTGGCGATCGGCTTCCAGACGTCGGCCTTCTCGCTCAAGGCCCTGGCGGCGGGCATGCTCGAGCCGATGAAGGCGGCCGGCTCAGCCTCGGTCGTGAGCCTCACCTTCGACGGTCGCTACGCGTGGCCGATCTACGACTGGATGGGGGTCGCCAAGGCCGGGCTGGAGGCGACCACCCGCTACCTGGCGCGCGACCTGGGACCACACAGGATCCGGGTCAATACCGTCTCCGCCGGACCGATCCGGACCATGGCCGGCAGGAGCATCCCGGGCTTCGACCAGATCGCCGACACGTGGCTCAAGCGCGCCCCGCTGGGCTGGTCGATGACCGATGCGACGCCGGTCGGCCAGATGGTCTGCTTCCTGTTCTCAGACTGGTCGGCGATGACGAGCGGGGAGATGATCCACGTCGACGGTGGCTATCACGCGATGGGGACCGATCTCACCCGCTAAGCGTGGAGTTTCCGTCACTCAGCAATGTGGTTACTCCTAAGCAGGAATCTCTGCCATTCCACCACCCCGGATGAGGGAATCTGAGCTCGGGACGTGCGGCGCGGCCTGGCGTTGCAGCGCTCGGTGTCGCTTACCAGTAACCCTATTGCTGGATGACGGGTCGCATGGCCGCGCCGGTCGTCGCCTGGACGATTCGCTGTTCGTGGGCTACGAGCCAGGCCTTGCGCCAGCGCCCGCCGCCATAGTTCCCCGTCTCCCCGGACTTGCGGACGACCCGATGGCAGGGGATGACCAGCGCCACCCGGTTGGCACCGTTGGCCGTCCCCACCGCCCGCTGCGCGCCGGGACGCCCCACCCGCTCGGCGAGCTCCTCGTAGCTGAGGGTCTCGCCCACAGGGATAGCGCGCAGCTGTGACCAGGTGCGCTCCTGGAACGGGCTGCCGGGCACCACGACGGGCACATCGAAAGAGGTCCGCGCCTTCGCAAAGTACTCGTCGAGCTGCGCCTGCAGCCGATCCAGGTGTGGATGCCGTCCGGCAACAACCGGTCGGCCGAGGCGGTGTTCCAGCACCTCCAGCTGCGTCGGGAGCATCGGCCGATCGGTGAACTCCAGCAGGCAGATGCCGTCGTCCGTGGCCCCTGCCAGCATCCGCCCGAGGGGCGTGCGGAGCATGGCCACGACCGCGGCAGCGGCGCCGGAATGCCTTCGCCGGGTGCGGCGGGCGGCGGCCAGGATCGGGCGCAGCCGCTCGGCGCGCCGGAGCTCGGCGTCGGTCACGGCCACGCCATCGGCCTCGAGCGGGCGGCAGCGCAGGCACGCTCGGTAGCCCGCGAACAGGGCCTCGCGGGCCGTCGCGAATCGGTCGACATGGCCGGGAAGTGGTGCCGGGGCGGGGCAGCCCCGACGGCAGAAGATGCCGGTGGTGGTAACGGCGATGAAGTGCCGGTCATCGAGAAGCGGAAGCGCCATGTTGATTCCTTCAGCTCTGGGTCCGCCGAATGAAACGCGGCACAGGTCCGCTTCGTGAGGCCGGCCTCACGCATTGGCGGCGCGGCGGTCCTGCCACATCAGGTTGACGGTGAACGGCGTGTTGCCGAGGACGCGATCCCCCGCCCGCAGCTCGATCCTGTGCCGCCCGAGCTCCTTGAGCTGGAGCCCCTTGAGGTCCGCCACGATGTTGGCGGTGGTGGCGTTGGGCGGCACCTCCAGCTGCATCTGCGGCGGGCGGGCGAGGAGTGGCGACCCGTCGGGCGCGACGACCTGCAGCGTGACCTGGTGGGTGCCCGGGTCAGCCTCCAGGACGGCCACGATGAAGAGCCGCCCATAGCTCGTCGGCAGGCGCGTGACGTTGATCTGGCTGAAGAGGCCGATGGCGCTCACCTTGCCGTCCTGCGACGTGATGGCGTGGTCGCACAGCAGCAGGCTGTGCAGCTCCAGGCGCGGGTCGGCCATGGTCAATCGTCCCCGTCGTACAGATCCGGGTCGAGCAGCCACGCCAGCTCGCCGCGTCCCGGCTGCGGTGCGCCCTCGAAGTCGACGGCTGCCAGCCCGCCCTTTCGCAGCCGGACGGACGTAGCCCCGGTGAGCTCGGCCACCGCGCTCGACAGATCGGGCTCATGGCCGACGAACATCACGCGCTGCGCGCCGGGAAGCTCGGCGGCGGCGGCGGCCATGTCGGCCCAGTCGGCCCCCGGGCGCAGCCGGTCGTCCATGACTGGTGGCTCGTCCAGGCCCGCGCCTTCGACGAAGAGCTCGGCGGTCTGCAGCGCCCGTGGCAGCGGCGACGAGATGACGACGTTCGGGCGCAGCTTCAGCCGCCGCCAAAGGGGCGCCGCCGCGCGAAGCGCCGCTACGCCCCTGGGAGTCAGCTCGCGGGCGTCGTCCTGGTGGGCGCGAGGCTGACCGGCCTTGCCATGCCGCAGGAAGTAGAGGATCACGGCGTTTGTGGGGTGCGAATCTTCCAATAGGAATCCTTCTTGACCACGAGGCCGTCGCGAAAGGTCCACAGGTCACAGCCCCTGAACTCGAGCCGCTCGCCCTCGGTGGTCGTGCCGCTCAGGGTCCACTCCGACGCCCCACGATCGACCGCCACGAAGTGCTCGTCCTGGGTGTAGCGCACGTCGGGAATGCCGGTGAATCGGTCCAAGAAGGCTTGCCGGACGGCTGCCTTGCCGACGGCGCGACGTCCGTATGGCTCCGGGCCGCGCGGTGTCTCGAAGATCGCGTCGTCGGCGAACCAGGCCATGATCCCGTCAAGGTCGTGGGTGTCGAAGGCTTGGGCGATCTGACGCAGCATCGTAAGCCGGCGCTCCTCTTCGGTCATCCCCTTCCTCCACGCTGACCCGGGTGGCCGGCGGTCATGCCGCGGGCGTGCCCGGTGCTGGCCAGGGCCAGGGTGGCGGGTGCGGTGGCGGAAGTCTTCGGGAAGGTGATCGTCAGCACCCCGTTGCCGAAGGTCAGGTTGGCACGCGATGCATCGACCGGCCGCGGCAGCTCGATCGTACGCTCGAACGGGCCGTAGCTCCACTCGCGCAGGAGGTAGTCGATCCGCTCCTGCCCCGGACCGTGCTGGCGGGCACGGAGCGTCAGACGCCCGTCGTCGTGCACGTCGACGCTGATGTCCTCCGGCGCAATGCCCGGCATCGGCGCCACCAGCATCAGCTCGCGGTCGTTCTCGAAGAGGTTGATCGGGATGGCGGTGGCATCGGTCATGCGTTGGACGGCTCCTTCCGCATCGGTCTAGTCCGGGAACGCCTCGGGGCCGCGTTCCGACAGCTCGCGCGCGTGCTCGGCGCCGTCCTCCGGCGGGATCCAGGAATAGGGATAGCGATCGTCCTCGAGGTCTTTCGCCTGTCGGGTGAGGTGCAGCGGGTGGAAGGTGTCGATCATGACCGCCAGCTCCTCCGTTGCCTCTTTGCCGATGCTCGCCTCGACGGTGCCGGGGTGCGGCCCGTGGGGAATGCCCGCCGGGTGAACGGTGAAGGAGCTGATCTCGACCCCGCGCCGGCTCATGAAGTTGCCGGCCACGTAGTAGATGACCTCATCCGAGTTGATGTTCGAGTGGTTGTAGGGCGCCGGGATGGCGAGCGGGTGGTAGTCGAACTTGCGCGGCACGAAGCTGCAGATCACGTAGTTGCGCGGCTGGAAGGTGAGATGCACGGGCGGCGGCTGGTGGACGCGCCCGGTGATCGGCTCGAAGTCGCCGATGTTGAAGGCGAAGGGCCAGAGGTGGCCGTCCCAACCCACCAGGTCGAAGGGATGGTGCCGATAGTGATAGGCCGTGAGGCGCCCGCGGGTCTTGACCTCGATCACGAAGTCGCCGGCCTCCAGGTGCGCGGGCATCTCGTCCGGCGGCCGGATGTCGCGCTCGCAGTAGGGCGCGTGCTCCAGCAGCTGCCCGAAGTCGTTGCGGTAGCGCTTCGGCGGCTCGATCTTGGACGGCGACTCGAGCCACAACATGCGCTGCTCGCTCCCGGCCGTCGGCACGAGCCGGTAGGTGGTGCCGATCGGGATGACGAGGTAGTCGCCTGGCCCGTAGGGGATCGGTCCGAAGACGGTCTCGAGCACGCCGGATCCCTCGTGGACGAAGAACATCTCGTCCGCCTCGCCGTTGCGGTAGAAGCGCTCCATCCCCTGGGCGGGGCGCACAACCCCGAACGTCACGTCGCTGTTGAAGAAGAGCGGGATCCGGCCGGTGATCGCGTCGCCCGTTGGCTCCACCCCCCTGGTGTTCACCAGGTAGTGGCGATGCGGCGCGTCCGACCA
This sequence comes from Candidatus Limnocylindria bacterium, assembly GCA_036397815.1. Classification (GTDB taxonomy): domain Bacteria; phylum Chloroflexota; class Limnocylindria; order QHBO01; family QHBO01; genus DASQFY01. Next base: position 22,922 of record DASWIE010000133.1, read on the forward strand.
CGCCTCGATCCCCACGTCTCGCACCTTCTCGATCTGGTGCGTCTGGGTGGGCGGGGTGTGGTGGTAGAGCAGGCTCGCCCGACCGGTGAAACCCTCCACCCCGAACAGCTCTTCGGCGTACAGGGAGCCGTCCGGCTTGCGAAACTGGGTGTGGCGCTTGTGCGGCACCTGGCCGCGCTGAACGTAGAACACGGCGGGGTCCTTGCGCGTGCTGCCCGCCCATTCTAGGCCGGGCGCGCCCTCCGCCTGGAACCGATGCTGCCTGGCTGGTCTTCGCGCGCCGGTGTAGGCTGGTTGCATCAGCAACTAGACCGATGAAGCGGCCCGGTGCCGGGGCCTGAGAGGAATGCTCGTGAACGTCACTCGCCTCAACCACGCCGTCCTCTTCGTCCGCGACGTGGACCGGGCCGCCGAGTTCTATCGGTCCGTGTTCGGCTTCGAGGAGATGGAGCGGCCGGCAGGCATGCGCGCCGCATTCATGCGCTCGCCCACCGGTGGAAACCACCACGACCTCGGCCTGTTCGAGGTTGGTCCCGACGCTCCGCGTCCTCCTCGAGGATCGGTCGGCCTCTACCACCTGGCCTGGGAAGTGCCCACCATCGAGGACCTCGTCGCTGCCGCACGGGAGCTGTCCGCGGCGGGCGCCATGGGCGGCGCCAGTGACCACGGGGTCAGCAAGTCGCTCTACGGCCGCGACCCGGACGGCAACGAGTTCGAGGTGATGTGGCAGGTCCCGCGCGAGGCATGGGGCGACTTCGCCGAGCAGGCGACCATCATGCCGCTCGACCTGGAGGCCGAGCTGGCGCGCTGGGGAGCCGGCGCCTCGGTCCAGTAACCCTCGCGTCAGTCCTCGGTCAGTCCTCGCGCCGGACGCGGCGACGGCCGCGATGCCGATGGCTGGGCTGCCGGGGCGCCGGGTCGTAGATGTCGTGGTCCGGACCTCGCTCGGAGAGCTGCTTCGCCACCAGGACGCTCGCTTCTCCCCCGACGCCGGCGACCGCGAAAAGGGCGGCGCGTACCCCATTCAGGATGCGCCGGATGGGAGAGGTCACCCGCTTGGTGGCCATCTCAGCGCTCCGCACGTCGCTCGAGGGCGTCGAGGTCGGCGACGACCAGCCGCTCGTGGTCGAGCTGCACCAGCCCGTCGTCGATGAGCTCGGCGAGCAGCCGGTTCACGCTCTGCCGCGTCCCTCCGATCATGGCCGCCAGGTCGGACTGGGTGTACGGCCAGTCCAGCTCGATCGGGCCCCGGCCGCCCGGCTGGGCCTGGCGGGCGAGCTGCGTCAGCCTGGCCGCCAGCCGGCCGGCGAGGTCCAGGAAGTGCAGCTCCTCGACGTGCTTCGTGAGCCGCCGCAGCTGCGCGGCGAGCGCCTCGAACAGGGCGTCGCGCAGCTCGGGGTGGTGGTCGACCAGCTCGCGGAAGACGTCGCGCGGCAGGCTCAGGGTCTCGGTCGGCTCCACGGCGGTCGCGGTGGCGGATCGGGGCTGCCCATCCAGCAGGGCCAGCTCGCCGAAGAAGTCGCCGGGTCGCAGGGTGGCGATGATCGCCTCGTCACCCTCCGGCGATGGAAGGACGATCTTCACCGCGCCGTCGGTGATGACGTGCAGCGCGTCGCCCGGGTCGCCCTGGTGAAAGACCACCTCGTTGCGCCGGAAATGACGGTGCCGCAGGCGACGCCCAACCTCGATCAGCACCCCTTCCGGACACGGTTCGAACAGGGGGCAGCGGCGGAGCGCCTCGATCGCCTGCGCGTCGTCGACGGTTGTCACTGGGCGGCCAGTGTACGACGCGCGCGAGGCCGCGGGCGAGGCCTGCATCGGTACACTCAGGGCCCGTGCCCGGCTCGCCATCCGACCCAACGCGCGTCGTCAGCTCTGACGCTCACCTCGGTCACACCGGCCTGGTCGAGCTCAGCTCAGGGCGCGAGATCGCCTGCCACGAGTCACCGGAACGGGCGATCGAGATCGAGCGTGCGCTTCGCGCGCATGGCGGCTTCACCTTCGAGGAGCCGGCGGAGCGCGGCAGCGGTCCGGTCCTCGATGTTCACGACGCCGCCCTCGTCGAGGTGGTTGAGCATGCCTGGACCGATGCGCTCGCCGCCGGCGACGCCGACGGCTCACGTCCCCTGATCCCGGACACCTTCCTGCTGGATTCGTACGCGGGACCGATGCGTCTCGCCGCCCTGCCGGATGGCGCCCATCGGCGCCTGGGCGCCTTCCGACTACCGCGAGATCGGCGGCATGATCGGGACGCTGGGCGCTCGGGTGGTGGCGCTGCAGGAGGGCGGCTACGCGGTCGACGCCATCGGTGCCAACGCGGTCGCCTTCCTGACCGGCCTGCGCGATGCGCAGGCCGCACCCTGATCAGCCGGTGAGGATCTCGGCAAAGGCGGCCGGATCCACGTTGCCGCCGCTGATGACGATGACGCGCCTGTCGTCACCCTCCGGCTGCGGCGCAACTCCAGAGAGGTGCGCGGCCATGGCTGCGGCACCCGAGGCCTCGACGACGAGCCGTGCGCGACTGGCGAGCCGGCGCATCGCCTCTGCCATCTCCTCCTCGCTGACCGTGACGATCTCGTCCATGTAGCGCCGCAGGTGGAGGAACGGCAGCCAGCCGAGCTGCTCCACCCGCAGGCCGTCGGCCATCGTTCTTGTCGTGCGTGACGCGTCCCAGTGCACGATCTCGCCGGCGGCGAGCGACTCGCGCGCGTCGGCGGCCAGCTCGGGCTCCACCCCGATCACCAGCGCCTCCGGCGCGAGCGCCTTGATGGCGGTGGCGATCCCCGAGGAGAGGCCCCCGCCGGAGACCGGTATCAGGACGCTGGTGACGCCGGGCAGGTCCTCGGCGATCTCCAGTCCGCAGGTCCCCTGGCCGGCGATGATGCGTCGGTCGTCGTACGGCTCGATCATGACCAGGCCGTCCCGCGCCACCAGGTCGAGCGCGATCCGGTGCCGCTCCTCGGAGCCGGGCCCGGTGAAGACGACCTCGGCGCCGTCGCGTCGCACGCCGTCGACCTTGATCTTCGGCGCAGACTCCGGCATCACGATCGTCGCCCGCGCGCCGAGCAGCCGCGCGGCCCGGGCCACCGCCTGGGCGTGGTTGCCCGACGAGTAGGTGACCACGCCCCGCGCGCGCTCGTCGTCTGTCAGGGAGGCGACGGCGTTGTAGGCCCCGCGCATCTTGAAGGCGCCCACCGGCTGGAGGCTCTCCGGCTTCAGCCACGTCCGATCGTCCCAGAACAGGAGCGGCGTGCGCACCGCCACTCCCCGGATCCGCGCGGCGGCCTCGCGGATCTCGTCGAGCGTTACGAGCTCCAGGCCGTCGAGCTGGTCGGCGTGCTCCTCCAGGTGGGCGACCAGGAAGCGCTCCAAGATCTGCGGCAGTGACAGCTCCCCGAGCCGCGGATGCAGCCCGCGCGCTCCCCACGCCTCGTCGTCGAGGGCGCCGAGCGTCGCGGTCACCTCGGCCAGCTGCGCGGTGACGGACCGCAGCAGCTTCGCAGGGTCGGTCCGTCGCTCACGCTCGATGGCTGCCAGGCGCCCAGGATCCTCGCGGGTGCGTCCGAACGGGATCGGCTCCTGCGTCCCGCCCGCCCTTGCGGCCAAGATGTGGCGTATCTGGTCGAGCCAGTAGCCCGGAAACTCGGCGAGGTGGGCCCACACCTGCCCCGCCTCCCAGCGCTCCGTCGCTCCGGGGTCCGGATCGGTCAGGCCCAATGGAACCGGCCGTGCGGCGTGCTCGGCGAGCCGACGCTCGGCACGGGTAAGGCGGTCGAGGAAAGGGGTCATGGGTGCGCAACGACCGGGTTGACGAGCTCGCCGAGCCGCTCGACCGCAAGGCTGACGCGATCGCCGGGCTCGAGCCAGCGCTTGAAGGCCTCATCCTTGATCTCCAGCAGGCAGCCGCTGCCGACGGTGCCCGACCCGAGCAGGTCGCCGGGGCGCAGCCGCACGTCGGCGCTGGCGCGGGCCACCATCTCACCAAACGAGAACTGCGCGTCGGCCCACGTCCCGCCGCTCAACTCCGTCCCGTTGACCGTCGCCGTCATCGCCAGCTCGTACCCCTTTCCCTTCCGAGCATCGGTCAATTCGTCGGGCGTGACCAGCCATGGACCGATGGAGGACGCGAAGTCCTTGCCCTTGGCGGGCCCCAGCCGCACGGTAGTCTCCTCGCGCTGCAGGTCGCGAGCGCTCCAGTCGTTGAAGATCATGTACCCGCCGATCGCATCCTCGCCCTCGGCCGCGCCAAGGTCCTTCACCGGCGTGTCGACCAGGGCGGCCACCTCCAGCTCGTAGTCGAGCTCCTGCGAGGCGGCCGGGCACCACACGGGGTCCCCCGGTCCGCGGATCTCGCTGACGTTGGAGAAGTAGAAGATCGGCAGCCGGTACCACGCCTCGGGCACCGTGCCGCCACGGCGCTCCCACACGGTCTTGACATGCCGCTCGAAAGCGTAGAAGTCGCGGAGCGAGGTCGGCTGCAGCACCGGCGGGCCGAAGACCAGGTCAGCAGCGTCGAAGATGGCCTCGTCGTCGTCAGTCGCGGCAGCGTAGCCCTCGACGATCTCGGCGAGCGCCGCCACGCGAAGGCCGCGCGCGAGGTGCTCGTCCAGGGTCGTGAGCGCCTGCCGAAAGAGGGGTGAGTTGTGCGCGCGGCGCGGATCCTCCACGACCAAACCCTGCCGAGCCTCCTCCAGGTCGAGCCAGAGCCTCGGTTTCGGTCCGGAATCGCGGGCGGCCGCTAGCCGCCAGGGCGCGCCTGCGGGCGCGTGGCGTTCTCGAACGTGCGCAACCTTCATCGCCGACGAGTCTACGGGCGACTTCAGTCGCGGGACGCCACCTGCTGGCAGCCGTCCTCCACGAATACCTCCTCGGCTCGCACCTCATCGGTCATTGCCTGGTTCCAGTCGGCCACCCGCACCAGGCGAGGACGGTGCAGGACGTCGATCTTGCCGGAGCCCCAGGGATCCTGCCGGTTGTCCCATTCGAGCTAGAGGTTGCCGCGTCGCTCCTGCTCGCGCTCGATCGCCTCGAAGAGCGCCTTGAAGTTGCCCACCCCAAAGCCCCGCGAGCCGTGCCGCTCGATGATCTCGAAGAAGAAGGTGGGTCGGTCCTGCACCGGCTTGGTGAAGATCTGGAGCAGGTAGCCCTCCTCGTCCCGATCGGCCTCGATGCCGAGCTCCTCGAGGGTCTCCATCGGCACACCAACATCGCCGACCCGATCGGGAAGCGACTCGTAGTAGGCGTGCGGCAGGCCCAGGAACTCGACGCCGCGCTCGCGCAGCGCGCGCACGGTGCCGACGATGTCCTCGGTCCGCATCGCGATGTGCTGTGTTCCGGCGTCGAGGTAGTAGTCGAGGAACTCCTGGATCTGGCTCTTGCGCTTGCCCTCGGCCGGCTCGTTGATCGGGAACTTGACCCGCCCGTTGCCGTTCTGCATGACCTTGCTCATCAGCGCCGAGTACTCGGTGTGGATCACCTTGTCGTCGTAGTGGATGAGCTGGCTGAAGCCCATCGCGTCGCGGTAGAAGTCGACGAATCGGTTCATGTCGCCCAGGGCCACGTTGCCCACGCAGTGGTCCACCTCGAGCAGGTTCTGGCCTGTCGGTGCCACCGCCGGCTTGGTGACGCGGTGATAGCCAGGCGCGAAGGCGCCGCGGTAATCGGCCCGATCGACGAAGGAGTGGATCACCTGGCCGTAGGTATGGATTGCGCTGCGGCGCAGGACGCCCTTCTCACCCTCGAGCGCGGTCGGCTCCTGGGCCGATGCTGCTCCCCGGGTTGTCGTCTCGCGCCAGGCCGACTCCACGTCGTCGACGGCGAACGCGATGTCGTGCACCCCGTCTCCGTGCAGGCGCACGTGGTCGGCCACCTCGCCCTCCGGCCCCAGCGGGGCGGTGAACACAAAGCGGATCTGGTTCTGGACCATCACGTAGCTGGCGCGGTCGCGCACCCCGGTCTCGAGCCCGGCGTAGGCGACCGGCGTGAAGCCCCACAACATCCGATAGTAGGCTGCCGCCTGCTTGGCGTTGCCCACCCAGAACTCGACGTGGTCGATTCCCTTCAGCGGGAGGAAGTCGGTGGCAGGCTGTGCCGCAGCGGAAGCCGGATGCGTGGTGGTCATGCCTCAATCCTACGGCCGATGTCGAGCGGCCGACGGCCTGCGCTCAGCCGAAGTCGGCGCTCAACGCCACATCGATCATGCGCTCCACGGCCGATTCGAGCTCGGCCGGGCTGAGGTAGGTGTGCTCCTGGTTGGCCTCTCCCGTGTCGACGTCGACGACCACGCCGAGGCACGCCGCCTGCACGCCGCGCGACGCGGCCAGGTAGAAGAGCGCGCTGGCCTCCATCTCGACCGCCAGCGCCCCGGCCTCGCGCCAGGGACGCACGAAGTTCGGGTCGGGATGGTAATGGGAGAAGACGTCGATGGTGGCGATAGGCCCAACCCGGAAGGCCACCCCCAGCTTTTCCGCGGCGTGGACCAGGGCGTGGGTCAGCGCGAAGTCAGCGGCCGGCGCGTAGGGCTTGCCGCCCATGAACGTGGCGGTGGTGCCATCGGCGGGCGTCGAGGCGGTGGCGATGATGAGCTCGCCAAGGCGGATCTCGGCCTGCAGGGCGCCGGTCGTGCCAACCCGCACGAGCTGCCGGGCACCGAGGCGCAGCAGCTCCTCGGTGACGATGGCGATCGAAGGTGGTCCCATGCCGGTGGTCTGCACGCTGATCGGGCGCCCCCCCACGGTGCCGGTATAGCCGAACAGCCCGCGGTTATCGTTGACCAGCCGCGCTCCCGCCAGGCCGCCATCGAAGCGCGTGGCGATGGTGGTGGCGCGCTGCGGATCGCCGGGCAGCAGCACGAGCGGGGCGTAGTCGCCCGGCTCCGCGTGGAGGTGGATCTGTTGCATCGGGCTCTAGCCTAGCGCTACGGCGGCTGCGCCTCCGCCTCGATCCACGCGATCGCGGCCGCCGCTCGGGCCGCAGATGCCTGACGCCCAGCCTCGATGGCATCCACAAGCGCGGCATGCAGGCCATCCAGCCTCTGATCACTCGCCAGCCGCCGGGCTCTGGCCCGTAGGTGCGACCGAAGCCCTACGCAGGCCAGCCGATGGAGGCTCATGGCGAGCACATTCCCGGCCGCCTGCGCAACACGTTGGTGAAACTCGAAGTCCGCGTCGGTGAAGGTGTCGGGATTCCCGGACCTGCTGGCCAGCCGGCGCTCTCCAAGGGCGAACCGAACCTCTCGTAGCTTATGGGGTGTGCCACGGCGGGTGGCGGTCGCCGCGATCACGCCCTCCAGGCCGGATCGAAGCTCGTCAAGCTCCCTTCGCGTCGCGCGGCGATTCGCGACCTTCAGGACCCTGGCGGCGCGCGGTCGGCGTGACACGAACGCTCCGACACCGTGCCGCACCTCGACCAACCCGATCGCCTGGAGAGCTGCCATCGCTTCCCGGACGACGGGCAGGCTGACGCCGAGCTCGCGAGCGAGCATTCTCGACGATTCCAGCCCTTGTCCGGGGCGAACGTCGCCTGATTGAATCGAACGCCTGATCGCGTCCGCCGCCCGTTCCGCCGCGGAGGCTCGCGAGAGGGGAAGTAGTCCTGCTGGTCGACTCCACCACGTCTCGCGGGAAGGTTGTCGCTTCGTTTGTTGCCTTCGTCGCATCCCCACTCTCCTCGTTAGTGTTCAGGTGTCCTGAACACTACGGAGGGACCCTTATTCGGGGCTTACTCCTCGGTTCCATCACGCGGCGTGTGGGCTAGCATCGCGGGCGATGGCTGAAGGTACCCAGGCAACAGCCTCCCCCTACGCTGCGGAGCTGGCGTTCGCCAAGGAGCAGGCGAAGCTGGCGGGCCAGCTGCTGGTGGCCAGCTATGAGCGCGTCCTGCGCATCGACCGCAAGAGCAAGCGCGACGTCGTGACCGAGGTGGACTACGCCTCCGAGCGCCTCATCCTCGAGGCGATCCGAGCGCGCTATCCGAATGATGCGGTGCTGGCCGAGGAGTCGGGGCATCACGAGCGGCACGCATCTCGGGGGCGCCCCAGCGGGCGGACGTGGGTGATCGATCCCCTCGACGGAACCGTCAACTACGCCAATGGGATTCCCTACTTCTGTGTCTCCATCGGTCTCGTCGATGACGGGCGGCCGGCGGTGGGCGTGGTTCTGGATCCGTTGCGAGACGACTGCTTTGCGGCGACGGCGGACGGCCAGGCAACGCTGAACGGAGAACCGATCGACGCCTCGGACAAAGAGGTGCTCGGCGACTTCGTGGTCAGCCTGGCGATCATCGGTCGCGGGGGAATCGGACGCGAACGGCGGATTGGACGCGAGATCCGGATTCCGCGGCGGATGGGAAGCGCAGCGCTGTCACTGGCCTACGTCGGATCGGGTCGCTTCGACGCCTTCGTGCAGAACGGCGGCCTCTCGCTGTGGGACGTGGCCGCGGCCGGTCTGATCGCGGAGCGGGGTGGCGCGACGGTCAGCGACCTGCGCGGCGGCCCGTGGTGGGATCCGAAGAGGCGCGGCGCGGGGGTGAGCATCGTCGCGGCCCCGGCGCCGCACCACGGTGAGCTGCTCGCGCTGCTCGCCGCCAGCGGCACGACGGTGCGGACCAGGCGCTAGGCCTCGACGGGCCCGGACTCGGAGGCGCGCACCTGGCCCAGCACCGTGACGAACATGGCCAGCGTTCGGGCGGTCGCGCCCCAGATCCGCTGGCCGGCGAATCGATACACGCCGGCCTGCAGGCGCCAGCCGGGCCCCTCGATCAGCTCGTCCGTGACGGCGCCCGGGTTCAGGAGATGGCGCACCGGGAGCTCGACGATCGTCGCCACCTCGTCGGTGTGCGGGATGAGCTCGGGTCGAGACGGCAGGGCGCCGACGAAGGGAAGCAGCTCGAAGTTGGAGACCGGGATCCAGATCTCGTCCAGGGTGCCGAGGAGATGGACGGCGGCGGGCGTGACGCCGATCTCCTCCCACGCCTCGCGCAGGGCGGTCGCCTCGCGGGAGGGATCGGTTGCGTCGACTGCACCACCCGGCAGCGACACCTCGCCGGCGTGCGCGCGCATCTCCGCGTGCCGCACGGTGAGCGGTACGGTCAGCTCCCCGTCGGGGCCGGGGTAGAGGAGCAGCAGCGTGGAGGCCGGCCGGGCCGCCGGAAAGGCAGCCCGGTCGTAGCGCGGCAGGTTGGTCCGGCCGCTAGCATCTCGCGGCGCGAAGCGTGGGTCGGCCGCGATGGGTCGCGGCACGCGTCGGAGGGCATCCGCGATCGCTTCCTCCCATCGGTCTTCAACCCGTAAGATTCGATCCATGGCCCTGCCAAACTCGCCGGCGATCTCGGATCGCGATGCGCGGACGCGTGCGGCCCTCTACCGGACGCGCCTGCTCGTGAACCGCACCCCTCACTTGACCACGCAGACCCGGCGCGAGGCAAATCGAGCGCTGGACATGCTGGGGAGCCAGCTGGGACTGAACCAGGTGAGCGTGAGCGAGTCGGCGCGTGCCATCGAGCTGTTGAACCGCGCGCACCCTTCGATGCTCTTCGACCTGCTTCGGGACCCCGGCTTCGTCGCTCGGTTCGGCTCCGCGCTGCGCCACCTTGGGCTGCGGGGCATCGAGCAGCGGCTGGACGAGGTTCCGGGCTCGGTGATGGTGGACCCGATCCCGGGACCCACCGGCGGACGCCGCCACCGCGACGAGCTGCCCCCGGAGCAGCGGGTCGATGCCGAGGGCCGGCCGCTGCCCCCACCACCCGGCTCCTCCTAGGCGCTCGCCTTCAGGGCGCGAATCAGATCCTCATCGGTGGGGGTGGGGCCCAGCCCGAGACGGGCGCCCAGCCGCGACGGCAGTGGGGGCTCCAGGTAAGTGGAGCGCAGCACCTCCCAGGAGCGCTCGTCGAAGACCGATGCCGGCGGTCCGTCCAGGATCACGCGTCCCGCTCGCATGACCACGACGCGGTCGAAGGTCGAGGCCACGAAGTCCATGTCGTGGCTGATGGCGATGATCGTTCGGCCGGCCGCGTGCGCCGAGTCGACGGCGGACCGGACGATCGCCACGCCACGCAGGTCCTGGCCGGTGGTCGGCTCGTCCAGCACGAGGACGGGGGTGCGCATGGCCAGGACCGATGCCATGGCCAGCAGCTTCCGTCGGGACGCGCCGAGGTCGTATGGGTTGGTGCGCGCCTCGCCGCTCAAGCCGACCGCCTCGAGCGCCTCGTCGACGGCGGACCGCAGCTGCGACCCGCGCATCCCGAGGTTGCGCGGGCCGAACTCGACCTCTGCCCGGACCGAGCCGGCGAAGATCTGCTGGTCGGGATCCTGGAAGACGAGACCGATGCTGCGAGCCAGCTCCGCGACCGTGTGCGACGCCACATCCGTGCCGTCCAGCAGGACGCGGCCTGACGTCGGCCGCAGCAGGCCGTTCAGGTGCCGGACCAGCGTGGTCTTGCCACTGCCGTTCTGCCCCACCACGGCGACCCGTTCGCCGCTCGCGATCCGCAGGTCAACTCCGTCGAGTGCGCGCACGCCGCCGGCCCGGTAGACGTGCGCCACCGACTCGAACGCCAGCTCGGTCACGAGGCGAGCGCCTCGTTCAGGCGCCTGGCGGCGGCCGGCGGCAGGCCAGCCCCGGCTGCCAGACGAGCCAGCCGGATCGGCGCGGGCGGGCTGACGCCCAGCGCGTCCAGGCTCGGGTCACCTAGGACCGATCTCGCCGGGCCCGCGAGCGCCACGCGGCCCGCGTCGAGCGCCACCACCCGCCGGCAGAGGAGCGCCAGCAGGTCGGTCTTCTGCTCGGCGACCAGGATCGACGCGCCCTCGGCAGCGAGCCGGGAGAGCGCGTCGGCCACCAGCCGCGTGCCCGCCGGATCGAGCTGCGCGGTCGGCTCGTCGAGGACCAGGTGGGCCGGACGCAGGGCGAGCAGCCCACAGATGCTCACCAGCTGCTGCTGGCCACCGGACAGGAGCGCGGGATCGCGTCCGGCAAGCGACTCGATGCCGAGCGCGGCCAGGGCGGACTCCGTGCGGGCGATGACCTCCGGACGTGGCAGCCCCAGGTTCATCGGGCCGAACGCGACCTCCTCGTAGACCGTTCCGGTCACGCCGGTGAGCTGCGTTGCCGGGCTGGAGAAGACAATCCCGATGCGGCCCGCGAGCGCATGGATGGGCAGCGGCGCGACATCGGTCCCGTCCAGGAGGAGCCGGCCGGACAGGGTGCCGCCCACGGTTCGCGGCGCCAGGCCGCTGGCGACGAGGCACAGCGTCGTCTTGCCCGATTCCGACGCACCGACGACGCCAACCACCTCGCCCGCCGCGAGCTCCAGGCTGACCTCGCCCAACGCCGGTCGTGCGGCACCCGCGTAGCGATACCTCACCCCGTCGAGCGTCAGCGTCATGCGAGCGCACTCAGCAGGCCGGCGGCGCGAGCCGCCACGAGAAGCGGGACGGCCGCAACGAGCAGCCATCGGGCCAGAGCCTGGCGTCCCGAGTCGGGCGGATGCCAGAGCAGCGTGCGGCGGCCAGGTCGCGTGAAGCCGCGCGCCTCGAGCGCCATGGTGCGTTCCTCGATCTCGGCGATCGCCCCCAGCAGCACCGGGCCGGCCAGAGGGAGTACGCCCCGGAGTCGCTTCAGGACGCTTCCTTCCGTGTCCAGCCCGCGGGCACGTTGCGCCGCCGTGATCGCCGCGGCCCGCTCGACCATGGCCGGGACGGTCTGGACCGATGCGTTGGCGACGAAGGCGACCCGCGGCGACACGCCGCGCCGCTCCAGGTCGATCACCAGCTCGCCGGGCGAGGTGGTCAGGTAGAAGAGCGTGATGGCGCCGGAGATCGCGCCGATGCGGGCCAGGGTCTCGAGGCCGAAGCCGAGCCCTTCGGCGGTGGCGCGGACCGGCCCGATCGCGAACAGCACTTCTTCGCCGGCGGGGTAGAAAAAGAGGTTCACGACCAGCACGCTGATGGCGATCGGCAGGCTGAGCAGCAGCGCCGTGCGCAGGAGCCGCGGCAGGATGCGCGCCGCGGCGGCGGGCAGGATCACCGCTCCACCGACCAGGAGCAGCGGCCCGACGATCCCGCCGACCACGATGGCGCACGCGGTGCTTGCCGCCGCCAGGGTCAACTTGGTCAGTGGGTTCAGCCTGTGATAGGGCGTCGGCCCCGGCAGCCCGATGAACGACGGCAGAGCCGGCGGCAGCCCCGGCGGCAGGCCCGGCGGTTCGGTCAGGCCGGCGCTCCCTCCTCGCGGGCGATCACCTGCTCCCCCTGGGGGAAGCGCGCCTTGAAGCGATTGGCCATCGCCTGGAGGATCAGGTAGACCGTGAAGAAGGTGGTGACCTTGTCGATTGGGTCGCTGATCAACCCCTGGCCGGTGGTCGCGGCCTGCACGTCCAGGCCCGCCTGGCGGAAGGCGGCAACCAGGAAGTCGGTGCCGGAGGCGGTCACACCGCCAAAGACCCCGGCGGCGATCGGCGCGCTGATCAGGGCGGCGACCACGCCGGTGAACACGCCGACGACCACCACGTAGGCAGCCGTGAGGTCGCGCCGGATCAGCAGCAGCGCGAAGAGCCCGACCACGGCACCCACCACCAGGGCCAGGGCCAGGTAGGCGAGGACCAGGAAATACCACTCGGTGGTGTCTGGGTTCGGGAGCAGGTCGACCGAGGTGGCGAAGATCTTCTCGTAACCGATCACCGCCGCCCAGGCCATGCCGCCGATCAGCGCCACGGTGACGAGCCCGCCGACCAGCAGCTCCGCGGTGCTGCGATTCGGACGCGGCCGCAGGAGACCGGCGCGCCCGACAAGGCCGGCGATCACCCCGATCGCCACCGCCGTGATCGCAAATGCCGCCGCCGGCTGGTACTGGAAGGGCGGAGGGATAACGTAGGACCACAGGACGTTGCCGAGGCCTCCGGTCAGCGCGCCGGCGACCGGGCCGGCCAGCACGCCCACCAGGATGGTGCCGATCGAGTCGAGGTAGATCGGGATCTTCAGGGCGGCGGCGACGGTCTGGCCGAGGATGATGTTGATCGCGATGCCGAGCGCCATGAGCAGGTAGGTACGGGTCGTGAACTGGCGCGCCAGCGAGTCGAGGCGTCCGGTCTGCAGCAGCTCGAGCCCGAAGTAGACAACCGCCCCGACGACCATCGCCACCGTCAGGATGAGGGCCCAGGTGTTGGCGGCGGTGGCGTTGACGAAGGTGTCGGGATCGATCGACGACTCGTCGCCGAAGTTCCCGAAGCCGATGATGCCGACATAGGCGACCACGGCGAAGGCGACGAGGCCGGCGGCGAAGCGCAGCGGTCCCCACTCGCCGGTCTGCAAGCGGACGAGCAGCGCGTAGACGACGTCCGCCACGACCGCCCCGGCGGCCAGGGCGAGCGGCCACTGCTGCCCTGCCAGTGCGAGCGCGGCCCCCACCAGCGCGCCGGCGCCCAGGCCGACCAGCATCCTGAGCGAGCCTGCGTTCATGACGTTCCTCCTTCGGTTATCGGTTGGGCAGCGGGAACGACCGCTCGGGCGAGGCGCTCGAGCAGCTCGGCCTTCATCGCGGGCGCATCAATCACGGTGGCCACGTCGACTGTGGGCCGAGCCGGGGCGGTCGACCGATACAGGCTCCCGGCGACATGGGCATCTGCGCTGGTGTCGCAGGCCAGGCGCAGCGGCACCGATTCGGTGACCAGCTCGGGGCGCAGCAGGGACCCGATCAGGGTGACCGGATCGTGAAGGTAGCAGCCGTCGATCCCATCGGCCCCGCGGTGGAAGCCGACATAGAAGCGGACCGCGTCCCGCACCACGCGTGCGACGTACGTGTCCGGCAGGACGCGCAGGTCGTCGAGCGTGAAGATCACGTCCTGGGTCGCGTCGAGCGGAAAGATGCGGTCGATGACGCCCGTCCGCAGGCACGTCTCGGCAGCCTCCGGGTCGACGCACGCGTTCCACTCACCGGTCTCGGTCGTGTTGCCGCGCTCCTCGAGCGTGCCGCCCATCCAGATCACCTCGCGCGCGCCGTCCGCCAGGTCGACGCCGCTGAGCGCGGCCGCGGCGAGGTTGGTGAGCGGCCCGAGCGCCACGATCGTCATCTCCCCCGGGTGGCGCTTGACGTGCGCGCCAAGGTAGCGCGAGGCGGGGATGGGCGTGAACTCGGTCGACCCCAACAGGCGGTCCTCGCCGCGCAGCTCGACATAGCCGGTTCCGGTCGGTCCGTGCGTGTCCTGAGCGGTCCGCAGGCGGCGCTGGAGTGGCCGTGCCGCGCCGATGCTGACCGGCACGTCGTGGCGTCCGACCATCTGCAGGATCTTGCCGGTGTTGCGCGCCACGTGGTGGATCTCGACGTTGCCGGCCACGCAGGTCACGCCGCGGAGGTTGAGCTCCGGGGCCGTGGCCGCGATGAGCAGCGCCACCATGTCGTCGATCCCCGTGTCGACGTCCAGGATGACGGGGCGCGCCTCCATCGGCGCCATCCTAGCGTGCCACGTCAGGCCAGCGTGCCACGTCAGCCTGGCCAGGCTCCAGCCCGTCCGAGCTTGCTGTCGAGCGGCTTCCCGAGCGCGTCGCTGATGAAGCGCGCGGCCTCGAGCACGGCGGCCAGCGTGACCCCGTGGCGCAGACCCTGGCGGTCGAGCAGGTAGACCAGGTCCTCGGTGGCGAGATTGCCCGCCGATCCCGGAGCGTAGGGCGATCCTCCGGTCCCGCCGGTCGAGGCGTCGAAGGTCCGGATGCCGGACTCGAGCCCGGCCATCACGTTGGCGAGCGCCGTGCCACGCGTGTCGTGGAGATGCAAGGCCAGCACATCGGTCCCGATCCCGGCAGCGGCCAGCGCGGCCAGCACCCGCTGCACGTCGGCCGGGGCTGCGACGCCGAGCGTGTCGCTGATCGCGAGCTCGTCGACGCCCAGGCCCAGCAGCCGCTCCCCGAGCGACACCACCGCGCGCTCGTCGACCTCTCCCTCGTACGGGCAGCCGAAGGCGGTGCTGACGTAGGCCCGGACCCACCAGCCTCGTTCCCTCGCGGCGCCGACCACCGGCGCGAAGGCGGCGAGCGATTCGTCCACGCTCATGTTGATGTTGTGGCGCGCGTACGACTCGGTGGCGGCGGTGAACAGGCAGATGGCGTCGACCCGAGCCTCGATCGCTCGCTCCAGCCCTCGCTGGTTCGGCACCAGCACCGTGTACCGCACGGCCGGCCGCCGCTCGAGCCGCGTCATCAGCTCGTCCGCATCCGCCAGCTGCGGGATGGCGTGCGGCGAGACGAACGAGGTCGCCTCGATCTCGCGCAGGCCGGCGTCGGCCAGCAGCTCGATGAAGCGCAGCTTGGCCTCGGTCGCGACCGATGTCGCCTCCGCCTGGAGGCCGTCACGCGGGCCGACCTCGTAGATCCGGACGTCCACGGCGCTCACGGCTGCGATTCTAGGGCGGCCACTTCGGCCAGCAGCTCGCCTCGTCCAACCTGCTGGCCCTCCTTCACCACGATCCGGGTCACTCTCCCGGCCAGCGGGGTGGCCACGGCGTGCTCCATCTTCATGGCCTCGATCACGATCAAGGTCGCATGGGCTTGGACCGATGCACCGGCCGCCACCCGGATGGCGATCACCCGTCCGGGCATCGGCGCCGTCAGGGTTGCGCCGCCGCCGGCGTGCGCGACGGCATGCCGCACCGCCTCGTCCACGGTGGGCGGCGATGCCAGCGAGAGTTCCAGCGACTGGCCTTCGACGTCGACGTGCGCGACCCCATCCCGGGTCGCGATCTCGGCCCGGGCGTCGTCGCTCACCTCAACACGGCGCTCCTCGTCCCCATGGCGCATTCGCACCGCGGACGGCGCGCTCGCCCGCCAGCCACCGCCCCAGGGCCCGGTCGGGCCCCGCCGGAGCAGGGCGGTCGCGGCGGCACGCCACTGCTCGTCGCTCGGCTGCGGCGGTTCCGGAAGCTGGAGGCCGGCGATGGTATCGGTCCGCACCTCCGCCTGGCGCACGACCGGTTGGTCGAGCAGCCAGCGCAGGAAGCGGAGGTTGGTGCGGACGCCCAGCACCAGCGTCTCGTCGAGCGCCGTCCGGAGGCGCCCGAGCGCCTCGCCACGGGTGCGGCCGTGCGCGATCAGCTTGGCGAGCAGCGGGTCATAGCGGTCCGAGAGGAGGTCGCCTTCACGGAGCCCGGTGTCGACGCGCACGCCGGCGGGCCAGCGCAGGCGCACGACCCGGCCGGTGGCCGGCAGGAAGCCGCGCTCCGGATCCTCCGCGTAGAGGCGCGCCTCGATGGCGTGCCCACGACCGCCTACCGAGTCCCCGGCAATGTCGAGCTGTTCGCCCGCGGCGATGCGCAGTTGGTCCGCGACGAGGTCGCGTCCGGTCACCGCCTCCGTCACCGGATGCTCGACCTGCAGCCGGGCGTTCATCTCCAGGAAGAAGAACTCGCCGTCCTCGGCTACCAGGAACTCGACCGTGCCGGCACCGACGTACCCGACGGCGGCGGCCACCGCCAGCGCCGCGGCGCCCATGCGCGCGCGCAGCTCGTCCGAGACCGATGGGGCCGGAGCCTCCTCCACGATCTTCTGGTTGCGACGCTGCGCCGAGCAGTCGCGCTCCCCGAGGTGTAGGCCGCGGCCGTGCGCGTCGAAGAGGACCTGGACCTCCACGTGCCGCGCCCCGCCCAGCATCTGCTCCAGGATGAGGCGATCGTCCCCGAACGCTCCGGCCGCCTCGCGCCGCGCGGCGCCGAGGGCCTCGATCAGCTCCGTGGCGTCGTGGACGGCGCGCATCCCCTTGCCGCCACCGCCGGCGGACGGCTTGACGAGCAGCGGATAGCCGATCTCCTCTGCGGCCGCGACCAGCGTCGCGTCGTCCTGCGCCGCGCCGTCGTAGCCGGCCAGGACCGGGACGCCGCGCGCCGCGGCCGCTCGCCGGGCGGCAGCCTTGTCGCCCACTGCCGCGATCGTCTCCGCCGTAGGGCCGACCCACGTGAGGCCGGCCTCGACGACCGCCCGCGCGAAGGCGGGATCCTCCGCCAGGAAGCCGTAGCCCGGGTGAACGGCGTCCACGCCGGCGCGCCGCGCGATGTCGAGGATCGCCCCGGCGTGGAGGTACGAGTCGACGGGATGCGCCTCGTCGAGGCCGTCGGCGGGACGATCGTCGAGCGCGTGGACGCCCACCGTCCAGATCCCCAGCGAGCGTGCCGTGCGCGCCACGCGGGTCGCGATCTCACCCCGATTGGCGACCAGCAGCCGGGTGATGGAGGCGCGCGCTGCCGTCCCTGGGGACGCCTCGTCGACCACCGCCGATAGCGACGAACGCGACACGCGCATCCGGCCGCCGACCCGGTCGGCGGGGAGGCGCCCATCGGCGATCCAGCGCTGGACCGTCCTCACCGTGACGCCAAGCTCCTCGGCTACCTGGCGCGGGGTCAGCGCCTCATCGGTCACGTCGCGATTGTCGCAGGCGGACGCGAGTCCGGCAGACCCTCAGCCCCGTCTCCATGTTGCCGGGCGCTTGTCGAGGAAGGCGGTCAGGCCCTCCTGCCCCTCCGGCGAGACGCGCTGTCGGGCGGCGCGCTCGACGCCCAGCGCCAGCGCCTCGGCGCGCGGCAGCCCGCGCTGGTCGCGGATCACCGCCTTTGCCCCGCGTGCCGCGGTGGGTCCGGCCGAGAGCAGCTCGCGCACGATCTCCTCCACGCGTGCGTCGAGGGCCGCGACGTCGGGCAGCACCTCGTGAACGAGGCCGATCTCCCGCGCTCGCTCCGCGCCGAAGCGCTCCCCGGTCGGGAAGAGCGCCCGAGCGTGGGTCTCCCCGATCTTGGCCAGCACGAACGGGCTGATCACGGCCGGCATGATGCCCAGCTTCGTCTCGGTGAAGCCGAAGGTCGTCCCCGCCGCGCCTAGCGCGATGTCCGCGACGGCGCACAGCCCCATCCCGCCGCCCAGCGCCACGCCGTGCACCCGCGCGACCACCGGGACAGGGCACTGGTCGATGGCGGTCAGCATCCGTTGCAGTCGCGCGGCGTCGGCCTCGTTCTCCGCCATCGAGAGCGCCATGGCGGCCCGCTGCCAGGCGATGTCGGCGCCGGCACAGAACGAGGCGCCCTCACCGGCCAGCACGACCGCGCGCAGCGCCTCGGCCGGCTCCGACGCCAGCCCGTTGAAGGCTTCGTGCAGCGCGTCGATCAGCCGTGCGTTGAAGGCGTTGTGGACCTCGGGACGATTGAGCGTGACGCGAGCCACGGCCCCATCCCGGGCGACGTTGAGCACCCCGCTCATCGGCGGCCTCGCCGGTAGAACGGCTCGGTGATCGCGCGCACCGAGGCGAGCAGCGGCTCCTCCAGCCAGACCACGTCGGTCCCATCGGGCACATCGACCGTCGCCGAGGCGCCCTCGCCGCCCAGCAGCCCCAGCATCAGGCGTCGTTGATCGTCGCTCTCCGACTCGACCAGCCAGGCGGCGTCGACATCGGTCTGGCGCAGGGATTCGGCCAGCGACGCCTCGAGCGCCACCGCCTCGGGACCCGGCAGCCGCAGCCGGATCGACCGACGCGCCGTGGTGTCGACGAGCGGCTCGCCCGTGCCCGGCAACCGCCCGGCCGCCAGCTCCGCGAGCTCGTCGGGCTCGAAGCGATAGGGGATCGGGCCGGCGGGATCCATGATCGCCGGGACGCCGGCCGAGGCCATGTTGGCGATCGCGATCCGAGCCGGGATCGGGAGGCTGGCGGTGCCGCGGGGCGACCACGCGGAGAGCGCAGCGATCGAACCGAAGCAGACGCTGATCGCCTGCCCGTCCGCATCGGCGGCGAGCATGACGCTGATCTCGACCTCTTCCTCGTCGTTGACCGCTGCGGCGAGCGCCGACTTGGCCTCATCGCCATGCTCCGGCGGGACGGGCAGGAGCAGCGTGCCAAGCATCAGGGCGCGATAGAACGCGTTCAGGGCGGCCGGGTCAGTGGAGCCGCTCTCCTCCGCCTCGCGGGCGGCGAGCATCGCCTCGAACAGGCCGGCAGCCGACTCCTCGAGCGTTCCGGTCGGGGTCGTGCGATCGTGGGAGCCCGGCTCGGGCGCGTCGAGGGCCATGCTCGCAGCCTACCACCGGTCAGGCCTAGGATAGGACAATGATCACGGCCATCGACCACATCGTGATCGGCGTCCCCGATCCCGACGCGGCCGCCCGGGAGCTGACCGATCAGCTGGGCCTGGCGTTCGGCGGCGGCGGACGCCATCCGAGCTCGGGCACCTTCAACCGGCTCGCCTTCCTTGGCGACAGCTATCTCGAGCTGATGGGCGTCGAGGATCCGAAGCTGGCGGGCAAGAGCCCGATCGGAGCGACAGCACTTCACGCCATCGAAAGCAGTGACGGGTTCGCGACGTATGCCCTGCTCGATGACGCAATCGACACGACTGTGGCGGCCCTGCAGGCCGCGGGTAGGTCGATCGGCCCGGTCATTCCGGGAGCCCGTGAGCGGCCGGACGGCGAGCGCGTAGAGTTCTGGGTCGCGATGCCGTCACGCCTTGGACCGGACGCGCCGCCCTTCCTGATCAAGCACGCCTACGTCGGCGCCGAATGGGGGACCGATGCGCTGGCCGCTCGTCGGCGATCAGCACATCCCATCGGTTCGCCGGTGGTCCTCGTTCGTCTCGACCTCGCCACGCCCGACCCGATGGCCCTCGCCGCCGAGTACTCCGCCCAGCTTGGGCTCGAGTTCTGGGCCGTGGCGGACCTGGCGGTGTGCACCATCGGTCCGCACGCCATTCGGCTGGTACCGTCGCGCGAGATGGAGGTGCCGGCCGCGGTCGTGATCGGCGCCGGCGTGGAGTCGCCGCGAAGCGTCGAGGCGCTGGGCATGCGTTTCGACGTCGAGCCGGTCGAGCTCCCGGTGCTGGTCGCCTGACCGCCGCGGAGACCTCTACATCCGGAACACGCCGAAGCGCGTCTCGGGAATCGGCGCGTTGAGTGCCGCGCTGATGCCCAGGGCCAGGACCCGCCGGGTATCGAGCGGGTCGATGACGCCGTCATCCCAGAGCCGGGCGGTCGAGTAGTACGCGGAGCCCTGGCGCTCGTACTCGACCAGGATCGGGGCCTCGAAGGCGTCGCGCTGGGCATCGGTCTCGATCTCGTCGTTCACGGTCGAGAGCACGCGCGCTGCCTGGGCGCCGCCCATGACGCTGATCCGCGCGTTGGGCCACATCCACAGCTGTCGGGGCGAGTAGGCCCGGCCAGCCATGCCGTAGTTCCCCGCCCCGAAGCTGCCGCCGATGATGACCGTGAACTTCGGCACCGCCGTGGTGGCCACCGCCGTGACCAGCTTCGCTCCATCCTTCGCGATGCCGCCCGCCTCGTACTCGCGACCCACCATGAAGCCGGTGATGTTCTGCAGGAAGACGAGCGGAATCCTGCGCTGGCTGGCCAGCTCCACGAAGTGCGCCCCCTTCAGGCTCGAGCTGCTGAACAGGATGCCGTTGTTGGCCAGGATGCCCACCGGATAGCCCTCGATCCGCGCGAAGCCGCACACCAGCGTCTCGCCGTAGCGCTCCTTGAACTCGTGCAGGTCACTGCCGTCGACGATGCGGGCGATCACCTCGCGCACGTCGTACGACTGACGCGCATCGGCCGGGATGACGCCATACAGATCCTCTGGATTGACCGATGGAGCGGCAGGCTCCGCCCGTTCCCATGGCGGTTCAGGCTTGCGCCAGGCCAGGCTGCGCACGATCTCGCGCCCGATGGCCAGCGCGTGCTCGTCGTCGAGTGCGTAGTGGTCGGCCACACCGCTGGTCGTGGTGTGGACGTCGGCCCCGCCCAGCTCCTCCGCGCTCACCTCCTCGCCAGTGGCCGCCTTCACCAGCGGCGGGCCGCCCAGGAAGATGGTGCCGGTGCCCTTGACGATGACCGTCTCGTCGGACATCGCCGGCACGTATGCCCCGCCCGCGGTTGACGAGCCCATCACCATCGCGATCTGCGGGATCGAGCGCGCCGAGAGCTGCGCCTGGTTGTAGAAGATCCGGCCGAAGTGGTCGCGGTCCGGGAAGACCTCGTCCTGGAGGGGCAGGTACGCCCCGCCGCTGTCGACCAGGTAGAGGCAGGGCAGCCGATTCTCGAGCGCGATCTCCTGCGCGCGAAGGTGCTTCTTGACGGTGATCGGGTAGTAGGTGCCGCCCTTGACGGTGGCGTCGTTGGCCACCAGCACGCACTCGACGCCCTCCACCAGGCCGATGCCGGTCACGATCCCGGCCCCCGGGGCGTCGTCGTCATACAGGCCGTTCGCCGCGAGGGGCGAGAGCTCCAGGAACGCGCTGCCGGGATCGATCAGCCGATCGATCCGTTCCCGTACCGGCAGCTTGCCGCGTCCGACGTGGCGGGCGATGGAGCGGTCGTCGCCGCCGGCGCCGCGCTCGCTGACGGCGCGTATCCGTTGGCGGAGCCCCTCCACCTCTCGGCGCATGGCGGTGGCATTCGCGGCGAACGACCCGGACCCGGGGTCGAGGGCGGAGCTGAGGACGGCCATCGCCGCCGATTATGGCCGGGTCGTTGAGCCCGGGCGCCTCCGACGGCGGCCAGACGGCGGCTAGGCCAGGGTGACGAGCGGAATGATCTGGGTGATGTGGGCGGTGTTGACGATCACGACGCTCACCACGTGCTCGAACGGAGGCTCGCCGTTGTGCAGGAGGTAGGCCTCGGTGAGCGGCAGGAAGCGGGGTCCGTGCATGAGCAGGTGCGGCCCGACATCGCCGCCCGGGGGCACGTGCAGGTTGCCGGTCACGCTGAAGGGGCCGGCGGTCAGCGCCACGCGGCGGAGCTTGCGGTGGAGGCGAAGCTGGCGCGAGGCGCGCCACTCCGGCGGCATGGCCAGGATCATCTGGTCCGCCATGAGGGTGTGCCACTCACCGGAGTCCTCGGTCATTGGAGCTGGCCCGCGGGGCGAGATGGGCTCTGTTGGCGCGTCGATGGGCCCGGGGCTCGGCCGCCACAGGCGCAGCTCCGACTGCTCATTGAGCAGGTCGGTCACGCGACGTCCGTTGGCGGCGATCCAGCCGACAATGCGCGAATCGGCGGTATAGAGCTCGATCGGCGCCAGGTCGGTTGCCGGGGCCATTGCGGCGGCCCCGGAGGTCGCGACGCCCGCGCTGCGGCGCCAGTTCCAGAACGTCACGTTGCATCCTCGGATAGGCGGCCGCGGGGCAGTGCGCGGCTCGTGGGCGAACACTACCCGCGCTCATGCGTGCCACCAAGGGCCCGAGAGTACTAGGCAGGGCCGGTGCGCGCAGGCACCGACAAGGACCATTACGCGCTAACACTGTGACCGCGCGATCCGTTACAACTACCGCAATGAACCGATCCATCCGTTCCCTACCGATTCCCATCGTCGTATTGGTGGCGGCGCTGGTGCTGCTGGTTGCCGGCTCGGCACTCGCGAACAAGGGCTTCCAGACCAGCCAGCAGCCCGACGTCGTCGCTCAGGACGAGGAAGAGGGCACGCCCTCCCAGCAGGTGCTCGACAAGGTCGTCGATCGCCTCGGCGCACTCGATCCGCCCATCGTGACCGATGCCGCGACGGTCGCCGAGCTGGCCGCCACCTATGGCGTCGGCGGCGCGGTTCGCATCCTCGCCTGGGGTGCCGCGACCGATGCCGATGTCGCAGGCATGCGCGACGATGGCATGGGCTGGGGGGAGATAGCCCGCCAACTGAACGAGGCGGACCCCGACGGCGACCTCAACCTGCGCCCCGGCATCGGCTGGGTCATGGGCGGCGGTCAGGGCGAGGGCCACGGGAAGGCGAACGCCCCGGGCCAGGCCAACAAGCAGCAGTAGACGGGGCTCCAACCCTGCTCTCAGGCCCGGCTTCGCGCCGGGCCTTCTTCTTCGCGGCTCGACCGTGTCCGTAAGTGTTCAGGTGATCTGAACACTTGCAGATGGCATGGTGGCTGGCTGCTACCGTGCGGCAATGATCGAGTTCGAGGACTTCGCACGGGTCGACATGCGAGTCGGCCGCATCGTCGAGGCAGCTTCATTTCCGGAGGCGCGCAAGCCGTCATACCGGCTGCGCATCGACTTCGGGCCGGAGCTCGGCCATCGGGTCAGCTCCGCCCAGCTCACCGTCACGTACCCCGATCCAGCCGCGCTCGTAGGACGTCAGGTCGTGGCCATTGTCAACTTCCCGCCACGTCGCATCGCCGGCCTCGCCAGTGAGGTGCTGGTCCTCGGGGCCATGGGCGAAGGCGGCGAGGTCTGGCTCCTGGAGCCGAATCCCGAGTGCGATCTGGGGACGCGCATCGGCTGATCGGGCAGAATATCCGGCGTGACGGAGACCGATACCGACGCTCAGATGGTCGGCCCACCGCTGGCAGGCATGCCCGACCCCGACCTCACCCCACCCCAGATCGCGCGGGTCGGCGATCCCTTCGCGCGAGTGCGAATCGTGCATTTCGTGTCACGGCTGCGGCGCAACACGGCACTGCAGCTTCGTGACGTGGTGGCCGCCCTGAATGCGGCCTACCTGGACTGGTATTTCAGCGAGAAGGTCGTCCTCGCCGAGCTGGTGCAGCTGCAGGCGAACTGGGCGATCAGCTTCCATGGCGAGGACCGCATCGTCCTCGATCGGAACGAGCGTGGCCACACGCTGCTGATCGTCGACTCCACGAAGATGTCGACCTTCTTCGTCTCGGAGGCGCGCCGCGCGGTCGAGGCCTGCGAGGAAGAGCAGCGCCGATTCACGCTTGGGGATGGATCCACCACCGACTGGTAGCCCTAGACGCGGTCGGCGTCTCCGGCGGACTCACTGGAGACGATACCCGCTGGCCGCGCAGGCACATCGGCCCCGTCGACGACCGGAACGGGAGTCCGGCGCGGTCGCGGTCGGAACGGGGAGCTCTCGGGGACGATCGGTCCATCGATCTCGGCCAGCTCCCCGCCCCGATAGGCGTCCCACACGGCCATCACGGTGTCGCGGTGGGGCCGGATGCGGCAATGCTCATCGCGGTTGCCCATCTCGTCGCAGTAGCCGAGCGGCACGCACTTCGGCGCCAGGAACGATCCGAAGAAGGGCGAGACGCGGAAGATCTCGTGGCGGATCTGCTTGAACAGCTGGCGGATCTCCCACTGCGCCATGGTGCACAGCCGCAGCCCGCTCATATGGATCAGCTGCCGCAGGTTGACCGTCATGATCAGGTTGGTCTGCATCGCGTTGGGGAAGATGAAGCGGGCGTCCTCGGCCGGGACCTCGGCCTGCAGCAGCTGCCCGTAGAGCTCAAGGTTGTCGTCGATCGCCTGCTGGAAGCGGCCGGCCAGGTCATCGGGCAGGTCGCCCTTGGCGATCGAGTCGGGGACCGTGTAGTTGTCCCGCTTCTTGAAGCTGACGTAGCGCTGCGACTGCTGGTCGAAGGCCGTCCCGGCCCGATGGCGCACCAGCTGGTGGGAGAGCGTCCGGGTCACGCCGCTGATGGCGAACGTGAAGTTGACGTGCTCGATGGTCGAGCCATGGCCCGACTCCATCACCTTGCGAACCAGGCTCTGCTGCTTCTCGTCGGCCACCTGGCGGCTGACCGCCTTGTCCCAGATCTGGTCGGGCAGCTGCTCCGAGTAGCAGGTCCGGCAGGCGGTGTAGATGATCGGGAGATAGAACTCCTCCACGATCTCCTTGGTGGGGAAGATCAGCTTGGCGGAGAGCGTGGTGGAGGAGGGCATCGCACCGGCGATGGTAGCACGAGCACCGCCCGAAACGGGGCCCTTATCCACAAGATGTAGCGGTGTGGATAAGGTCAGGCCGCTATGTTGTGGCCTTGTGACCGATGAAGACCCGCAAGCTCACCCGGCGTCAGCAGCGGGGTCCGCCTGCGAGACGTCGTCCTTCCGCTCATCCAGTCTGGCGAGCCCGTGCAGCCGATCGAAGGCGATTCGATTGCCCCCGGCGGCCTTGGCGGAGGCGAGCGCCTCGTCCACCGCGACCAGGAGCTCCTCGTCGGACATGGTCATTCCAGGGCGCACGAAGGCCACGCCGATCGAGACCCGGACGGTGATCTCGCCCGCCGCGCTGCTCACTGGCCGCGTTGAAAGCCGGCGCATGAGGGCATCCGCGAAGACGGTCGCGCCGCGCTCGTCCGTGTGCGGCAGGATCGCCAGGAAGCTGTCGCCGCCGGCGCGGCCCAGTGCGTCGGCCGCTCGCATCCGCAGTCGCAGGCGCAGGGCCACCTCACGCAGGATCACGTCGCCGACCTCCAGGCCGTGGTCGTGGTTGATCCCCGCGAAGCCATCGACGTCCAGCAGGAGAACAGCGAGCGGATGGGTATAGCGCCGCGCCTCGGCCGCCTCGGCGCGGAGCCGCTCCAGGATGGCCCGTCGGGTGGCGACCCCGGTCAACGGATCGGTGTTGGCGGCCCGGGCAATCTCGGCGCGCTGCAGCTCGATCGTGCGGCGCGTCTCGAGCAGCTCCTCGATCGCGCCGCGCAGCTCCCGAGCCAGGCGATTCGCCTCGTCGTCCGGGGTGGCGGCCGGCGCCGCGCGCGACGGGCGCGGCCACGCCAGCAGCGGAGGTGGCGATTCGCCGACCTCGTCGGCGGTGGTGAGCGCCGGACGTATCCTGATCTGCAGGGGCGCCCCCGACCAGGCCATCGCCAGGCCGCCGACGGCGAAGGCCGCAAGGGGCGCGACCGCATCCAACGTGCCCGGCCGGGAGACCGCCAACGCCGCCAGGCCGCCGGCGAGCAGGCCCAGGGCGGTCGATCTGGCAGAGAGGGCCGCGGCGGCCGCCAGCGTGGCAGCTCCCGCGTGCAGCCAGGGCACGACCGACGTCGTCGGCATCAGGAAGATGGCGCCCGCGAGCGCCGCCTCGATCGCTGCGAAGACGACGATGCCGCCCGCCGCCCGGGCGGCACGCCCGCGGAGCGCGGGGTGGGGGAGGAGGCGCGCGCCGAGGAGGAACGCGGCCCCGACCAGGACAGCGACCGCCGGGCCGGGGTCCGGAAAGGCAGTGGGCGTGGCGAGCGCGCGAAGCGCCGTGACCGCAAGACCGACCGCCAGGGCGCCCACCCCGGCAGCTCCTGCCAGGCCGGCAGCGTCGCCCGCGCGCAGGCCTCGCACGAGGGCGACCGTGGTGGCCAGGCCAAGGGCCGCCGCCGCCAGGCCCGCGGCTGCACTTGGCAACCAAGCCGCAGCGCCGGTCGCCGTCAGCTCGAAAGGGGCGAAGAGCCGGAGACTGGCGACGGCCAGCGGCGCCATGAGGACCACCGCCAGGCGGACCCCGGCACGCGCGATGCCGACGGCGAGCTCGGAACGATCCACGCGGTCTCGTGGTGCGGGTATGCAACGGGAGTCTCGGGCGATCGGGGTCGCTCGATCAATAGTACGAAGGGGCGCGGATCGGCCGCGCGGGTCGTATCCTCGCCGTCATGGTCCAGCCCGCGGTCCCGCACGGCAGGGCCGTGATGTCCCGCCGCCGCTTCCTGGCGCTCACCGATCGGCTGATCGCGGACGGCGAGGCGCTGCTCACCCAGCCCGACTGGAACCTGTTCAGGGCCTGGCTGCTCAACTCCGACGAGCTGCTCGAGCGGGTGTGGGGGCGAATGGACCGATACCACCTCGCCTGGCTGAACGTGGGGCGCGGCTCGGCGGCGCCCGGGTCGCCGCTCGATGAGACCGGGACCCGCCGCTTCATCGCCGAGGTGGCCAGCGCCAAGCTGGCGGTACTGCGTACGATGAGGGCCGCCGTCGAGCGACGCGGCTCGCCGCGGCTCAGCGACGACGACGAAGGGGCGGACGAAGAGGTGGACGAGGAGGAGCGGTGAGCGACCGCCCGGACGACGTGGTCGGCGGCCTGGCGGCCGTCCTGGCCCATCCCGATGACGAGAGCTTCGGCTGCGCCGGCGCCCTGGCGGTGGCCCACGACGCCGGTCGGGTGGTGCGCCTCCTGGTCGTGACCCGCGGCGAGGCAGGAGGGGCCGAAGGCGCGTCGGACGAGGACATTGCCGCGACGCGCGAGGAAGAGCTCCGCTGCGCTGCGGGAAAGATCGGCCTCACGGAGGTGACCCTGCTGGAGGGATACCCGGATGGGGGCGTGGCCGAGATGCCGTTCGCCCAGCTCGTCGACGATATCGCCATCTGGCTCGGCGATCGCCGCCCCGACGCCGTGATCACCTTTGGGGCACACGGCATCACCGGCCACCCGGACCACGTGGTGGTAGGGTCCGCCACGCGCTGGGCGGTCGAGCGTCTCGCCGAGGCAGGGGAAGCGCCGCACGCGGTCTACGTCATGGCGCCGGTCTTCGGGCCGGCAACAAAGCGCTACGACCTGTCGGCGGAGGAGGGAGCCGCCACGCATCGGATCGACATCACGCCCGTGGCGGGGCGCAAGCTCGCTGCCCTGGCCTGCCACGCCAGCCAACCCGATGCGGCGCAGGAAGCCGTGGAGCTGCGGGCCGCCCTCGACCGCGACGGCGTCGTGTACGAGGGCTACAACCGCATCAGGCCCGCGGTCCCCGCCCCACACCCGAAATTCGACACGCGGCTGGTGTGACCGGATCCCTGTACACTTGCTTGCGATGACAATCGATTCGAACCTCGCCAAGGTGGACGAGGTGATGACCGCCCTCTACGACATCCACGATCCGGAGATCGGGATGAGCATCGTGGACCTGGACCTGATCAAGCACGTCGAGATCGGGTCGGATGGCACGCCCACCGAGATCAAGATGGTCCTCACCACGCCCTTTTGCCCGTGGGCGGGTGAGCTGATCCAGACCGTCAAGCAGAAGACCGAGGAGGTGGTTGGGCCGCCGGTCAAGGTCACGCTGCTGGCCGACCGCTGGGAGCCGCCCCCCGGCCTCTTCTAGCCCGCCTGCCGCGCTACCATCGAGCCGGCATGCGCATCTACACGCGGAAGGGCG
The DNA here is from genome assembly GCA_036397815.1 of Candidatus Limnocylindria bacterium. Classification (GTDB taxonomy): domain Bacteria; phylum Chloroflexota; class Limnocylindria; order QHBO01; family QHBO01; genus DASQFY01. Next base: position 50,750 of record DASWIE010000133.1, read on the forward strand.
ACGCCGGCACGACTGGGCTGCTGTACGGGGGCCCACGGGTCAGCAAGGCCGATGCGCGCACCGACGCCTATGGCACGACCGATGAGGCGGTGTCGGCACTCGGCCTGGCCAGGGCGGCCATCGGCGCGGCGACGGATCGCACCGAAGCGGTGCTGGCCGGGCTCATCGTGCGCATCCAGCGCGAGCTGTTCGTGGTGGGCGCCGAGCTGGCGACGCATCTCGATCGGCGGTCGCGGCTGAAGCCGGGCCTGACCCTTGTCACCGCAGAGATGGTGACCTGGCTCGAGAGCGAGATCGATTCGATCGAGGCCGGACACGAGATGCCCGCCGAGTTCGTCCTCCCTGGCGAGTCGATGACCGGCGCCGCGCTCGACCTGGCGCGCAGCATCGTCCGCCGCGCGGAGCGGCGAGCCGTGGCGCTGGCCCAGGCGGCCGAGCTTCCCGACTCGCAGGTGGTGCCGTACCTGAACCGCCTGGCCGATCTCCTGTTCGTCATGGCACGCGCCGCCGACGGCGGATTCCGGCCGGTCAGGGACACCTAGTCTGCCGATTCCGTCACGACCGGCAGTAGAATCGACCGATACCGACGCAGGTGCCGACCCCAACGCGCCCTGCCCATCGGTCCCTCATTCAGACCGTGCTTGCCCCGCAGAGGTAACCATGACGCTCACCGGCACGAAGCACCGCATGTTCATCAACGGCGACTGGTCCGATGCCGCCAGTGGCGAGACGAGCGAGATCGTCAACCCCGCCACCGAGGAGGTGATCGCCGAGGTCCCGAAGGGTGATGCCTCCGACGTCGACCGGGCCGTGGCCGCCGCCCGCGAGGCGTTCGAGGCGTGGTCGCTGACGACCCCCGCCGAACGGAGCAACGCCCTCCACAAGCTGGCGGAGGCGATCGCCGGCGACGCCGAGAACCTCTCAAGCCTCGAGTCCGCAAACGTCGGCAAGCCGAAGGGGGTCGCCGACTTCGACGTGGAGTTCACCGTCGACAACGTCCGCTTCTTCGCGGGCGCTGCGCGCGTGGTCGAGGGGAAGGCCGCGGGCGAATACCTCTCCACGCATACCAGCATGCTGCGGCGTGAGCCCGCCGGCGTGGTTGGCCAGGTCGCACCCTGGAACTACCCATTGATGATGGCGGTCTGGAAGCTCTGCCCGGCGCTGGCTGCCGGCTGCACGGTCGTGCTCAAGCCGTCGTCGGCGACGCCGCTCACCGCCATCCGGCTGGCCGAGCTGGCGGCCGACATCTTCCCCAAGGGCGTGCTGAACGTCATCACCGGACCCGGGAAGGTGGTGGGTGGCCGCCTCGTCAGCCATCCACAGGTGGACATGGTCAGCCTCACCGGCGATACGGCCACCGGCAAGGAGATCGCGGCCGCCGCCGCGCAGACGGTCAAGCGCGTACACCTCGAGCTGGGCGGCAAGGCACCCGTGCTCGTCTTCGACGACGCGGACCTCGAGGCCGTGACCGAGGCCGTGAAGCTCGCCGGCTACTTCAACACCGGTCAGGACTGCACCGCGGCGACGCGGATCATCGCCCGCGACAAGGTCTACGACGCGCTCCTCGGCCACCTGGTGCCCGCGGTCGAGTCGATCAAGTTCGGCAACCCCGCCGACGATCCGGAGCTCGACATGGGCCCCCTCGTCAGCCGCTCACAGCAGGAGCGGGTGATCGGCTTCGTGGACCGCGCGCGCGGATACGGCGCCCAGGTGCCGGCCGGCGGCGACACGAACGGTGACCGCGGCTTCTTCTACAAGCCCACCCTGATCACCGACGTGGGGCAGGACTCGGAGATCGTCCAGTCCGAGGTCTTCGGGCCGGTCGTCACCGTCCAGCGCTTCAGTGACGATGAGGAGGGGATCCGCTGGGCGAACGGCGTCCCGTATGGGCTGGCCGCATCGGTCTGGACCCGTGACGTCAAGCGCGCCCTGAACGCGGCCCGTCGACTGCGCTACGGCACCGTCTGGATCAACGACCACCTGACCATCGCCTCGGAGATGCCACACGGCGGTTTCGGGCAGTCAGGCTACGGCAAGGACATGAGCAGCTACTCGATCGAGGACTACACGATCCTCAAGCACGTGATGGCGAAGATCGCCGATTGAGGTAGACCGATGGAGTCGTGGCGCGCCCGCCGACCCCCTCGGATGGCTTCGCACCATCCTTCGGGGCCCGCCGGGCACGCCCTGACTTCAGCGCGCGGCCCCGCACGATCGGCGAGCGCCGCCACCTGATCATGGTTGGGAAGATGGGGTTACCGATTGCGCTGCTGGCGCTCCTCACCATCGTCGGCGTGGCGATCGGCATTCCTATCTTGATGGGACCGGGGTACGCCTGGCCGATCCTCGGCCTGGGTGGATTCGCGGCCATCGCGGCGATCGTGCTCGTGCTGAGGCATCGGTACGCCGAGGCCTTCCTGCGCATGGTGGCGATGTCCTGGGCTCCGTTGGGACTGGTCTTCCTGCTCGGGTACCTCATCGGCCCAACCGATGGTGGCTCACGCCCGGATTGGGCGGTCCCTGCGGTGGTCCTGGGGCTTATCGGCAGCGTCGCAAGTGTCGTCGCGATCTACGCCGGCTTCGCACACTTACGCCGACCCTAGTCCCCATCGGTCAGTCGTCGTCGTCGTCTTCTTCTTCTTCGTCTTCCTCGCCCTCGCCTTCGGGTGACTCCTCGAGCTCGTGCTCGACCTCCTCTTGCTTCTCGTATCGCTCCGCCTCGTCCTCGACCTGCTTGATCACCTCGTCGGGGTTCCGGTAGACGTCCATGTCCCGCCTCTTCGGTGGAGTGTTCTGATGACCGTAGAAGGGTGGAGAGATCGTTGCAAGCGTCCAAACTCGGTCGCCTGGCGCTTGGCGCGGCCGGCGCCTGCTACGATCGGGGCCGATGGCTGAGCCGACCAGCACGCCCACGGCGAAGCGCCGCAGCCGCAAGCCCACCCCGACGGCGACCGACGCCCCGGTGGGCGAGTCCGCGGCGGACGCCGACCAGCCGCGTGGCAGAACTCCGCCACTCGACGAGGCGACGGCCGACGAGCTGTTCCGCCGCGGCGTCGCCCTCTTCAACGGGGTCCGCTACTGGCACGCCCACGAAGCCTGGGAGGTCCTCTGGCGAGCGGCGCCAGACGAGGAGCGCAACTTCTACCAGGGCCTGATCCAGGTCGCCGCCGGCCTGCTCCACCTGCAGCGGCGCAACGCGCGCGGCGCGCGCAACCTCCTGTCACAAGCGCTTGACAAGCTGAGGAAGTTCCAGCCCACCCATCGGGGCATCTTCGTCAACGAGCTGGTGGGCCGAGGCGAAGGAATCCTGGAGGAGCTGGAGTCCGGATTCCTGCCCTACCTGATCCCGCCGGTCATCCGTTTCGTCGACCTCGACCCGTCCGACCTCGACCGATGACCGCCGGGGAGGCCGATTCCGCCGGCGAATTCCGCGTGGAGCACGACTCGATGGGCGAGGTGCGGGTCCCGGCAGGCGCGAAGTGGCGCGCGACGACCCAGCGCGCGATCGAGAACTTTCCGGTCAGCGGCCTCCGGCTGGCGCGAGGGCAGATCGAGGCCCTGGCCCGCATCAAGGCGGCGGCCGCCACGGTGAACGCCGAGCTCGGCATCCTGGACGCGGAGACGGCGGCGGCGATCCGCGAAGCCGCCGATGAGGTGACGCGCGGCGACTGGGACGACCAGTTCCCGATCGACGTCTTCCAGACCGGCTCGGGCACCAGCAGCAACATGAACGCCAACGAGGTCATCGCCACGCTGGCGTCCGAGAAGCTTGGCCGACCCGTACACCCCAACGACCATGTGAACGCCAGCCAGTCCAGCAACGACGTCTTCCCGTCGTCGATCCACATCGCCGCCACCGGCGGCGTGATCCGGCAGCTCGTCCCCGCCCTCGACCACCTGGCCGCCGCCCTGGAGCGGAAGCGGGACGAGTTCGCATCGGTCGTCAAGTCCGGGCGAACCCACCTGATGGACGCCACACCGGTGACGCTGGGACAGGAGTTCGGCGGATACGCCGCGCAGGTACGGCACGGCATCGAGCGGCTTGAGGCGAGCCTGCCTCGTCTGGCGGAGCTGCCGCTGGGAGGGACGGCGGTCGGGACCGGCATCAACATGCCGCCCGGCTTCGCGGCCCGGGTGATCGCCGACGTGGCGGCGCAGACCGGCCTGCCGCTCACCGAGGCGCGTGACCATTTCGAGGCGCAGGGGGCACGCGACGGGCTGGTCGAGGCATCGGGCCAGCTGCGGACGATCGCGGTGAGCCTCTACAAGGTCAGCAACGACCTGCGCTGGATGGGCTCGGGCCCGCGCACCGGGCTGGGCGAGATCAACCTGCCCGACCTGCAGCCGGGCTCCTCGATCATGCCGGGAAAGGTCAACCCGGTGATCCCCGAGGCGATGTGCATGGTCTGCGCACAGGTGATCGGCAACGACGCCACGGTCGCCTTCGGAGGTGCGGCCGGCAACTTCGAGCTGAACGTCATGCTCCCGATCCTGGCCCACGACCTCCTGGAGTCGATCCGGCTGCTGGCCAACATGAGCCGACTCTTCGCTGACCGATGCGTCGACGGCATCACCGCCAACGCGGAGCGCCTCCGCCAGCTGGCGGAGAGCTCACCCTCGATCGCCACGCCGCTCAACCGGTTCATCGGTTATGACGAGGCCGCCAAGGTCGCGAAGCAGGCACTTGCCGAGGGCAAGACGATCCGCGAGGTGGTGCTGGAGCGCGGTTACGTCGAGCAGGGGAAGATCACGCTGGAGCAGCTCGACCGCGCGCTCGACGTGCTGTCAATGACGCGCCCCAACGCCAAGGACTGAGCGGCCGCAGGCGCGGATCCCCACAGCACGGCGACGCCGGCCCGTTGCCGGACCGGCGCCGTCACGATCCGACGCGGTGGGTGTGCCACTACATCAGCCCCGTTACAAGTAAACGGAAACTCCCACACGTCGGCTCTTCAGTTGTGGTCCGATGGTGCGCGCCATCTCCCCGGCTCGAAAGGGGCGAATGTCCCGGCCGAGCCGGGCAGATGGGCGGCGTAGAATCGCAGGCACTGTTTCCGTCACCGCCGCGCCTTGCGGGCGCGCATGAGGAGATCTGCGCGTGTCGATCGCCGCGAGCACCACGTACAAGAACCTGATTGGGGGCCGTTGGGTAGACGCTAAGTCCGGCGCCACGTTCGAAAGCGTCAGTCCCGCAAACCACGACGAGGTGATCGGCGAGTTCGCCGCCTCGGGTCCGGCCGACGTCGAGGCCGCGGTGGCGGCCGCCAGGGCTGCCTTCCCGTCGTGGTCGCTCCTGCCCGCGCCGAAGCGCGGCGAGATTTTGTTCAAGGTCGCCCGCCTGCTGGCCGAGCACAAGGAGGAGCTCAGCCGCCTGATGACGCGCGAGATGGGCAAGGTGCTGCCCGAGTCGCGAGGCGACGTCCAGGAGGCGATTGACGTCGCCTACTACATGGCGGGCGAGGGGCGGCGCCTCTTCGGGCAGACCGTCCCGTCCGAGATGCCGGACAAGTTCGCCATGGCGATCCGCAAGCCGATCGGCGTGGTCGGGATCATCACCCCTTGGAACTTCCCGGTGGCGATCCCCGCCTGGAAGCTGTTCCCCGCGCTCATCTGCGGCAACACCGCCGTCATCAAGCCCGCCTCCGACACGCCGGCCTGCCTCGTCCGCTTCGTCGAGCTGCTGCTCGAGGGCGGCGTGCCCGCCGGCGTCGTGAACGCGGTGACCGGCAGCGGGGCGGACGTCGGCAACGCCCTGGTGGGCCACCCCGACGTGCGGGTCATCAGCTTCACCGGCCATACCGAGACCGGGATCGAGATCAGCCGTCGCGCGGCGGAGACGTTGAAGCGCGTCAGCCTGGAGCTGGGCGGCAAGAACCCGATCGTGATCTGGGAGGACGCCGACCTGGACCTGGCCCTCGACAGCGTGGTGTGGTCAGCCTTCGGCACCAGCGGCCAGCGCTGCACGGCCGCCTCGCGGCTGATCGTGCATCGCAAGGTCCACGACCGGTTCGTCGAGGCTCTGCGCAAGCGCGTCGCGGCGCTGGTGCTGGGGGATGGTCTGGACGACAAGACCGATGTGGGGCCGGTCATCAACGACCGCGCGGTCGAGAAGATCGCCGGCTATGCCGCCATCGGTCGCAATGAGGCCGAGCTGGTGATCGGTGGCGAGCCGGCGCGCGAGGGCGCTCTGGCCAAGGGCTCGTTCTTTCAGCCGACCATCTTCACCGAGGTCAAGGCCGATGCCCGCATCGCCCAGGAGGAAATCTTCGGCCCGGTGACATCGGTCATTCCGGTGGGCACATGGGACGAGGCGGTGCGGGTCGTGAACGGCGTGAAGTACGGCCTCTCGACCTCGCTCTTCACCCGGGACATCAACCTCGCCTTCCGCAGCATCCGCGACTTCGACTCGGGGCTCGGGTACGTGAATCACGGCACCATCGGCGCCGAGGCGCACCTGCCGTTTGGCGGCACCAAGGCGACCGGCAACGGCCATCGCGAGGTGGGGCAGGCCGCGCTCGACTTCTTCAGCGAGTGGAAGAGCGTCTACATCGACTACTCGGGCAAGCTGCAGCGTGCACAGATCGACATGGACTTCGTCGACCAGGAGTAGCCCCCGGCCGGCCCCTTTGCACACTGCGGACAGGCGTGCCAGCATGCCGGAGCCATGCGGCTGCCGTACTTCCCGCTCCACGTCGTCGTCTTCCCGCACCTGCCGCTGCCGATCCACGTCTTCGAGCCGCGCTACCGGGCCATGACTCGCGACGTGCTGGCCGACGGCTCGCCGTTCGCGGGCCGATTCGTGGTGAGCATGATCACTGACGGTGCGGAGGTTGGCGACCAGATCGGGCGTGGCACACGGACCCAACGGGTCGGCACGATCGTGGAGGTGCGCCGCGCCGAGCGGCTGCCCAACGGACGCTGGGTCCTGCTCGTGGTGGGCGCGTCCCGCGCGCTGCTGGGCGAGGTTGACCGCTCCGGCGAGTACGCCACGGTCGACGTGACGCCGCTTGACGACGAGGCGGGCGACGCGGCGGCCGCCGACGCGTTGCTCCCGGAGGTGCAGGCGGCGCTCGACGCTTACCTCGAGACGGTGAAACGGTTCGTGGCCTCCGCGGCGTCCTTGGGAACGGAGTCGCAGGAGATCACCGAGGTGGCCGCTTCGCTGGACGAGGTCCTCAAGCCAATCCGCCTTCCGGACGACCCGCTCGCCGCCAGTTACGCGGTGGGCGGCGTCCTCCAGATCGAGCTGACCCGCAAGCAGCAGCTCCTGGAGCTGCCCGACGCGGCGAGCCGGCTCAAGGCCGAGCTCGACCTCCTTCGTCGCGAAGCCCGCCTGCTGGCCGATGGCGCCATGCCCCCGGTCAGCACCAGCGACCTGCGCTACAACCCGAACTAGCGCCTGGATGGGACCGATGGGGCGCGCGCGACGGCGCCGGACCGGCGCCGCCTTTGTTCTGTGCCTGGCGCTCGCCGCCTGCAGCGGTCAGGTGAGTCCCAGCCCCGGGCTGCCGACCGCCACGCCTTCCACTCCCACGCCGCAGCCGAGCGCGCCAGCCGGGACCACCACCTATGCCGTGCAGGGTGGCGACACACTCTCCTCGATTGCCCGCGCCTGGGGCACTACCGTCAACCAGCTGAAGGCCTGGAACGCCGACCGCTACCCGAGCCTGGTCGACGATCCCGACTCGCTCGAGACCGGCTGGATCCTGATCGTGGCCGCCGAGGCGGGTGCCACGCCTGTCGCCACGCCGACCGCGGGCGCATTCTCCCCGAGCCCTCCGCCGCCCGTCGGAAGCGGCTGCCGAGCCGGAAATCGGGTTGCCGCAGGCGATTCCGAGACCTTCCAGGTGGTGCCGGGCGCCGACGACGGCGTGGCGCTGACCTTCGATATGGGCGGGCGGCTGGACCCCGGCGTGCAGATCCTCAACTTCCTGATCGCCAACGAGGTGTGTGCCACCCTCTTTCCGACGGGCGCCATGGCGAAGACCACCGAAGGCCGGAAGATCATGGAGATCGTCCGCGCCAACCCCGAGCTGTTCGAGATCGGGAACCACACCATGCACCACTGCGACCTGGTGCGCGGCGGCGGAGGGTCGCCGACCAACGCGCCATGCGAGATCGGCGGGACGCCCACGGCCGACTTCATCCGCGCCGAGCTGCTGGACGCGGCCGCCATCCTGGAGGAGCTGACCGGACAGGACCCACGCCCGTACTGGCGTCCGCCGTACGGCTCGCTCAACGCCGTCGTGCTCAGCGCCGCCGCTTCAGCGGGCTATACGAAGACCTTCATGTGGGACATCGACACGATCGACTGGAAGCCGATCAGCGACGGCGGTCCGACCGCGCAGCAGATCGCGACCAAGGTGATCACCACGGCCGAGGGCGGATCGAACGTGCTGATGCACCTGGGCGGCTACGAGACGCTCGATGCGCTGGAGATCATGGTTCCCGGGCTGCGAGAGCGCGGCTTCACGCTCACCTCGCTGAGCGACCTGCTGAACTAGATCTGCGAACACCCACCGATCACAACAGCCAAGTTCGTGCCTCAATTTGGCCGCTGGGGTCGCGTCATGATCGGCGTGGCCATCCGGGCCACCGCACAGGGTCCAACTTGGCCGTTACGATCAGCAGGCGATCCCGGGAGGCGGGAACACGCCCCAGCGCAGTAGGTCAGCCGATCGGGATGGCCGCGCCGGTCAGGGGTGACGACTCCGGCGAGGCTAGGTAGCGCAGCAGCTCACCGAGCTGGCGCGGCGTGACCCAGGTCGCGGTCTTGGCATTCGGCATCGACTCGCGGTTGGCCGGCGTGTCGATGGTCCCGGGCATCACGCAGTTCACCCGGATGCCGCGTGGCCGCAGCTCGGCCGCCAGCGAGGCCGAGAAGGCGATCACGCCGGCCTTGGCGGCCACGTATGCGGTCGAACGGGGCCCGGGGGCCTGGGCCGCCTTGGCGCCGATGGTCACGATGCTGCCACCCTCGCCCAGGTGGGGAAGTGCGGCCAGGACAGTGACGACCGTCGGTCGATAGTCAAGGTCGATCAGACCGGCGAAGTCCGCCCAGCTCGCCTCGTCGACCGGTGTCAGCCGAAAGCCTCCCGCCAGGCAGACGACGGCGTCGATACCCCCCATGCGCTCGGCCGCCTGGACCAAGCCGGCCCGGGCGGATTCCTCGTCGGCCAGATCCATCGAGACCCACGTAAGGCCGGGAGCGGCATCGTCCGGGGCCGCGCCTCGGGTCGTGCCCGCCACCTGCCAGCCGGCCGCCAGGAAGGCCTCGACCACCCCGCCGCCGGCCTGCCCCGACGCCCCGGTGACGAGGACGCGGCTCATCCCCCGGTCTCGGCGATCCCCGGCACTGGGTGGCCGACCGCGCCGAGCGATTCAGCGAAGAGACCGATCCCCACCTCCAGCGTCGCATCGTCGACGACGAGCGGGGGGCACAGGCGCAGGGTCGACGCCCCGCACTCGAGCACCAGCAGGCCCCGTTCGAACGCCGCTCGTTCGACCGCCTCGGCCTGTTCGTGGGTCCTGAACTCGACGCCCACCATCAGTCCCACGCCGCGGACGTCACGCACCGCGGTGCAGCCGTCGGCGACCCGCTCCAGGCCCTCGCGCAGCACGACGCCGGCATGTGCCGCGTTCTCGATCAGCCCATCGGCCAGCAGGTCGAGGGTGGCCAGTCCCGCCGCGGCGCACACGGGATTGCCGGCGAAGGTCGAGCCGTGCGCCCCGGCCGGCCAGGTCCACACCGATTCCCGCGCCATGAAGGCGCCGATCGGCATGCCCGACGCGATCCCCTTGGCGGTGGTCACGATGTCGGCCTCGACGCCGTAGCGCTCCATCGCCCACCACGTCCCGGTGCGGCCCATGCCCGACTGGATCTCATCCGCGACCAGCAGGATGCCGTGCTCGTCGCAGATCTCACGCAGCCCGGCGATGAAGGCGGGCGGCGCCGGGAAGTAGCCGCCCTCGCCCTGGACCGGCTCGACCACGATGGCCGCCACGTCACTGGGGGCGATCAGCCGGCCCAGGATCGCGCCGCGCAGCACGTCGAGCTCGGCGGTGCCGTCGCCGCCCGAGCGTTCGCGCCAGGCGCGGACGCGTGGGAAGGGAGCGTGGTAGACCATCGGCAGCAGCGGGCCGAAGCCGGCGCGCTGCTTGAGCTTCGAGTTGGTGAGCGAGAGCGCTCCCAGCGTGCGCCCGTGGAAGGCGCCCTCGAAGGCGATGATGCCGGGCCGATGGGTGTGGTAGCGCGCGAGCTTGATGGCACCCTCGATCGCCTCCGTGCCCGAGTTGGTGAGGAAGACGCGCGCCGGCTCGGCGAACGGGGCGATGGCCGCCAGCCGCTCCGTGAACTCCAGGTAGCGCGGCTCGTAGAAATCGGTCGCCGCGATGTGGATCAGGCGGGCCGCCTGCTCCTGGATCGCGCGGACCACGGTCGGATGGGCGTGCCCGGTGCTGCAGACGGCGATGCCAGCCGCGAAGTCGAGGAAGCGGTTGCCGTCGACGTCGGTCACCACGCAACCGTTCGCCGATTCCGCAACCAGCGGATAGGCGCGGGTGAGGCTGGGGCTGACGACCGCCTCGTCTCGGGCGATCAGCGCCCGCGCCCTGGGGCCCGGCAGCTCGGTGACGATGTGCGGCGCCGTCGGGCGGGCAGCCGCGGCGGAGGAAGAGGTCTCGATCGACATCGGTACCAACAACTCCGAAGGCGGAGCGGCGCGTCCTGCCCGCGCCCCTGGCTAGACTGCTGCGTATCCTATCAGCCCGATTGCGCGGCCCTGGACCGCGCGGCGCTCGCGGCCTCGCCGATGAGCCCCGGACCGCGGTACACCAGCCCGGTCCAGAGCTGCACCAGGTCCGCGCCGGCATCGAACGCGCCTGCCACGTCCTCTGCCGAGGCGAGCCCGCCTGAGGCCACGATCGCGAGCCGGTCGCCGGCCAGCGATCGCGCCCGCGCCACGAGGGGCATGGTCCGCGCCAGCAGCGGGCGGCCAGAGAGGCCTCCCCACTCCCCGGCGCCCGGCGAGCGCATCCGCTCGCGCGCCAGCGTCGTGTTCGCCAGGATCAGTCCCGAGGCCGGGGAGGTGGCCAGGGTCGTGACCAGACGGTCGAACGCTGCCGGGGCGAGGTCGGGGGCAAGCTTGACGAGCAACGCGCGCCGGTAGCCGATGCGCTCGCCCGCCTCGGCGAGCGACCCGAGCAGCGCGACCAGGCGCTGCGGGTCCTGGAGCTGGCGACGCAGGCCGGGCGTGTTCGGTGAGGAGACATTGATCACCAGGTAGTCCGCGACCGGGGCGACCAGGCGATGGGCCGCGAGGTAGTCGGCGGCGGCGTCCTCATCGGCGGCGGCCCGTCCCCGCCCGATGTTGACCCCGACCATGACGCCGGGCGGGAGGTGGCGGCGGGCGAGCATCACGTTGCGCGCGACCGTTGCCGCTCCCGCGTTGTTGAAGCCCATCCGGTTGATGAGCGCCTCGTCCTGCGTGAGCCGGAAGAGGCGCGGCCGAGGGTTGCCGGCCTGGGGCTCGGGCGTGACCGTTCCGACCTCGATGCAGCCGAAGCCCAGGGCAGCCCAGCCACGGAGCGCCACCGCGTCCTTGTCGAAGCCGGCGCCGAGGCCGACCGGGTTCCGGAAGCGAAGGCCCAGCACATCGACTGGGCGCGCCTGGCGGCCGACGCCGCCCATCACGCCCAGGAGCGCCCGTCCGATCGGATTGCCGCCCGCGATGCGGAGGCCGCTGACGCTGAGGCGATGGATCCGCTCGGAATCGAATCGGAAGAGGAGCGGTCGCGCTGCGCTGTACGCGACGGAGCGCCAGCCGCTCACTCGTCGTGGGCGCGGGGAAAGGCCATCTCGCCCGGACGCAGGGCCGGGAGCGGCTCGCCATCGGCATCGGTCTCGACGCCGGCCGGCGACATGAGCTCGTGCCAGACCTCGGTGCCCGCCGCCGGCGGGTCGTCAAGCTCCTTGATCGCGACGATCCCCTCGAAACGGATCACGCCCGCCTCGCCGGCATCGGTCTCGAACTCGTCCTCGTACTCCTCCGCGATCTCGATCGCGCGTCCGAGCGCGGTCTCCTCGTCCTCGCCGTCGACCAGTACCACGCGGTCCTCGACCATGGCCGCCGCGGGCGCGCTGCCGACCAGGTAGCTGTAGCGCAGCTGGACGCTGAACCAGCCGCTGGGATCGACGACCGGCTCGAGCTCGTCGAGCGG